>JASFER010000300.1:0-7511 GCA_050124755.1 Desulfobacteraceae bacterium
CGTCGCGTTTTTGCTGGGTGTAGATAATACTGATCTTGGCGAAATCGAGGGTCACGGTTTCAGCCGGAACGTCTCTGGCGCCCGCCGCCGAATAGCCGCTGATCATGCAATTGATCAATTCATATCGCATGTACCTGAGTTTTCCATCTCCCGCGCGGCAAATATCCAACACCACCTTGTCGAAATGAGTGCCCGCGGCGCAACAGATCGCCAGCTTGGGGCTGGCCTTGTCCATCTGCTTGGTGAACAAAAAGTCGCCGAAATCCCCCCTTCCCGAGCTGGCCCCGCCCGCACTGCTGGCCGTGACCGAAGCCTTTTGCCGGATACCATGGCGGTACGATGAAATCTCGATCCATCCGCTGTGCTCGGCGTCCATGCTCTCGCCCTCGATGCCGTCGAATTTGATAAAGGAATCAAAAGCCATAATTCATTTCCTCCCTGTTTTTGGAAAAGTCATCAATCAAGCGGTCCCATGGCCGCAGCCGTTTATCAAAAAGCCCGCCTCCGAGCCCATAACTTCTCGTCCGCCGCAACAATCCTCGCGCGCAGATCAGGATATACGCCCTTGCGGATATTGGTCACCATGTCCTCGAGCCTGGTATCGGGATTGTCCGACGCATAGACATAAACTCTGTCATTGCCGAAAAAGGCATCGATCCCCGGCTCCATCTCCACTTCCAGCTTCCAGAGATTATCCAGAAACCATGCAAAGAAGTCGGAAGAAACAACGTGCTGCGGATGGATGACAGCCAGCGGCACATCCTGGCATGACCGTCTGCCAAGTTTGGGATCATATGGGCAGTTGAAGGCCGTCAAAAAATGATGATCCATATCGTGGGTTGTATCATAATAAAGATGCCTGATTTCATTGGTGCCCCAAGCAAGATCCGTACCCTGGTAGAGCTTGAATGTCTTTTCGGCAAGCGCTGCAAACCCCTTGCTTGTGCGCTCTCGAATGACTTTGTTGCCTATCTCGATGATGCCATACTGCTTTTCTGTGAGCACTTTTATGACGTGGGATCGCAGACGTCCTTCATTAAGATACGGTTGACGTTTTTTCAAAACATCCCTGGTGGTAGCGAGGACGTAAGAGCCAAAACCGTTAAAGTCTTTATCCAGAAAATTTATTTTAGCTTGATCCACCGCGTCTTTGAGGACATCCATGATTGCTTGGTATTGGCCCGCCATCATGGCATTGAGCCGGTCCACATAGTTATTGTACCGGGACTGGAAAAAATCCACGGTGAACCCCACCATGGCCACGGGTATGGCAATGCTGTCCAGGCAGGCCACCAGGGCGGAATGGGGGAAAAAAGTACGTACGCTGGCGATGCCCATGCTCATCCACGCGGCTGCCTTGACAAAGGGGGGATAAGCGCTCAGCGCGGAAAGATTCGTGGCCACCTTATCAAGGGCCGCTTTCTGATTACTAGCCCACGTGTTCACTGCGTCCTGCACGCCTTCAAAGGTCTGATCCATAAATTGACTATCGGTTGAACCCGGGTTCTCTCCCATGACATCCTCCTTATCCTGCCGTTCAATCTCTTGCTGCCCTCGATGATCTGCCTTAATCGAGGTCATTGAAGGGAAACTTCTTGTACGCATGGGGGTGGCTTTTTTCCCACGCCGCCACACGCTTCAGCGCCTCCTCGATCTGCTCTTGATTGATATCGCCTTGTTTGACCATCCACTTGCGGGAACTTAAGGCAAAACCGTTCCATTCGGCATTGATGGAGCCTTTTTCTATGGGCACCGCAGTGTAGCGCCTGATGGCCAGCGTGAGCCATTTATAAGCCTCAATACAATCCTCCGGGGGAAGCCGGAATTGGTTGTCGAACCTGTTCTGCACATCCCCATTTTCCAGCATTTGTCCCAGATCCATTTGGGCATGGGCATAGCCCTGCTCTGCGGCGGCATAATGCCAGCGAAACCGCTCCAGCTGCAGTACAAAAAAGTCCGTGGAAAAATAGGGGTCCTGCCCGAGCGCCGAAGCCAGCTGCCACTGGGCCTGGGCGTCGCCGGCCCTGGCTGCCGTTACCAGCAGCCGGAACCCTTCATCAGGGTCATAAAAGGGCATGGTCTCGTTGGAAGAGATCATCTTGCCGGCCAGGATGTACATGGCCTTATGGTTGCCCATCTCGGCCAGGCGTTTTAATATCTTAACCCACTGTTCATGGTCCTCTGCCATTTTCCTTGACTGAACCACCATTTGCGCATCCGTGAGTTTCTTGGCCGCCAACCCGGCGATGATCTTGTCCGCCGCGTCCAGGCTGACCTTTGCCGGCCGGCGGCCGATCTTCGGTATGGTTCCGGACGGACCGGGCGCCGGCACAAACGGTTCCCCGCTCTTTAGTCTCTTTTGCAGGGCGCGGCGGACCTTTTGCGCATCCGACATCTCATCCTCGCGCTCTTCTTCCCCGGCCGGGCAGACAGCCGGTGAACAAAACGCCGCCAAAGCCAAAAGCGCCAGGCAAAACATCACGGTCTTCGCTGTTTCAGGTTTGGGCATCATGAACTCCTTTGTCAGCCATGGGTTAATAATCCTGGTCTGCAACCGGCCAGATTTTCCAGGCGTGGGCATGCTTTTTCTCCCATTTGCGGGCCATCTTTACGGCCTTTTTGACCTGTTGCGGGCTGAGGTGTTTCCTTTCCAGCATGGCCATGTGGGCTTTGACCAGAGCCATGCGGCGGCCGGCCCTGGCCCCGTCCCTGGCCGGCGCCCCGGCATAGCGGTCGCAGGCCAGCTTCAGCCACATATAGGCCTGGGTGTAATCGGTTTGCGGCCCGGTGCCCGCGGAGAGCACCATCCCGAGCTCCTCCTGGGAGGGGGCAAACCCTTTTTCGGCCGCGGACAGGTTCCATTTGTACAGCTCGGCGGAGAGCAACCGGGGCATCATTTTAAGGTAGGGCGACTTTTTGAGCATTTGGGCGTACGCCCAGTGCACGTGCGCTGTATGGTCATTTACAGCTTCAGCCGCGCTGCGCATGAGTGTGCAACCATACAACAGATGATAGTAGGGGTTGGCCTTGTCCTTGCGCATCCGCAGATCGGCCATCCGGTGTCTGGCCTTCAACTCGATATCCCTGTCGTAGTGGCCGTGGTAGCCATCGTATGATTCCAGAATTTTGTAGGCGGCTTCATATTCACGCGCCTCGATCAGGTCCCTGGCTTTGCGGATTCTTGCCAGTTCATAGGCGTGAAACGAGGAGCGGGCGGCCGCCATGGGCGGCAACATCAGGGATAAAAGCAGAACCAATACAAAGACAATGACATTTGTTCGGTTTTTTTTCATTAATGGACTATCGGTTATTAAAACCGGGTTCTCTCGCATGGCATCCTCCTTATCCTGCCGTTCAATCTCTTGCTGCGCTCGATGATCTGCCTTAATCGAGCTCATTGAAGGGAAACTTCTTGTACGTATGGGGGTGGCTTTTTTCCCACGCCGCCACCCGCTTCAGCGCTTCCTCGATCTGCTCTTCATTTTTTTCAAAAATTCCTCTTCTTTTGGATGCGTTCCCGGAAAATGCCGGGATGATCAAAAAGATTGGAACTGGCTTTTTACGGATCTGAGTATGAAAAGATAGGAACTAGCTTTTTGCATGCTTTTTGCGGGTCGCAGTATGCCAAAACGACACTCGTGTGTCAATCTTATTGTCAACACAGGATGTTGTGCCGGGTAAATTTGTGCTGACAACACACTATGTGCCCCATTGTTGCTTGATTAGAGGAGGGCAACGTTGTCCAAAAATGTATCTCAAAAAACCGCATAAATTCTTCTTAGAGAGGCTTCAATTTCTTCCCATGAAGTATTTATAAATAAATGGTTACGCAACCCATCTGATAAATCTTAACGGCCGCTGGGTGGCCTGTCTGGGCTTTTTAAGAAATGAAGTCAACTTGTCTTTTTTCAGTCCAGACCTGCCGTTTAAATCGCTCTCAAGTCTGGCTTGACGTCGATCGTCCTCTTTTTTGTTTTCTATGCCGTTTTGTTGATTGGATCTTTTTTGTCAAAAGGAAGCTCTCCCATCATCAGCAGGTCAATGTTCTCTTTCTCCCTGCTGATAAAATAAATCCCTGCACCATGCTTCCATTTGAACCAAGGTATTGTAACCACTAAATTTGAGGCAGGGTCAAAATGGACCCTGCCTCAATTGCATTCTACGTTCCAATTATTCTCTATTCTTTAATCATCATCGCCGTCATCGTTATCCCCAAAGTCGGAACGGTACGGATAGAGGACTTGCTCAATCGGCAAGCCATCGCGAGTCCATCCGCTGGCCTCCAGGCTATCCGGCGGCCGGCCTTTTTCAACCCACATTTCCAAAGCCCCCAGAACGTCAAAATTGTCCAGTCCGATCGACGTACCCAGTCCACTGAACTCCAGTGATTGTGCGGTCGAGCAATGGTCCATACCCGGCACCATGAAGAGACGGAAAAATTTTTGGGTTTTTTTCACACCGCCCATTGCAGCTGCCACCCGATCATAGTAGTCCAGGGAATAGAACGGCGGCACTATGGAATCCGCCCAGCCATGGTACATAATAATTTTTCCGCCCGCTTTCTTGAACTTGCAAAGGTTCGTATCTGTGGCGTTGTAAATCCGGCCCATGAACTCAAGCTGGTCCGGGGTGGTATCAAAATCGAAATCAGTGGCGGTGAATGTTTCGTCATCCACCTCAAATGCCATGTATTTCAGGAATACGTCGTTGATAGGGCGGATCAACTGCAGCGCCAAGGGATTAGCAGCAGTGCCTTCCGCACCCGGCAACCAGATAGGCCAGTAAAATTCCGAGCCATAGGGAACCATGCCTTCGTATAGGATTTCATTTGAGCTGTTTTTCGGTCGGCTGTAAAGTTGATTCAATGCCGCTAATTGCCCGGGATCAAGACCGGCAGCACTGAAGTCGATTTCAGGACACAGGCGTGGATCGGATATCAGACCGTCTGCCGCCCCATCCAGAGAGTCGCATTGGTCGAGTACAATTTGGTCTATGGCGGCCTGATCACTGGCGTCGAACAAGTTGCCGTCGACCCCTTGAACGACCCAACTCATCCAAGTCGCAACCAGCCCGGTATAATCCAAGGCCGGAGCCCCGCTGATCACACCGTCAAAATCCTTCGGGTAACGCAGCGCCTCCATGACTGCCTGGCGGCCGCCGGTGGAGCAGCCTGCGAAATAGCTGTATTTGGGTCGCCGGCTATAGAATGCGCAGATCAGGGCTTTGCTCACGCGGGTCACCTCGTGGATCGAGCGGAAACCCCAGTCGATCTCCCCGGCCCGATTGTTCAGCGCCCATTCGGCATATGTGCGTCCCAGCCCCATATTGTCATGTCCCGTATCCGTTGTAGCCGCTGCATAGCCCCTGAGCAGGCCCCAGTTCAGGTTATTTGTAAATTGACCGTTCGGAAAATTCGTATCCAACCCTCCGCAGAATACCCCGCAACCGGTCATGTAAAACTTCCTGTTCCATTCATCTTTGGGAGGTAGACGCAGCTCGAACCTGATCTTGGGAAAAAGCATTCCGGTGACTTGATAGAATGCCGGCAGGTCCGAAGACGCATCGACATAATTCACTTCCAATTCCAGCAGAAGTTCAAAATCGTTTGGTCTCGGACATCCATGACGACCCCGGCCGTGCCCTGAATCGACCGGGACACCGAGTTTTTCGTAGATTTCGTTAAGGGGTATGATTCCATTGTACTGATCATGACCGGCGCCGGCTGGAAGCGGGCTGCAGATCCACAACGCCAATATCATCATCGCCAATGATAGACTCGCATAACGTAAAATACATTTCATCTGTCACCTCCTTAATTGTGAGTTATGAGAAGAACAAAATGAAATGATTAAAAAAATGGTAATTGAGTATCTCAAGCGATCAGGTTTATCCTGTCCATACGCACCACCCCCTTATAATCTTGGCGATTTTTCTAAACCTAAAGGGAAATTCCGCCACAGGAGCTATCGGGCAGCCGTCAGTGTTGTTTCTCCCTCTATGTTTAATAAATACCCATTTACTAAGATTCCTTTAAAATGGCTTGCTCGGCAGATACACCTTTTTGAATTTTAGCCTTAAAGAACACAGATGTGATCAGTTCTATCAGAAGCCCGTAAATCATGCCCAGGGCAATTGTAATAATGAATATGGCGGCTTTGCTGAATGCAGGATTTTCCGGGGCCATCAGGCCGCTGAATGCCAAAGGTAAACTGAACACCAGACCCATTGCAAGTCCGTGTATGGCCCAATGTCCCAGATAGGCAAAGCTGATCCCAATGGCCAACCCAATGAGCGTTCGACTCAAGATGATCTGGACCGCTGCCGGCCAGGGAATGGACAATGGACCGGCAGACGCTAAACCAAAACACACGAAACCGAAAAGTATCCCTGACAATGTTGCAATGATAATACGCTTTGTTTTCTGCATACTTTCCTCCTGTTTTCTCTTTTTTAGCAAAATTAAGATCACTTTTCCCGGAAGACAGAAGAACATATTTAATTTATAGAATCTATATGCTGGGCATTTATAGCAGGGTCGGAAACCTAACGGGGCAGCGCTGCGAATTACACTCTGCAGGCCGCTTTCTTCTTTATTACTATGCCTAAATTGAAATTGCCGCTTATCAATCAGTCGGCGAAGAACCTTTCAACATGTTTATAGCTGTCATCGACATGGCTTTTAAAATTATCGCGACCGGTCTTGTAGGCTTCAACCCAATTTTCAATGGCTTTGCGACCTTCAGCCGGCATCCAACTGGCCTGGTCAATGGCGGTGTTAGCGATACGTTCGAACTGGTCTTGGAGCAATGCCAAAGCCTGAAAAGAATTGTTAAAAGTAGATTGGTTAAATTCGATCATTTTTTTAACCAATTGTTTTTGATCCATACCTATCTCTCCTTATTTGCTAAGCGGTCATTGTGTGGCTTGCTTTGTTTCTTGAGCAGACGCGGCCTTCACTTCTTCGGCGGCGGCCTTTTTAGTTTTAGCAGGTGCGGCCTTTATCTCTTGAACAAGGTGCTTTTCAAGGCCGGAAAAGCTTTCTTCCACATAAGCTTTATAGCGATCACCCTCGTTCTTGCAGGCGCTTACCCAATTTAATATAGCCTGGCGCCCTTCATCAGGAATCCAGCCTGCCTGGTTTAACACCGTGTCCACGGTCAAGTCGGTTTGATCTTGCAAGATTGACCAAACATCAAACCAACTGGAAAAAGTACCTTTTTGAAAATCAAACACTTGTTTTGTTATTTGGTAAGCTTCCATCATTTTCCTCCTATAAATAGGTATAATTGTTGCAGTGCGCAATTACGTTAGAATGGTTATAAATCCCAATATCAATGACTTATATAGGTTTGTCAACAGACAAAATGATGCGGTGCAACATTTTATCCGATCTTTGGTGGAACGCGGTTATCTTAAAAGATTAAGCGGGCGGGGTTTATCCCCACCGGTCGGGACAGAGCCCGACCCTACCCGGGAACCCTCAAAACGCCAGGGGTCGGAGTGATTAGCGT
>JASFER010000301.1:0-7371 GCA_050124755.1 Desulfobacteraceae bacterium
TTGATCGCATTGACTTGCAGCTATCCCTGGACCATTGAACGGTCTCAGAAGTTTGCAATAAGCTTTGATTTTTGTAGAAAACTGCGGCGATCATGCCCGGCAGATGAGGCTGAAAATCACCGTGTATTGCCGGTGCGGAATTACAAGTAGTGTCTGAACGAAAAACCTTTTCAGACGCAATTTTGAATTTTGCATTAAGAAAATGGACAACGTCAAGATGTTACGCATTTCAACTGACCCAAAAACCATCCCCTATCGACGGGCCCCAGTGTGCAAACCGGTTATATGAGCATCAAATCTTTTCTGACCTTCCTCAATGGTATGCATCTGTATTTTCCCCTTCAAGGTATCCCCGACGTATCTGATATGAGCAGTGCCATTAATATCCGGCCCCGGCCCTTCGCAATGGACCTTCCACCACACATGATTGCCGATGATGTGGACAGGATGTCGTTTGCGGAACAGGCGGCATTCGTACCCCGGTATCGAGATCTCCGGAACAGGATTTGCTTTGGTCAGAAGTTGTGAATGAATTGCCGGGGTGCTCATCTGCATCCCGGGCATTTTTGTCTCTACGGTAATTTCCCACATGCCTTCGTTCATATTCTTCAGCTTGGGCCCCAAACTCACATAAAGGCAAAACGCAACTGCCAGCGCAATAAAAAGATATACCATTCTAAATTTCCTCGTTTTTTGGGTTGCCATTAGCTATCCTCTTTATTCGGACTGAAAAACACTCAACTGTTGCTTGGTCACTGCCCTGATGTTGTCCATTGCTGGTGCTGTTATTTTTACACGATCCATTGAATTTCAGCTTTTGTTGTCTGGTTACCACTACAGCCATATAAAAAGCGAATTATTCATATTTTCCTCAAATAAATTATTTGTCAAGGAGCAGGAGCAGTGTGTCGGAAATTAATGTTAACCTCATCCTTGAGCTGCCGCCTTGCTATTTGATACGTTGCCCCACATGAAATTTATCGCCGACTTCCACATTCATTCCAAATATTCCCGTGCCACGGCCCGTAATCTGGATTTGGAGCACCTGTATATTAGCGCCCAAATCAAATCTCGTAAAATATGTTGACCGTAGCGCTGAATTGTTCCTATCTGTTTTCAATGCCGATGAGGTTTATGACCGGTTGGATAAGAACTTTTCGGTAGCATACGAAAAGTTCTTTCTTATTGGCGGTGCATGAATAGCGATAAAGGAGTTGAGAGTAACTCAACTGGAGTTGATAAGAACTCAACAGTTGTCCTTTATTGGAATACACCAACACTTCGTTCAAATGGTAATCCTATGGATGTCAGTTAAATTGGTGGATATGAGATTCGCTATCGAACAGATTCTGATAGCACCTATACCAAAATCCTGATAGACGACAGTAGTATTGAGCAATACACTTTTGAATTAACGGATGCAGAAAATGCGATTATCGAGATTGCTGCTTTTGACACTGACGGAATCTACAGTGATTTTGTCAATGTCAAAGCCAGGTAACTTTTTCATGTTTAACTTACTTGAGCATCTTATGCACCTCATAGCGAAAAATCTCCTCCAAATCTTTGGCATCAGGCTCAGGGCTTTTGGCGAATGTGCCACTGCCGGAAAAACAACCATCGGTGGCGATCAAATGCAGGTGGGGATTAAATTGCTGAAAATCACCAAAGGTATGTACGGCGATGGCGGCACCGGGCACCGCATCGTCAAAAGAGACCGCCTGCTTTAGATAGGTGCCCAGCACCTTCCAGGCGCAGCGGCTCAGCTTGGCCAGCAGCTTGCGGTCGAACATAAAATAGATCCGCACACGTTTGGGCTGGCTGAAGACCCACTGGTGGTGGGGAACCGATTTGAGGACCTCGGTGCAGAGCCACTGGCCGAACTCCACCACGCGTTTTTGGTGACAAGATGGGCAAAAGTGACGGCGTTTGCAAGAATAGGCCAGCAGATATTCGTATCCGCAATCCTGGCAACGCACCCGCGCAAAGCCAACGTGCACATCGCCGCACTCCAGGTAGCGATAGATTCACTCAAAGAAAAAATCGAGCCGTGGAAAAGTTTGTGGGACCGTGCAATTTTTTTAATTGACAGGAAAGGATGATGCGAGCATATTTACCCCTATCGTAAAATACTCGCGTGTTTTTTAAGATGGGGGCCAAAATGAAAGCATATATCGGCCGCTATATCGAAGAAGCCGTTATCGAGGATTTGAAGCGCAAAATGGTCTTCGTCGGGGGACCGCGGCAGTCCGGCAAGACCACCCTGGCCAAACATCTGGGCTCACAGGCCGGATGCGCGATTGAAGAGCGTTACCTGAACTGGGACGCCGCAGAGGACCGTGAGCAGATCATCCTGGAACGGTTTCCAACGGCGCCGGGACTGCTGATTCTGGATGAAATTCACAAATATACCCGCTGGCGACAGGTTGTCAAAGGGCTCTACGACAAGCGCGGTCATGAGATCTCGGTGCTGGTGACCGGCAGCGCCCGGCTGGATTACTTCCGCCGGGGCGGAGATTCCCTTCAGGGGCGCTATCATTTTTACCGCCTGCTGCCGCTCAGTCTGGCCGAGTTGGGCGTCCCCACGCCGGCCACCGTGGATGCTTTGATGGCCTATGGCGGATTTCCAGAGCCTTTTTTGCTGCAGTCGGAGACCGAGACCCGGCGCTGGAGCCGGGATTATCGCTCGCGGGTGATCGCGGGCGATCTGCTGGACCTGGAAAACGTTCAGGATGTAGGCACGCTGGAACGCATGGTATTAAGACTTCCCGACCTGGTGGGATCGCCCCTTTCCCTGAACGCCCTGCGCGAGGATCTGCAGGTGGCCCATCAGACAGTGTCGCGCTGGATCACCATGCTGGAGAACCTCTACATGCTTTTCAGGATCTATCCTTTCGGCGCTCCGCATATCCGTGCCGTCAAGAAAGAGGCCAAACATTATCATATGGACTGGTGCCTGGTGCCGGAGTCCGGTCCGCGGTTTGAAAATCTGGCGGCCTGCCATCTACTCAAATGGTGCTTTTTACTGCAGGATACCGAGGGTCGGGATGTTGAGTTGCGTTATTTTCGGGACGTCGATCGCCGTGAGGTGGATTTCGTGTTGACGGAAGATACCCGGCCGGTGCTTTTCATCGAATGTAAGCAGAAGGATAAATCCGTTTCCAGGGCCTTGCGCTATCTGAAGGTGCGTTTTCCCAAGGTCGCTGCTGTGCAGTTGTACCAGGGCGAGGGGCTGGATCGGATCGACCGCGACGGGATCCGAATTTGTCCGGCACACCGGTTTTTTGCGGAGCTGGTATAAAAAATCGGCAAGGAAAAAGTCAGGGCAAAACTCGATCCGGCGGTCCCGAATGGAAGGGCCGTCGCTCATCGGATAAAAGGTACGCCGGGGATAACAGGCTGATCGCATCCAAGAGTTCACATCGACGATGCGGTTTGGCACCTCGATGTCGGCTCATCACATCCTGGGGCCGGAGCAGGTCCTAAGGGCTCGCACAAAAATAAATTCACATTTTTATGCGCCGATGGTACTGCAAGGGCAGCTGTGTGGGAGAGTAGGACGCTGCTCCCACATTAAGTCATGTTCACCGGGAATCGCTGCCAAGGGTTGAGGTTAATTGCTTTAATGGTGCGGATGTGCTATGGTTACAGGAAGTTATAACTGATTTGAGAAGAGGTTTCACGTGGCTGCTCGGGGAATAAAAACCAAAATTGCCTTCAACGTGGCCTTCCTGCTATTGGTTTCGGCGTTGCTTACGGATATCTTGGTCGTCATGGTGGTTCAAAGTGTCATGATACGCGATAAAATCGCACGCGGGCGTGAGACGATTGAGAATATCGGCAAACTTTTTTTTCCCAGTGGCCTTTCAGAAGATCCGCATGTCTTGACGGTAATGGACTCCGTCTCCCAGGCGGTTCTTGCAGCTGAGCAGATCCTGTTGATTCACATTGTCGGTGCCAAAGGCGACTTGCGCTACTCACGCAGCAGTGAAGCCTATCCAATAGACAAGATCAATCGGCAAATTAAACAAGTGCGGGCTTCCGGCAAACCGATCATCGAGGAACTCGGTTACAAGTGGGCTTTGTTCTGGTGGCACCCAAGCGCGATATGCATATCGATCCCTATTCAGGACACGGATCATCTTAAGGGTGTTGCTTCAACGGTCATTTCGCTGACGCCGATCTACGTGAAATTAAGGAAATATAACAATCCCATCTTTCTCTATATTCTGATCAACACAGGCATTCTCACTATCGTTGGGCTCTATCGAATTTTCAGGCTTTACCTGCGACCCATTGACCGAATTGTCCGCCAGGCAGATGATTTTCATGAAGATGGCGACCTTTTCTTCGTATTTCGTCATGAAGACAATGAGCTGAACCGGCTCTCTTCAGCACTCAATCGGATGTTGACACGCATATCCTCGGACAAAAAAAAACTGCAGGCCACCGTTGCATCCTTGGAGCAGGCCAATTTTGATTTAAAAAGGGCCCAAAAGGAGATAATTCGAGCAGAGAAAATGGCGTCCATTGGACGCCTGGCAGCGGGTATCGCCCATGAAATCGGCAATCCCATCGGCATCGTGCTAGGCTATCTGGATATGCTTAAGCAAAAAAGCCTGGAGGAAGAAGATAAAGCCGATTTTCTCAAACGTACTGAAGACGAAGTGCAGCGGATTAACACCATTATTCGTCAATTGTTAGATGTAGCGCGTCCCAAGAATACGAAAAATGAAATTCTCAGCGTTCATTCGGAGGTTGAAGATATTGTTGGTGTCATGCAACTGCAGCCCGTTATGAATGACATCGATATTAACTTGCAGCTTGATGCGCAACATGATTCGGTATGGGGGAACGAAGACCAACTGCGCCAGGTCTTTCTGAACCTGCTGCTCAATGCGGCTGATGCGATTCACGGCAGCGCCGGAGCAAAATACGGTCGAATCGATTTACAGACCATTGTTATTGCAGAGAATACAAACGACAATAGGTCCAAGATACAAGTGCGGTTTGAAGATAACGGGGCCGGTATGGACCCGGAACAGCTTCAAAATATCTTCGATCCATTTTTCACCACCAAAGAGCCGGGAAAAGGCACGGGGCTTGGATTGGCAGTTAGCTATATGATCATTGAAGGGATGGGGGGAGACATTTCTGCCGAAAGCCGGTTGGGCGAAGGGGCCACATTTATTATTGAGTTACCTATAGCGGAAAGTGAGTAGAAATAAAGTTCATGGTTCATGGTTCATGGTTTATGGTTCATGGTTCATGGTTCATGGTTCATGGTTTTAGGTTTGATGTATAAGGATTGCGGTTCACTTGTTGATTGCTATAACCGTCTTTCAATTGCACCTGTATGCAAGTTGGAAAAAACTGGGGATGTGGAATCCGGTTGCAACTATGAAATAAAAACTATAGACCGTGAACTGGACCGAAAATCCAGAACCATGAACGATGAACCCAGATCCAGAAACTGATCATTGAACTGGACCGAAGGTCCAGAACCAAGAACCATAAACCAAGAACCATGAACTGATCATTAAGTTTACCTGAGCTTTTAGGATATTCATATGACCGATTCGCAGACAGATTCCGCTGACAAGACATCGGTGCTCATCATCGATGATGAAGAGAACATGCGTCACATGCTTTCCAAAATGCTGACCATGGATGGCTGCAGCGTGGATACGGCCGGAGACGGCCGGGATGGATTGGATAAGCTTGTGGGCAATGACTATGATTTCGTTCTTTGTGACATTAAGATGCCGAATATGGACGGCATCGAATTCCTAAAGGCTTGCGGCCGTGAAAAACATAAAGCCACCATTATCATGATGTCCGCGTATGGAACTATCGATTTGGCTGTCGAAGCCATGCAATTGGGGGCCTACGATTTTATCTCAAAGCCATTCAAAAGCGATGAAGTGCGCCTGGCGATTAAAAAAGCCCAGGAGCGTGACCATCTTAGACAGGAAAACGTTAGACTCCGAAAACAGCTGCAGAGGATTGAAAAGCAACACCGTTTCGGCAGCTTGGTAGCCAAAAGCAAAGCCATGCAATCCGTATTCGCCATGGCCTCCAAAGCCGCCCTATACAATACAACGGTACTGATCACCGGTGAGAGCGGCACCGGCAAAGAGCTGATTGCCCGGGCCATTCATTATGACGGGCCCCGAAGCGACCAGTCGTTGGTACCGGTGAATTGCGGCAGTATTCCGGAGAATTTGCTTGAGAGCGAATTGTTCGGTTATATCAAAGGCGCCTTCACCGGAGCGGATAGCCCTAAAAAAGGATTGTTTGAGGAGGCCCACAAAGGCTCCATTTTCCTGGATGAGATCGGTGAACTCTCCCTGCCGTTGCAGGTGAAGCTGTTAAGGGTTTTGCAGGAGAGCGAAATTCGGCCTGTGGGGTCTGCGCAGGACCGGAAGGTCGACGTCCGTGTTATAGCGGCCACATCAAGGGACCTGGGGCGGATGGTGTCGGAAAATGAATTCAGGGAAGATCTCTATTACCGATTAAATGTACTGCCTATTGAGATGCCTCCGCTAAGAGATCGAAGCGAAGACATTCCTTTGCTCTGCCAGCATTTTATTGCCAAACTCAATCGTTCCCTGGATAGTGCCGTTAAAGGGATTGCACCAGACGCCATGGCCGTTTTGCTTAATCATAAATGGCCGGGAAATGTTCGCGAATTGGAGAATGCCATCGAAAGGGCCATGGTCCTGACCGACAGTGACACGCTTTCCGCGGATAGCTTTTCTTTCAGCCGTACCCGAAAAGGCGGAAATACAGCCTTGGATCAAATTTATGAAGGTTTCTCATTAAAAAGCGCCCAGAAAATATTGGAAAAAGATCTGATCACCCGAGCGCTTAAAGCCACCGAGGGCAATCGCACCCAGGCCGCCAAATTGTTGGAAATCAGCCATCCCTCTTTGCTGAGCAAGATGAAGGCATACCAGATCGACCTATAGAGCGCGTTACCTTTTCACAATGCCAAGATGCAGGCCACCTTCCAGCTCAATGAATAAATCGTTCATAGTTCATAGTTCATGGTTCATGGTTTTAGGCTTATTATCCATGGGTTTTGGCTATTGATTGGATTACGGTTTTGAGAATCAACGATCAACCGCATAACGGGTAGCTTGGATTTCCGACCATCGGCCGGAAAAACAAAATCACGAAATTGTTATAATCGTTGCAGTTGTAAACAATGCGTAGCACCCGGTTTGAAAACAACCCATAAAATGACCTGGACCTGACGCTTATCTTCGCTGCGAGGCTCATGCCTAATTACGAGGTTAGCAGGACTCAACCATGAACCAAGAACTATGAACTTTGAACTCAGGAGCCGAAGGTAAGCGTCAGGTCCAG
>JASFER010000302.1:0-7350 GCA_050124755.1 Desulfobacteraceae bacterium
GCTATTTTCGGCAGCGGCTGACCGAGGAGGCCTTTGAAAAGCTAAGATGCGCCACGCCCCCCGACAAGGTGGCATCGCTGGTGGATCTTATTCAACAGGCCCAAAGAAGAACTCAAAGTTCATAGATAATAAATCATGGTTCATGGTTCTTGGTTCATGGTTTGTACATTTATTCGATTGCCGATAGAGTCTACCAGAGATTTTCTTAAGTGTTTGATGTGTAATTGATTATTAGCATTTTGCTTTTTGAATAAGATGCGGAACCCACTCTACAATCAATGGAGACCGATAACCAAGAACCAAGAACCAAGAACCATGAACCAAGAACCAAGAACCATGAACGATGAACCATGAACAAAAACCGGGCAACCAGCCCGGTTTTTATTTATATACCCTGGGCACCCGAGCCATGAGGGCGGTCACCACCTCATAATTGATGGTGTCCAGCTGGGCCGCCACTTCGTCGGCTGAAATCCGTTCATCCCCCTGGCAGCCGATCAGTACCACCTCATCCCCCATGGCCGCTGCTTCAATGTGGCTCACATTCAGCATGGTCAGATCCATGCAGACACGACCCACGATGGGCGCTCTTTTTCCGCCGACCAGCATTTGGCCCCGGTTGGAGAGCAGGCGGCTGTATCCGTCGCCATAGCCCACCGGCACGGTGGCGATGGTGGCGGGTGCGGTGGTTTCATAGGTGCCGCCGTAGCTGATTTTGGTGCCGGCGGGCACCCGTTTGAGGTGGATGATGCGGGCTTTGAGCTGCAGGGCCGGGCGCAGATCGATGCGGCCTTGATCGACGTCAGCGGAGGGATAGAGACCGTAAACCGAGATCCCGGCGCGCACCATATCCAGATGGGTCTCGGGCATGTCGATGATGGCGGCGCTGTTGGCGGCGTGGCGGACGGGGACGGTGACACCGGCGGAGGACAAATCGGCCAGCAATCGCTCGAAGCGGCAGAACTGCAGCCGGGCGAAGTCCTTGTCGGCATGGTCGGCGGTGGCGAAATGGGTAAAGACACCCTGAAGTTCGAGTCCGGACAGTCGGGTCATGGCGGTGATGTCATCACCCGCTCTTCCGCTGTCGTCCAATCGCAGATCGCGGCATGGGACCCCCAGCCGACCCATGCCGCTGTCCACCTTGATGTGGAAGGTCAACGTTCGGTTCATCGCCTTCGCTGCGGCAGCCAGGTTGGCGGCGTTTTTCATTGAATAAACGGCAGGCATAAGGTTGTGCTCGATCAACTGATCTGCTTTTTCGGCCGGAGTGAAACCCATGACGAGTATGGGCGCATCGATGCCGGCCCGGCGCAGTGCCACCCCCTCTTCCAGGCGGGCCACGCCCAATTGGTCGGCGCCGTGGTCCAGAGCGGTGCGGGCCACTTCGACGGCGCCGTGGCCGTATCCATTGGCTTTAACGGCGATCAGCAGTTGTGCGTTGGGATCGGTGATGCGCCGCAGTTCGCGAACATTGTGGGCAATGGCGCCCAGATCGATTTCCGCCCAGATTAAGGGATGGGGCATTGCGCGACTCCTATAAATTCATCATTAGGATAGGGTTCAACATGCAGGGCACTAGGTTAACCCCTTCACGACAGCAAGTCAACGCTCCCCATCAAGGCGGAAAGGCCAACCGCTTGAGCCATGGCATTGTACCCTAATAGAGCGAAAGTCGGAGGGCTTCAGAGTCAAGGCGTCCAAGGGTGAAGTCGTAGTATGGCTACTGCGAATCCCGCCATAGCGGGACAACGCAGGATCTGAAGTCCTTCGGCTTTCCCCGAAGGGGTAAACAAAATGGGGCTACAATGGCAAGATCCTTTAAGGATATTTAGCAGATTTTTTGGGTTTCGCGAATACCACCTTCAGAACCAGTGGGGACAGAGCCCGACCCTACCCGGGAACCCTCAAAACGCCAGGGACCGGAGTGATTCGCGTAGGGCCGGCCTCCGTGCCGGCCTGTTAAAAAATCCATATCCTGCATAGAGGGTGTCTTATCATTATTCTTAATTAAGCGCTTATGGGGATAAACCCAGCCCCTACGTGAAAATTAGGCGATTCAGGCCCCGGGTGGGGTTATCCCAACCCCCCGCGTTCATTTCACCGAGAATTGCTGCGGCTTGATAGATCCGGTTGCATCCGCCCTTTGATCAAGATAATATCGTTTACGTTAGACGCTGACCCATACATTTCGCAAGCGCATAAACCATATCTGATTGAGTGCTAACACCGGAAATTTATCCAAAACCATGGAATTGATCTAGCGTTTTAGACAATTCCATTGTCGCAAGGATTGGCTGGAACTTTGCTTCATTGGTCAAAGGAAGGTGATCATGATCTCTCTAAAAGGGAAAAAAGGATTGGTTGCCGGCATCGCCAATCGTCACAGTATTGCATTCGGTTGCGCCAAGATCTTTCATCGGTTGGGTGCGCAATTGGCGATCACTTATCTGAACGAAAAGGCCGAGCCCTATGTACGGCCCCTGGCTGAAGAGTTGAAAAGCCCCCTGATATTGCCTTTGGATGTGCGTATTGAAGGCCAGCTCGAGGCGGTCTTCGACGCCGTTGCCGACCATTGGGGACAACTTGATTTTGTTTTGCACGCCATTGCCTTTGCCCCCAAAGAAGACCTTCACCGCCGGGTGGTGGATTGTTCCAAGGAAGGCTTCACCATGGCCATGGACATCTCGTGCCACTCCTTCATCCGCATGGCACGGCTTGCCGAACCGCTCATGGAAAAAGGGGGAACCCTCCTGACCATGACCTACTACGGCGCCGAAAAGGTGGTGGAAGACTACAACCTCATGGGGCCGGTGAAGGCCGCACTGGAGAGCGCCACCCGATACATGGCTGCAGAATTAGGCCCCAGGAAAATTCGCGTCCATGCCGTGTCTCCCGGGCCGTTGAAGACCCGGGCGGCATCGGGTATCTCACGGTTTGATGAACTCTTGGAAAAGGCGGCCGCGCGCGCACCCAAACGCCATGTCGTCGATATCGAGGATGTGGGTTACACCGCCGCGTTCCTGGTCAGCGACGCCGCTACCGCATTGACGGGGAATTTGACGTACGTGGATGCCGGGTATCATATCATCGGCGTCTGAAATCACTATGCGGTGACTCCAGAAGGGCAGGTGCCTTTATTTTTAAGACCGTGATTGAACATTCCTGGGACTTAAGCGCGTCCGAAGCAGCAGAGCTCCAGCAAAAGCTGGCTTGTAAAGTTGTGAGGGAGGATTGTATGGGCCGCGTCTGCCTTGTTGCCGGAGTGGATGCGGCTTACGATGAACGACACGATCAACAGGTTGCGGCCGCCGCGGTGTTGGATGCCGACGACCTGAACCTGGTCGAATATGCCGTTGCCCGGGAGGCGGTGCGCTTTCCCTATGTCCCCGGTTTGTTCGCTTTCAGAGAACTGCCGACCATTCTTCAGGCCCTTAACAAACTGAACCGGATGCCGGATTTAATCGTGTGCGACGGGCAGGGGCTGGCCCATCCGAGACGTTTCGGCCTGGCCTGTCACCTGGGTGTTTTATGCGATGTTGCCACCATCGGCTGCAGTAAAACACCTCTGACGGGCAAAGCCAAAACCCCCGGGCCGAACAGAGGCGATCAGGCTCCGCTGGTGGATGGTGATGAGATTGTCGGTGCCGTGTTGCGCACCCAGGACAGTGTTCGGCCGGTCTATGTCTCTGTGGGGCATCGCGTTTCGCTGAACACGGCCTGTCAATGGATACTGCGATTGGCATCGCGCCACCGCCTGCCGCAAACCACACGGCACGCCGACCAAATCGTTCGAAAGCATATTCTGAATCGATGCGAATTCACCACTGGCGGGTAAAATCGATCCAGGCCGGTGATCGATACTGACACCGGCAGGCAGGATGCCTGCCGGTGCGCAAAATGGGTTCGCCGCTATTGCTCTTCAGCGTTTCGAAGCATTTCTTCGACATAGGCCATCGTAGCCTTGAGATAGTCGCGCTGATTCTCCAATTGGCTTTTGGTTGGACGCTGGCCGATGCATCCGCAGCCGCATGCCGAAGACCTGACGAACGTGAAGCAGTTGGTTTTGACGTGGTCCGTGGTTGAACAACACATGATTTTTCTCCTTTCATTTTGGCTATTAATTATATAAGCATATGCTAATATATCAGGCCAAAAAATTTTGGCCCTATCCGGACGTAAATTGATCGCCCATGGTCTCGGCCACCAGAGAGCGATAGCGCTCCAGGCCCTGGCGGCTGATGGAGTAGTGCATAAAGGTGCCGCGCCGTTCCCCCCTCACCAGACCCGCCTGGCGCAGAATGCGCAAATGCTGTGAAACCGCCGACTGGGTGATGGCCAGTTTCTTGGCCAGCGCCCCAACGCACAAAAACGTTTCGCCGTTACAGCCGCCGTCGCAAAACACTACGGATTGGTTCGTGAGCAACTGGAGCAGCCTCAGGCGTGTCGGGTCGCCCAGGGCTTTGAATATGTCAGAAAGCGTTTCGATGTATTCCATAATATTAGTATTTGCTAATATACTAAAAATTTGCCTTTGTCAAGCCTCATTTTTTGGTGTGAGATAGCCTTTTCATACAATTTAACCAGTGCCCATCCACAAATGGCATCCTGCGGCCCAGTCCCGCCGTTGGCGGGATTCTCGCTCGGTTGAAATCCTCGACGTAGTGCTGCTATTCCGCAGACGGCTGGACGGTTTCAACCTCTCTGAGTTGCGGAACCCAGGCGAAATGGGCCAATTAATTAAAAAACACGGTTATCTTGGAAGATAAACCGGGCGGGGTTTATCCCCATAAGCAGGTGAGGTGATATAAGCTAAGTTGATGTGAAATGTGGTAGATTGTTTGACTTATCAAATAGTTATGGTATTAATAATAGATCGGATAAAATGTCGTTGTTGTGAGAGAATACTCACCAAATGGATACAATAGCCTAAAATCGTGTGCAAAGTGGGAAATCCCCACTAATAACTAAAGTTATGCTGTGATTGTTATTGGAGGTTGTCGCTAAAATGGAAGCTGAATATCCAGGTATATTAAGAAGGTATTTTTCAACATTTATTGATGGATTGTTCATATTGGGGATGCTTGTTCTATGGGCATATATACTAGACACTGAAAATTCAACAGCTACACCGATAAGAATTGGAATTATCCTTTTTATGTTTTTCGTCTATGAGCCGATATGTACGGCTCATTTTTGCACATTGGGACAAAAGATCACTGGAATACGAATAAGAAAGTTTTCAACAGGCAAAAAGATATCGATAATTCATGCTTACTTGCGAATAATGGTAAAAATACTTTTAGGTGTTTTTTCTTTCTTTACCATACCGTTTACGAAAAATAAAAGAGCCATACATGATTTTGCGGTTGGTTCTCTGGTAATTTACGAAAAGGAGAATGCATAACCTTTCTGCGGATTCGGTCCTATCGCCACAGAGGCCGGCCGTTGAGCAGACGTCAATGTGCCAAAAAGGTAGGTAAAATTATGGAATGGACGATTACACTGAATGAAGAAAACCAGTATGCCGAGATTGTCACCTGTGGTATTGCGGATAGGGACGGATCAAGAGAAATGGCGAAGGAAATTTCTATGGCTTTGAGCAAAGCGAAAATAAAAAAGATATTAATCGATCATAGAAATATCAGTGCGGTCTCAGGTGAAGCAGCGGAAATTTATGACCGCCCAAAGGAATTTAAAGAAATCGGAGCGGTTCAAGGTATAAAAGTAGCTGAGGTTGTCAAGGCAGATCATAAGGCGTTTTTCCATTTCTTAGAAACCGTGTGTGTGAATCGTGGTTATCTATTCTCAATATTTGATGATAAGAAATCTGCATTAGGATGGCTGTTATCATCATAATGCGCATTCAATATGATAGAAGTGGGTGCAATGCTTCGCCAGAACCCCATAGTCGGCAATGATGTTTACTTCCACGAAGGAAAGACTCCTTCCCGGGAAAGCGCGGTCATGCGTTCTTCAAGTTGGGTCATGATCGGCTTTTTACAGCGGCCGCCCCAACGGCAGTGAATGGACGATGCGAAAGATATCATCCGGCGGCTGGTTGCGCTGGATGACGTGGATGTGAGTCAAGGTAAAGACCAAGGGACGCCATGTGGCCTGCCATCGGTCCCGAATATCCCGGGCCTGCCTGCCGGGGAGCTGCCCCACGCTGAGATGGGGGTGAAACCCGCCTGCAAAACGGGCTACATCATCACAATCGGGGGTGACCTCCAATAGTTCGTCATGAATCCTTTTAAGGGCGTCGGCCGGTTCCGGGATCAAAAACAGGGTGGCGTTTCGGCGGGTGTGGGTAAACAGATCGAACCGTGCAAGCCGGACTTCAAACGGGTCAACCTTTCGGCACACCCCGGCCATCGGGGGTATAATCCGGGGGGTGCGGGTTTCCGGCCGGAAGGGATATATAAGGGTGATGTGCGGCATCCATCGCCGATAGTGGCGGTCGTATTGTCTGCGCAGACCTTGAATCGGTCCCCATATGTCCCCGGGCGGTATGGCCACCACAGCACTTTTATGGGTTTTGGCAGCCGGGTCCATGGCAGGACCCCGGGGGTTGGGGAGCGATCGCTGGGCGTTGCGCGAGGACTTGTGCCGGGACTTGTCAAAGCCGGAAATCTCCTTGCAGCTGCGCTGCAAAGCTTTGCGACGCTTGAGGTCGCCGTATTTACCGAATCTTCCGCCCATATGGATTCCTTATCAGGGCGATAGAAGGCCAACGATCCATTCCATTGGCCACAGGTATCATGCCGATGCTAAAATGATTTCCCGGGCCTTTGGGCCGCAGGTGAACATCATGTCCAGCACCGAGAGGTTGGCGATGAAATCGCCCCACATCTGGGGGTAGGTGTAATCGGGTTTCTTAAACGGGATCAGCTCGATGCCCGCCGATTCAAATGCTGCCGGATCGTAATACGCTACAGCCGATGATTGGACCATAAACTGGGAGGCCCCCAATGCTTTGCATATATCGATGATCAACGGCGTCCCTTTTCCTGTTGCACCTAACTCGGACATCCGTACCAACCGTGTATCAACTCCCAGGCAGCCGAACACGTAGTCGATGATCTCCAGATTGACTTCCAGCAGACGGTCGAATTGCTCCGACAGGATCCGTTCCACTAATCCGATGTGCTCATTGAGATAGGGGGCGTGTGCGTAGGCGCTCCGGAAACTGCGCAGATGCTTTTTCTTCCAATTCCCCGTGTGGCAGATGCGTACATCACTGATTTTCTGCAGGCCCAGCCCTTTTTTATGCACCGGTATGGTCATCCAGAGCGTCCCCTGGTCATTTTTAAACCGGTTCCGGGAGATCCAGGTTGTCCTGCGGGGAAACTG
>JASFER010000303.1:0-7333 GCA_050124755.1 Desulfobacteraceae bacterium
AATCTTTCGGCACACCCCGGCCATCGAGGGTATAATCCGGGGGGTGCGGGTTTCCGGCCGGAAGGGATATATAAGGGTGATGTGCGGCATCCATTGCCGATAGTGGCGGTCGTATTGTCTGCGCAGACCTTGAATCGGTCCCCATATGCCCCCGGGCGGTATGGCCACCACAGCACTTTTATGGGTTTTGGCAGCCGGGTCCATGGCAGGACCTCGGGGGTTGGGGAGCGATCGATGGGCGTTGCGCAAGGACTTGTGCCGGGACTTGTCAAAGCCGGAAATCTCCTTGCGGCCGCGCTGTAAAGCTTTGCGACGCTTGAGGTCGCCGTATTTACCGAATCTTCCGCCCATATGGATTCCTTATCAGGGCGATAAAAGGCCAACGATCCATTCCATTGGTCAGGTATCATGCCGATGCCAAAATGATCTCCCGGGCCTTTGGGCCGCAGGTGAACATCATGTCCAGCACCGAGAGGTTGGCGATGAAATCGCCCCACATCTGGGGGTAGACGAAATCGGGTTTTTTAAAAGGGATCAGCTTGATGCCCGCCGATGCAAATGCTGCCGGAGCGTAATAGGCCACAGCCGATGACTGGACCAAGAATTGGGAGGCCCCCAATGCTTTGCAGATATCGATGATCAGCGGTGTCCCTTTGCCCGTAACGCCTAACTCGGACATTCGCACCAGCTGCGTGTCGACGCGCAGGCAGCGGAAGATATAGTCGATGATCTCCAGATTGACTTCCAGGAGACGGTTGAATTGCTCCGACAGGACCCGCTCCATTAATCCGATGTGCTCATCGAGATAGGGGGCGTGCGCGTAGGCGCTCCGGAAACTGCGCAGATGCTTTTTTTTCCAATTCCCTGCGTGGCAGATGCGGACGTCACTGATTTTCTGCAGGCCCAGCCCTTTTTTATGCACCGGTATGGTCATCCAGAGCGTCCCCTGGTCATTTTTAAACCGGTTCCGGGAGATCCAGGTTGTCCTGCGGGGAAACTGCACATCATCCAGGATAACAAAATAGTCCGAAAGCTCGGCCTTAAGAAAAAAACCGGGATATGGCGAAAAATAAGGCTGGTTGGCGGATACGATCATGATGCCACCCCTGCCGCTTTAACATATGGTGACCGTCCCTCTCGGGGGGTAGCCCTATGTTCAATCATCATACCATAGCTTCTAACAATTATCCGGCCCCGGCAACTAAATTGTTGAAAAAGGGTGAAGGGTGGTTACGGTTATTTTTGTGCGAACCCTTGGGCGTTAAAGCGTTATGAACAATCGTCATACCGAAAGACCGGTAAAGGTTTGGGATATTCCGACACGGCTGTTTCACTGGTTGCTGGTAATCTTGGTGATGACCTGTGTCGCAACCGCCAAAATCGGCGGCAACTTGATGACCGCTCACATGCTCAGTGGGTACCTGGTGCTGGCGCTGTTGATTTTCAGGCTTGTGTGGGGTGTTGTGGGAGGCCGCCATGCCCGGTTTACTGCATTTGTTCGCGGTCCAAGGGCCGTTTGGCGACACGTTACCGGCTTTACACGCATGGGCGCACCACGCTACCTGGGGCACAACCCCCTCGGGGCATGGTCAGTGGTCGCCATGCTGGCCGCGTTGCTGCTGCAGGCCTCCACAGGGCTTTTTGCCAGCGATGATATCTTCACCGAAGGGCCGCTCTATGCCCTGGTGAGTAATGCCGCCAGCAGGATGCTCACCCGTATTCACCACATGAACGCCATGGTGATCGGAGGCCTTGTTGCGGTCCATCTTGGGGCGGTGTTGTACTACTTGCTCGTCAAAGGCGAAAACCTGATCAAACCAATGTTCACCGGACTCAAGACGTGGCATGGCGAGGCCCCGCCGTGCGGGGGCAGCCTGTGGACCGCAGCCTTGATCGCCGGTATTTCCGGAGCCTTGGTCTACCTAATTGTCGGCTGAACCCCGACGCTTATTTTCGATACGGTTTATGACAGCCGCCGCAGGTTTGCGCTGTTGCGCCAAACTGCTTCTTAATCGCCGCCATCTCTCCGCTTTCGGCTGCAGCGGCCAGCTCATGGCTGGCGTTCTCGAACCGTTTGGCGGCTGCAAGAAATCCCTCCTTGTCTTTCAAGGCTTTTTCCGTCAGCGTTGTATCGCCTTCGAATGATCCCGGGACCAGGGAGGCTTCCCAGGGCAGTTTCGACATCATCGCCACCACCTTGGCATCTTCTGTAAAGACCTTCTTGTCGAAAGGCATCTTTCCTTTGACCACACCGGCCATGCTGCCGAAATGTCTCTTGATCACCTGCATGACCGATTTTCGATACGTGATGGCCTCTTCGGGTTTGGCAAATTGTGCCCAGACAATGCCAATGGATACGAACACCACGATAAAGAGAACGCCTGCTTTAATGAATGATTTCAAAACGTCCCTCCTTTTTAAGAATGTTCCGCAACCCCAAACGAATGATTTGATCAATATTTTGTTATGCTACGGAAAAATGTACTCCAAGGGCACTTTGTGCCATATCTGTCATGCTCCTCCAAAACAAGGAAAAAGTGTGGATGTCTATATGCTTACAAAAGGTGTTTCTTAAAAAATGAAATTGTGCGATCCCAGGCGATTTTCGCCTGCGCTTCATTGTAGCGGGGTGTTGAATTGTTATGAAACCCGTGACGGGTACCCTCATAGGTATACATCACAAAATCTTTCTTGTTTTTTTCCAAAGCCTTTCGGTACGCCTCGCGTGTTGCGTTTACACGAGGGTCATTCTCAGCATACTGAATCATCAGCGGTGCCCGGATTTCAGCGACATCTTCGGTTGCCGGGGCTCGGCCATAAAACGGTACACCGGCATTCAGGTCTTTCCCCATGACCACCGCCAGGTTGTTGACAACACCGCCGCCATAGCAGAAACCGGTGGCTCCAAGCTTGCCATTGGATAAGGCGTGACCTTTCAAAAATCCGGCACTGTTCAACAGGTCCGCAAAAAGCTTGTCTTTATCCAGAGTTTTTTGCATGACTTTGCCGTCGTCATCATTTCCAGGGTAGCCGCCAACAGGATAGAGCCCGTCCGGTGCCAGCGCAAGGAAACCTTCAACAGCTGCACGGCGGGCGACATCTTCGATATAAGGGTTCAAGCCTCTATTTTCATGGACCACGAGCACAGCCGGAAATGGCCCGTCACCGGCCGGTTTTACCAGATACCCGCGCATCTTGCCGGATGTCCCTCCCGGAGAGTCGTACACGACATAACGGGCTTTGATGCGTTGGTCCGTAAAAGAGATGGTTTGCGCTTCTGCATAGCGGGGAAGCAGCGCTTTCGCCATCGTGAGGCCTGCCCCGCCAACGATTGCCAGAGCCGAGGCTTTATTAAAGAAATCACGCCTTGTCATCTGAGTGTGGCAGTATTCATCGTATAAATCGTATACCTTTGGATCGATGGTGTCCTTTTTCATAGTGACCTCCCAATTTGGTTGAAAAACCGTTCTGCGGGCAAGGATAAATCCCGCCCCTCCGCATCAAAAGCGCTTTTTAGGATGTAGAAGGGGCGGGGTTTATCCCCGCCCGCTTAAGCCTGGATTTATCCGGAACAATTTCTTCACCTGTGAGTGAGTCAACTAATGTAATACCGTTTCCTGCAACAGCCAAGTATTTACCATTCAAGTTACGTCCGAGACACCACACTAGGCCGCCCGGTTTTTGGCTTTGTTCATCGGGCAGTCGAAATTGCGGCAGCGTTTGCAGTAATGGAGAGGAAAGGCCGCTATGGTGGGCAGGGCGGCCAGCCAAAAGAGCAACAGCAGAGCAAGATCCGCAGCGAGCCAGAAGTTGGGAATGATCACCATGCCGGCCATGGCTGCTAAAACACCCACTTTGCCGGCCACACTCATTTTGGGGCCTTTATAAGGGTAGAAGCGTCGCAGGATACCCGGCGGCAGAAACAGGCAGGTGTCTCTTTTGTATGGATAGGGACAATGGGCGCAAAGGGCCGGCAGCACCACCAGGGCAAAGGCCAACAGGGAATACAACACGTACAGAACGGCCCAGATCGGGGCTGCTTTGTAAATCCCATAGGCTCCGATGGCCATGAAACCGAACCAAGCCGTTCGCATGACGATGCGTTCCTGCAGTGAAAAGCGGTCGATCAGCGGACATCCGGTGTTGTTGCTTGATGGCATCGTTTTCTCCTTAGGCCTTGCTGTTTGCAGCGGCTTTCATCATTCTCCAAACCACCAGGTGGTGGAAGGGCCGGATGAGATTGAAATAGACCGGGCCGGACCAGTGGAGATATCGAATGGTGGTAAATACCGTAAAGCGCGTCATGCCGGCGCTTAGTCGGTCCGCCACCACTCCGAAGAAAGCGGTCAAATGTTTGTCCTGGGGTGATTCCGAAACCCAGTACTGTTCCTCCACCCCTTTGCGGACCACGAAGAAAGTGGCCTGATCTCCCGGTGTGAATGAAACATCTTCGGGGCTTAGGGAAGGCAGCTGCTCCGGTTTTTCGTGCTTGACCAGCCCCAGTAGGTTCACTAGAAGCTGGCGAACCCGGTAAAGGAGCACCACCCACCACGGGTAGTAGGAGAGCATGCCGGCAATGAATTCGCGCAGGCTCGTGTTTGCCTCGATCTGCTTGATGTCGGTGTAATCCACATCCTTCAAAAAGCCTTCAAGTTCACTGTGCCTGGATATTGCTTCCATATCGCCGTCACCATTCATAGGGGTTGCGAAAGCTCACCCGCGCGCCCATGATTTCAAAGATCCGCAGCAGCCCGTAGCGCGTGCGGTCCAGAAAGATGAATTCGGGATTGATGCGCAGGTATCGGCGCAGGTGATGGAAGCGCCGCATGACCTGTTTGCCTTCGGTGATAAAGGTGGTCTGTCTGCTGAAATCGAAAACCTCCTCAAAGAACAGGCGGCCGAACCAGTCGGCCATGGCGTTGGAAATGGTTTTGATTTCTTCTATGGTTTCGGATGATAGATTCGGCGGCACCAAGCCAAGGGCAATCAGTTGATCGAAGTGGGCGCCCTCTTCCTGATGGGCGGCCGCCAGGGCCAATTGCCGGTACTGCTCCACAAACTCGGGTTTCAGCCGTTTGACACACCCGAAATCCACCAGCCCGACGGTCAGGTCATCGGCGATGATGAAATTTCCCGGGTTGGGATCGGCATGGATCACGTTGAGTTCATACAACCCCTTTACGAAAAGGTCGTCCAGCAGGCGGGCCACATGGTCCCTGGCCTCCTGGCCGGGGTTGTCCTGGAGCCAGATGTCCAGCGGTTTGCCCGGCATCAACGCAGTGCTCAGCACGGTCCGGGCGCTCAGAGCCTCGAACACGCGGGGTATGCGGACACCGTCTACTTTCAGGTGATCGATGAAATATTTCAGATGATCGGCTTCCTGCAGGTAATTGACCTCTTCACGCAACCGCTCCGCCACCTCATTGAGGGTGGGCATCAGGTCATCGCTCTGAATCATGGGCCGCAGCATCTGCTTCAACAGACTGACGTCGCTGTCAATGGTTTTGGCGATGCCGGGGTATTGAATCTTAACGGCCAGGGCTTGATCCTGATGGCTCAGGGCGCGGTGAACCTGTCCCAGGCTGGCGGCGGCAAAGGCCTCCAATTCGAAGCGCTTGAAGACGGATTCGGGAGGCTGTCCCAGGGCAGCGCTGACCGCTTTGCGCACCAGGGCGCGGTTGATGGGCGGTACCTGATGATAGGCCTTGGCCAGTTCCCGGCAGGCGGCTTCGGGCAGCAGGTCCATCTCCAGGCTAAGCTGCTGGGCCATTTTCAGGGCCGTACCGCGCAGCAGGCTCAGCCCTTGAAACAGGGTTTGGGCGCCCTGGCGGGCCACCTGTTCCTGGGCCTGGCGGCGGCCGTCTTCGGAGAGGAAGGGGCGTTTGGCATAATAGGTTAATACCTGACTGCCGACTTTGGCGGCCGTGCGTCCGCCGGACAGCGCGCGTCCAACTTTGCCGGTAGGCGGTTTAAAGTTCATTCAGACCCTCCATAAATCGCCGTTTGACTTTTCCGGTGGCTTTGACCGGTTGGATGAAGCGGTCCAAATTGTTCAGGACGTGGTTTTTAAAGATGAAAACGGCGAAATCGAAAATCTTGTTGGATATGCCGGCCTTGAGCATGGCGCAGGCCAGATCCAGCCCCCGGTCGATAAGGGCGCTGGTGTTCTCGAATCCATCGGAGCTATCGGCCAGCCAATAGTGGACCACGCCGATATAGGCGTCCATGAACAGCTGACAGGTCAGCTCCTGAAAAACCGGCTCGGGGATCTCTCCCACCTCGGCCGCGGCTCCCAGCATGTCGTTCACCGCCGCCAGAAAAGCGGCCCGGATGGGTTTGACCCGGGACCATTCCCGGCTGCCGCGCAGCAGTACCCGCCGGAAGGTTTCGGCCACAAATTCCCGGTCGGCCAGGAAAAGCTCCAGACTGGTCTCGAAGAAGGTATGCAGCTGCTCCTGCAGACTGAAGTTGTGAAATCCCTCAACGGTCCTGAGGGCCTCGATGCAGGCCTGCATGTGATCTTCATAATAGCCGAACAGGATGGCCTCTTTGGTGGCAAAATAGTTGTAAATGGTGGCATTGCCCACCCCGGCGGCAATGGCAATTTCGCGCATAGTCGCGGATTTATACCCTTTTTGGGTTATGGTCGCCACGGCGGCGCGAATGAGGGCCCTGCGGTTTTCAATCTTTTGTTCCTGGCTGATCTTCATTATTGCATAAACACTCTCTATAAAAATTTAAAATAATGTAATTAATATAGTGTAGATTCATATTAAGTCAAGCCGAAAGATTTGAATACAGATGAACAGCCAAAATGTGCGTACCATTATTATCGTCCATCTGCCGGCGCAAAAGCCACTGGCCTGGAGCTGAATCATATTGATGCAAAAGGGCTTGTTTTTTCGGTTTGAATATGAAATCTGCTTAATTCAATCCTATTGAAATTGCGGGGATTATTGAAAAGACACGGCTGACCGGATCGGGGATATCGAGCGATTTTGCTTCCGAGTATTCGATATTGAGCGCAAAAACAAGCAAAACCACTCGTTTTGCCCCTTTCAATATCATAAAATATCTGCCGCTAACGCGCTAATAAATAGGGAAATAGCAATAGAAAGCCATGCCGTTGCCCACTGGAATATCGAGCATTTTTGCTCGGATAACAGATATTGACCGAAAAACCGAGCATTTTGCTCGTTTTTTGGATTTCAATATCAGGCGGACAATTAATGTTAACATGTTTATATTATAGCCATATTCAGAGAGAAGGGCTTGGTTGTTACCCAGGAATATCGAGCGTTTTTGCTCGTGAATAATGGTTCGCCTCTCAATG
>JASFER010000304.1:0-7307 GCA_050124755.1 Desulfobacteraceae bacterium
AAAGTGATCATCTTTCCGCTGTTGAAACGGCAGATCAAGGTGCAGAGGTCATGTCCCAGGTCATTTGGGATTTTGCCGGGCCTCTATTGGAAACCTGCTCTGATCTGGACTCCGAGAAAAAAGCGATCTCCCTGGCCATCTTTATATGGAATGCCAGCCTGCTTCCCGAACAAGAGCGAAAACAAATCCTAGAGAGTTACCTGGCGGATTGCCGAAATGTCATGCCGCCGGAGGAAATTGAAACCCTTTCAGCCTATATCGACCGGTTGGTGCAGGACAAAGAGACCCGGTTCGCCGCCAATCGCAAGAAGATTACCAATTGCACTTTCGGTGATTTTAGAAATAACCGCCACATTGAAGTCGGCTATACAATGGAATAGGAGCAGAACACGATGCAGCCAACCCCGGAGCACTTGATGCAAGGACTGGAGCGCAGAGCCCGAAAAGGTTTCCTGGGCTATCCCCTTGGCATTATCGCTTTTTACGGTCACACAGATAAAATCGCCACCAAAGCCGTCATCGGCATTGTAAAAGAGGCCGGCGGTTCCGTGCAACATGTCAAAAAATGGGTTTATGATAAAGGCGACCTTCGCAAAGATGTGGAGGCTATCAAAGAACTGTTCAGGTATATCGAAGCCCACAATGTTCTCAGCGTAGCGCTGACGCCCGGCATCTACTACTGCCCCCACGAGCCCGGCATCGACTTTCCCGCGGGTGAGTCTTGTCCCCTTTGTCCGTTTTGGTCAAAGGTCAAAAAACCGGACCTTTTTAAAACCGCCAAGGCGGCTGCCGCAGAGCATCGTCCCCGCCGGATTCTGAACCTGTTGACCGAAGCTGCGCAGAGCAAAAAGACGCTGCTTTATGGGGATGTCATGGAAACCATGGGCTTGGCTTACCAGGATGCCATGCACCGGCAAATCTTCAAGCAGGATCTCAGGGCGGCGACCCAAAAATCGGAGCTTTATAAACACGGCCTGCTGATTTCAGCCCTGCTCGTATATAAAATTCAGCATATTCCGGATGATGATTTTTTCCTGATGGCGCAGGAACTGGGCATGTTTACACCCGGAAAAGATGCCAAGACAGCCTTTTTCAATGATCATCTCGAACGCATTTTCAATTACTACGAAGGAAAATAATTGTTCGGCGGGTGGCACCGGCAAGCATTGCCGGTGGCCGAAGGCCAGGAGGTCTCTATTAAGGTGGTGCTGTCAAAACACCAAGCGATTTGCCCAACAAGTACCAACGCGTGAAACCAAACATCCAGTCTTCAGCATGATTCACCGAACCGGCGCGAACCGGGTTTGCGTGCATGTAAGCCAGCTTTTCCTTTATTTTGGACCCGTTGTGAATGTTAAAGAACGTCATACTTCGGTTGCTACATGGGACCGTTCAAATCGATAGCAATTCGATATCAAACCGGTTGCTTAATTGTTCCTCTTGTTGCTGCGCAACCCAGGCAACAAGTTGCCTGGGCCACCCGTCAACAGCACGATATTCAGATGGATTTGATTCGCGGGTGGCACCGGCAAGCATTGCCGGTGGCCGAAGGCCAGGAGGTCTCTATTAAGAGTGGTGCTGCCAAAACACCAAGCGATTTGCCCAACAAGTACCAACGCGCGGAACCAAACATCCAGTCTTCGGCATGATTCACCGAACCGGCGCGAACCGGGTTTGCGTGCATGTAAGCCAGCTTTTCCTTTATTTTTGACCCGTTGTGAATGTTAAGAACGTCATACTTCGGTTGCTGCATGGGACCGTTCAAATCGATAGCAATTCGATATCAAACCGGTTGCTTACTTGTTCCTCTTGTTGCTGCGCAACCCAGGCAACAAGTTGCCTGGGCCACCCGTCGTTCAACAATCGGAACTTTATGCGCACGATCTACTGATTTCAGCCCTGCGCGTATATAAAATTCAGCATATTCCGGATGATGATTTTTTCCTGATGGCGCAGGAACCGGGCATGTTTACACCCGGAAAAGATGCCATAGTCAAACCATGAAGACTTCAGACAATGGCGGTTGGAAGAAGGACGGAAAAGGTGGTCCCGCAATCGGGTTTGCTGGCAACGCGAATCAGTCCATTGTGGGCATCGACGATACTCTTGACGATGGGCAGCCCGAGGCCGGTCCCGATGATGTGCCGCGTCTTTTCATTCTTGACCCGGTAGAAGCGGTCAAAAATGCGCGCAAGGTCCTCTTCCGGAATCCCCATACCGGTATCCGCCACCTTTACCACGACGTAATCGCCCTCGACAGCGGCACTGACGGTGATTTCACCGTCCGCGCGGGTGTAGTTGATGGCGTTGCCGATGAGGTTTGAAAAAACCTCCTCCAGGTTGAACCGGTTGGCCATCAGTATGGGAAGTGCCGGAAGCGGCGCCAGTTCCAGCCGAATCGATTTTTCCCGGGCACGAGGGCGGTGAAAGGCCACCTGATCTTCGAGCAGTCCGGCCATCTGGACCTCTTCGCTTTCCCGGGTGATCAGCCCGGATTCAATCTTTGCCAGATCGAGCAATTCCGAGGCAAGGGTGGTCAGCGCGGTGATCTTCTCGGAAGCCCTGGACAGGATTTCCTGCTGCTTCGGTGTTGTTTCGCCGGCCAGCCCGTCTGTGACCACTTTGAGCTGCATGAGAACCGAATTCATGGGACTGCGGATTTCGTGGGAAACCATGGATACGAAATCCGATTTGACCCGGTCCATCTCCTTCAATGCGGTGATATCGTGCAAAACAGTGATGGTGCCCAGGTTCCTCCCCAGACGGTCCCTGAAGGGTATGCAGCGGGCGCTGATGGCCTTGGCATGGCCCCCCATATCCGAGTCGAGACACAGTTCTTCGGATGCCTCGATGGGTTCGTCATCCGGCGCCTCCAGAACCCGGTCGATCATTGCGCTGATGGTTTCATTATCCACGATGGCGGTCGCCGATCGGCCAATGGGGCGGGGCCCGCTATAGCCGATCAGCTTTAAAAATGCCGGATTTACCTGGGCAACCCGGTTTTGGCTGTCGGAGGTCATCACACCATCGGTCAGGTGGTTGATCATCACCCGCATTCGGGATTTTTCGTTGGCCATGTCCTGCAGCGTGCTGATATGGGTGACCGCCTTGGTGATCACCAGGCGCAGGTCGCTGGGCGAGAACGGCTTGGGTATGAAATCGAAGGCGCCGTTCTTCATCGCCTCGATGGAATGCTCCACAGTGGCGTATCCGGTGATGACGATCACAACCGACTCGGGGTGACGGGACCGAATCTGCACCAGTGCATCCAGTCCTGATATTCCCGGCATCATCAAGTCCAGCAGGATAATGTCAAAATGCTGATCCTCGATCATCTGCAAGGCCGCATCGGCGGATGCCGCACCGCGGGCCTCGTAACCTTCGCTGCTGAGCATTTTGATGCAGGCGTCTCGAATCCGTTTTTCATCGTCAACGACCAGGACGCTGGGCTTTGAAAAAAGAGATGGACGGTCTTTCTGTGGATCTTGCGTTTCAGATTGCGCTGCGGTCACGATTCACTCCTTATGGGTGCATTGGGCAGGGTCAAGGTCAAAGGGCTCGAGAAGGGGCAGCTCCACCCGGAATGTGGTACCCCGTGCGCTGGTCTCTTTTACTTCGATATGCCCGTTGTTTTTCTTGATGAGACCATAGACGGTACTCAATCCCAGACCGGTGCCTTTACCGATGGGCTTGGTGGTGAAGAACGGCTCGAATATGCGATGCAGATTTTCGTCGGAAATGCCGCAACCACTGTCCTGTATCTCGAGAAAAGCCTTCTGCCGATCTCCGTCCGTATAGGTTCGAAAGATCAGGCGGTCGGGGCGGTCGGCAGATTCATCCATAGATGAAACGGCATTCATCACCAGGTTGATCACGACCTGGCAAATTTGGTTGCGGTCCACATGTACGATCATGTCGCCCTGGTGCGTCTCTTTGACGATTTCAACGTTCTTGAACACTTTGGGGTCGCGGACCAGAGAGAGGCTCTGGTCGATGATCGAGTTGAGCTGGACGATTTCTTTGCTCGGATTTGACTGGCGGCTGTAAGCCAGAAGGTTCTTGACAATATCCTTGCAGCGGTTGACATCCTCGATGACGGCAGCCACATCGTCCCTTTCCGGATCGTCTGACGCCATGGCCTGCAGCTTCATTTCCGCGTAGAATAAAATCCCGGTGAGGGGGTTGTTGATCTCGTGGGCAACGCCGGCGGCCAGCTGGCCGATGGAAGCCATTTTTTCCGATTGGGCCAACCGCGCCTGGGTTTCCATGAGCTGGCTCTCCACGGCCAGCTTATCCCTGAGGTCGGTGTAGATGCCTATGGTGGCGACCTCTTCCTGGTCTTCATAGATGATGGAAGCCGTCACCTCCACAGGGATCTGGACGCCTTTTGAATTCAAGATGAAGGTCTTCATGGCGCTCAGCCTGCCGATGCCGCCGAATTGCTCGTCTTTGAGCCGCCGCATGATCTCCGAGGCGACGCTTTCGGGGTACAGGGCGACCGCGCTGAGCATCGACACCGCTTCGCGGTTGGTGTAGCCGAAGAGCTCCTGGGCGGCTGGGTTCATCAGCAAGATGTGGCCGTAACGGTCTGCCGCCACGATAGCGATGGGAGATCCTGTGATGATCTTATGCAGAAAAGCCTCAGTCTCTTTGAGGGTAAACTCCAGATTCTTCACCCGGGTGACGTCGCGCACGCTTTCGAGTACGCAGGCCACCTTGCCGTCGTCGCCGATGATGGGCGAAAAGACGCGATCCTCGTACAGCTTTTTGCCGGTGGGCGTGGTGATGCTGCGCAGTATGGTCTGTCCCCGGCCCTCTGCAACGACCTTGGCCATGGGGCAGTTGCCGTGGGGGCAGTGCATGGCGCCGTAAAAGATCTCGTAGCAAGTCTTACCGACGATGTCCTCTTTGGTGGCGCCATACTTGTCGAAAAAAACCTGGTTGCCGGCGACGATGCGCTTGTCCGGGGCTATGACCAGTGACGGAAATGAGAGGGATTCGAAAACCCTCAGCCGCCAATCCATTTCTTTGCAGGCTTTTGCTTTCATGGGTCGATCAGCCTGGTATCCTGAAGGCGGCGCTCAGCCGTTCCTTGGCCGCGTCGGCGCCCCCTTCGGGCAGGACGAGATAAACGGAGGCGCATGAAAAAACGGCCGCCAGCAGCCGTTCGGCGTGGTCGCCGAGGGCACGGTAAGTAAAATCGGCGATGCCGAAACGGTCTCCGAAATGGGGTCCCTGGAAAAAGATCAGCTCCACCGGGCCGATGGCCTGCTTGGGCCGTGCTGCATCTATGGGTATGACGGCTTCGACGCGGCGGGCGAATTCGCTGCGGCATGCCCATGCATACAGCAGCAGCAGGTCGATACCGCCGGCGTCGTTCATCTGGCCGCACACCAGTTCAAATCCGCGCCGGCCATTGTCGAGGCCCGTCAGGGCGCCTTCCCATGTCGGCGGTAGATCGGCGGGTATGGCGCAGGTGTACATGGCCAGTTCTCTGACGACCTGGAAACCATAGGTCTTGATTTGCGGCTCCCAATAAACGGCGACGGTCTCCATCGGACTACTCCCCAATTCCGCGCTTGGCCCGGGTAGCCTGGGTTACGACGAAATCCGCCCTGAACGGCGCGTGGTTTCCCGCCAGTCCGAAACAGGACTTAAGCACGTCGGCCGCTTGATCCAGCTTCGAATGATCCAGCACATAGGTTAGCGCGCCGATGGAGGAGGCCAGTTCCAGAACCCGGATGTCCGCCCCGGCCAATGCCCGCAGCGACAGTCCCAAGAGGGTCAAGCTGGACCGGTGCGGAAACAAGGTCAGCAGCCCGATCCCTTGGGTGTAGGAAACATGCGCCTTCACCGTCTTGTGGGCATGGAGCGCTTGCTCCACCTGTGCCTGTTGCGCGGCATCCACGCAACAGGTGACCCGGCTGCCTCCTGCCCGTTGCACCGTGGTAATAAACGGCAAGTTGATTCTGCTGCCGGCCATGATGCGGCAGAAGCGCGGCAGCACGCCGATCATCGGGGCTGCCGCCTGCAGCCTGACCAGGCAGCATTCCCCGCTGATTTTTATGCCTTTGATGCGGACTTCGGCTCTCTTCAAGGTTATTCCAGATTGTCTTTGACGATTTCCATGAGTTTGTCCAAGTCGATGGGCTTGGGGACAAAATCATCGGCCAGGGTGGTGATGCCGTCCCGATGAGTATAGTTGGTCGATGATACTGCTTCGGCCACAGCGGTCAGGAGCACCACGGTGATGTCCTTGAGTTCGTCGTCCTTTTTGATCTCGTCGCAAAGCGCGTAGCCGTTCTTGCGCGGCATCATCACATCCAGGATCAGCATCTGCGGTTTTTCTTCCTTGATGCGCTCCCAGGCTTCCTTGCCGTCGTAAGCTTTGGCTACACGAAATCCGTCGTTGACGAGTCTCATGGACACCGATTCCACCAGATCGGGATCGTCGTCCACCACCAGGATCAATTGGTCGTTGCTCATTGTTTTGTCTCCTTATCTACATGTTTTTTTGTATCCGTTTTATAAACGCGCTCCGGCCTGCAGGGGCGGTCGGTGCCGTATGGCCGGCGGCTAGACCTGCGGCCGGGGATAGAGTCCGGCGCGCTGGACGATTTCGGGAACCTTTTGCTCCCACTCGATCGCCATGATGTGAAAGCCGGCCACCCCTTCGATTTCCCGCAGGCGTTCCATGGACTCGATGCAGATATCGATGCCTTCCCGGGCCTGCTTATCTTTGGGCACCCCTTCCATACGCTTCACCAGTTCATCGGGAACATCCATGCCGGGCACCTTGTTCTTCATGTACCGGGCCATGCCGGCGGATTTCATGGGGGTGACGCCGGCCATGATATAGACTTGCTCGTGCAGCCCCCGTTCGCGAACGCCCTGCATCCACGTCTCGAACTTGTCGATGTTGTAGATGCACTGGGTCTGGACGAAATCGACGCCGGCCTTTACTTTCTTGGCCAGCCGGGCAACCCGCAGCTCGAACGGATCGGCAAAGGGATTGGCCGCCGCACCGATGAACATTTTGGGCGGATTCTTGATCTCCGCACCGCCTTGGAACCGGCCTTCGTCGCGCATGCGGCGCACGGTCTGGATCAGTTGGATTGAATCCAGGTCGTGGACATTGGCCGCCATGGCGTGGTCGCCGAAACGGGGATGGTCGCCGGAAAGGCAGAGCATGGTATTGATACCGTGGGAATATGCGCCGATGATGTCGCTTTGCATGGCCAGCCGGTTGCGGTCGCGGGTCACCATCTGGTAGACGGGGTGCAGGTCCATCTGCCGCAGGAAAACAC
>JASFER010000305.1:0-7286 GCA_050124755.1 Desulfobacteraceae bacterium
ACCCTCAAAACGCCAGGGATCGGAGTGATTAGCGTAGGGCCGGCCTCTGCGCCGGCCTGGCATAAAATCCGATACCTGCAACTTGAGCTTTATGGATAACCGGGTTCCAGAATAAATGTTCGCAAGGATTCGTGTTAGTATGTCAACACAACACCATATTGGTCTAGTATTCTCTGATAAGTGCCATTACCCTTAATCTTCTCCAGGGCCAAATTGAATTTGATCAGCAGCTTCTGCGTGTCGGGATACTTCTTTGACGTAATCAAATAATCTCCTATCACATCCAGGGGTTTTGAGATCGTAAAGAATTTTTCGACATCCAAAGGGAACCTTTTACGAATGATGTACCTTCCGACGATTTCATCGGCGATAATCAGATCAACCTTGCCGGCCCTGAGCTTCCAAAAGTTCTGCTCATCTTCAGCCACATACTCGACGCTCAGTTTCGCATCGAGAAAGGTTTTCTCGTAATAATACCCTATCACCCCGCCAATAATATAGCCCTTCAAATCCGACAACACGGCAAAAGGAATTTGTTTGGGCGTTCCTTTGCGACTGTAGTAGAAAAACTTTCCTTCCCTGTTGAATAACTTATCAGAAAAATAGTACTTCTTTTCTCTCTCCGGCGTAAGCACATAAGGGATCGCTCCCCATGCTTCCAATTCTTGCACGGCGGACTCACAGCGTTTCCAGGGCATGAATCTGAATACAAACGTCACATCCATCAGGCGGCCCAACTCATTAAAGACTTCTGTCATTACGCTTTCTTTCGGGTTAGTACTGACGTACGGAGGGAGTTCGCCGGTGGCGATGATTAAGGGGGTTTCGGCTGATCCCTCTGAAGGATACCCGATGCCACATATCAGGAGGATAATGAATAGTCGCCAGGTTGACATTGATTGACCACCGTCCTTTTAATAATGATATTCCTTCAATTACGCACGAATTAGAGGCAGGGAAGAATAAAATACCGCTCTTTTATAAACCTGTCCCACGACCCGTTTATCAGGAGTTATTTGTTTGCCTCTATTGAATCCCGCAATACATTATTAAAGCTGCCTTGATACTTTCAGTCGACGGATAAATGACGAACATGTTTCCTAATCATTCAGTATACCGGTGACTGCACTAAGGTGGTGTGCGAATTGGATATGGATCAAATCAGATAGCATCGATTGCCGTTGGTTGCAGTGACGGTCCCGATGAATAAATATACCAATTATCAATGTAATGCGCCATATAAAATTCTATCTAGTTAAACCGATCTCCCTCCCCTTGCAATGTGCGCGGCAGCGCAAAGAAAAATGTCGCACCTTGATGCAGTTCTCCCGATGCCCAGGTGCGGCCGCCTTGTCGGGCGATGATGCGGTGCACATTGGCCAACCCGATGCCCGTGCCCTCGAATTCATCGGCGCGATGCAGGCGCTGGAACACGCCGAACAGCTTGTTTGCATAAGTCATGTCGAATCCCACGCCGTTGTCACGCACAAACATCACGGCTTCGCCGTTTTGGCCGGGCAACGATCCGATCTCGATTTCGGCCTGCCGCCGGGGTCGAGTGAATTTCAAGGCATTGGAGATCAGATTGGCCAGCACCATCCGCAGCATGGCTGCGTCGCCGCTGACCACAGGCAGGTCGCCGATGCACCAATCGATGTTTCGGCCGGCGGAGTCGGGCGCAAGTTCCCGGATGACCTCTTGCACCAAGGGTCCCAGCGCCACCGGTTGAACCGACATGGCATGGCGCCCCATCCGGGCGAACGAGAGCAGCCCATCGACCAATCGCCCCATTTTTCGGGCTGCGTCGGAAATGTTGTCCATGTAGTGCCGGCTTTGTTCGTCCAGCGCCGCTTCCGCCTTCTCTTGCAGCAGTTCGATGAAGCCGTCGATATGGCGCAGCGGCGCCCTGAGGTCATGGGATACCGAGTAGGTAAAGCCTTCCAGCTCCTTGTTCGCTGCCTCGAGCGCCGCAGCCCGTTGCTGCAAATCCTGATTCAGTCTCATGATCTGTTTTTCGGCGCGTTTTTTTTCTGTGATGTCCTCCCCTGAACTGAGGGTGCCGACGATATTTTCTTCACTGTCCCGCAGGATAACATGGTGCCAGGCGACAAGCCGCTCCCTGCCGTTGCGGGTCAGCACCGGGCTCTCAACATATTCCACCGGTTCGAGCTTTCCGGCCATGAACTGCCGAAAGCCTTCGATGACATTCGGGCGACGATTTGCCGGAACGAAGCGCTTAAACCAGTCTTTTCCGATGATTTCTCCGGCAGCGCATCCCAGAACCTCACAGCCCCTTTGATTGATCAAGGTGACGCGCCGGTCGGCATCCATAGCGACCAGGATGACGCCCGCGATGTCCAGATACTGTTGCGCCTTGTTTTTCGCAATCTCCAATTCCGCTGTGCGCTCCAGTACGAGTTCTTCCAGGATTTCGCGATGTTCGTTCAGCTTTTTTTCCGCCTGCTTGCGGTCGGTTATGTCCAGCATAATGCCTTCGATATAGTCCAGCTTGCCGGACGCGTCCAAAACCGGTCTGGCGTTGAACGAAACCCAGATCGATCGACCGTCACGGCGGCGCAATTGGACTTCGAAACCGGTGAGCGCGCCCTTGGCCACCAGTTCGGAAAAAGCTTTGCGGTCTTGAGGGTCGACCCAAAAACGCGGCCCGATTTCGGTGACCTCGGCCATCATCTGCTCGGGCGAATCATAGCCCATTATGCGCGCATGCGCCGGATTGGCGCAGATGAATCGGCCTGAGGCGCCCGGCGTTACTTGGAAAATACCTTCGACCGCATTTTCGAAAATGCTTCGATAACGTGCTTCACTTTCCCGCAGCCTGTCCTCCGCACGCTCACGTTCGGCAATTTGCCGCGTCAGACTGCCAATCAGATCTGATAATTGCACGGCGGTGCTGTTGAAAGCATCAGCCAGGATTCCGATCTCGTCGCTGGAAGCAAGAGAAATGTTGGCCTCCAGGTCGCCTTGGCCGATGCGCTTGACCTCCTTGACGAGCATATGGAGGGGGGCGGTGATTCGGCGGATCAAAAACACCAGGATCAGGGTAATCACAACCGCGCTCAGACCGGCTGCCGCGAATACGTAGCTTCGCATATAATCCACTTCGCCGTAGACCTCGTGCTGTGGCGCGCAAGCCAGAACATGCCATTGCCAGGGCTCGAAATAGTGCTGCACCGTGATGTACTTCACACCCTTGTAAATGAGAGTGATATGACCCCTTTTTCTGTCTTGGACCGTCTTAAACCAGGGTTCGGATGATACATCCCTAGCGATTTGGCTTTTGTCGGAAGAGATGACCAGGGCACCCGAAGCGTTCACCGCAAGGATGCATCCGGATTGACCGATCAGGATTGAACCCATGGCCTCAGCCGCAGCCGCCTGGGCCTTTTTTACATTGGCAGGTGTATTTTGGAGTTCGTAGCGCGTGAGCAGGGCATCGTTCTTTTCGGCAATCTGGATCGCCTCGAGCAGTTTGGTTTGCAGCCATTTCTCGGCCAATTGGTCCAGAGCCCGTTCAGAGAGGGAGGTTGTCATCCACCCGAGCCCAAGCAGGCCGAGGACCACCAGGGGCAAGGTGGCGATTAAAATCTTGGTTGTGATCCTCATGGTCTATTTTTCAGCTGTGAATTCCGGATAAACGGTCATTTCCTTGAGAATCACATCGGCGTCCTCGAATATCTCAAAGGGGATGTCGATACCCAGTTGTCTGGCCCGGGCCAGATTGATCATGATCCTGTTGGCCACGGGATCCAGAACGGGCATGTCGGCGGGATTTTCCCCTTTCAGAATTCTGCTTCCCAGCATGCCGGCGTAATACCCCTGCTTGACCATGTCCACAACCATACCGCACAGGTAGCCCTCCTCCGCCAGGATGTCCAGATAGGCGATCCCGGGACGCTTGCTGTTTTGAAGCATCCATCGAACCACCTGCTCCTGGGGCACGTGACGGCCGTCATTGTCTTCCAGGGTCCAGGGAATAAAGAGGACAATGCTGTCCACCTTGTCCTGGTAGGCCGAAATCAGCCTCTTGAGGGTCTCGAAACGATCCGTATAGGCCCTCTTCACGATGGTAATGAAGGGATTGTCCAGAGCGCCCTCGCCGCCGGCGGTGCGAATGAGCTCGGTTCCGATGAGGCTGTTGTCCGATAGAAACAGGGCCGTCTTCGCATTCGGTACGATGCGGTGAAGCAATTGGAAGCCGGCGCTGAAATGAACCTTCTCCTGCACCCCGGTGATGTTGTGTCCCGGTCGTTCCAGGGAGTCGGCCAAAGCGGTAAAGGAACCGTCCTTCTTCCAGGCGTAATCCGGCCTGGTCGGCAGAAGATTCACCCCGGCGAAGACAATGGGCAGATTTGTGTCCAGAAGCTTGCCCCCGATGTGGCGCAGGGCATCGTCATCATAGATGAACAGGATATCCGGATTTATGCCTTGGATTTTGTTTAAAAGCGCGTCGCCCGCCGCTTCCTGGGCCTCGACACTCTTGTTGGCCCGTTTTGTGTCCATATAGAAACGATGCAGGACGATGTTTTGCCCCTGCGCATAACCAAATTCCGCCAATCCCTGGATGAGTCCCTTGTTCTCATCCTCGACGACCCAGAACCCGGGGTGGTAACTGAACAGGGCCACCGCTGTCTTTGTGCCGACGCCGGCGTTTTCGTCGCACCATCCTGCCGGAGCAAAACAGATGGTAACGGCAACGGCCACCATTAGGTCTATCGCTATATGATATCGTCGAAACATAGCCTTACTTCCCTTTAAATATGTACAAAGCAATGGGTCATTTTCTAAGGGTGCCTTTTCGCGTTGAACATTGCCGTCAGCTCCTTTTATTGTCTAATGGTATGAGTAATATTAATAAAATTGATATCAAAGATCGTGCCAAAAGCTCATGCATATTGTTATTTCAATTATTACGGCAGGATGGGCCTGGTGCGGCAGGTGCCAAGGCATTCAAAAATGAAAACAGATGGTTGCTTTTTATTAAGCGACAATATTTGTATCGTCCCACAATAATTTTTTTTAACCAATGATCTGCCACCCACGTCGCTCGGCCATTCTCCTCAGCCTTCGATCCGGACAAACGGCCACCGGCTTGGCCACCAAGGCCAGTAAGGCGATGTCGCTGGCTGAGTCGGCGTAAGCTGCGCAACTGGCCGGCGTGGTATTGAAAGTTCGACACACCTGCCGGACAATTTCTGCTTTGTCCGCGCCGAAGGGATGAATGACGGGAGGGCGGGATGTAAAACAGCCGTTTTTGGTATGACAAACAGTGGCGGCAACGTGGGCGATGCCCAGCCGCTGGGCAATGGGTCCGGCGATAAAATCCGGGGCGCCGGTCAGCAGGGCGACCGTATCGCCTTGTGACAGGTGATTTTCGAGGTGCCTTCTGACAACGGGACGCAGATCAGCAAGCAGCACCCGGGTGACGAACTGCTGCGCAAGGGTCTGAATTTCATCTATTTTCAAACCGGCGAGATAGGCCTTGTTCTTTTTCCATACATCTGTGCGAAAGTGAACCAGCCAGCGTAATGCAAAGCAGAGAAACGCTGCCAGCTGCCGCACACGCACTATACGCCCGCGCACCAGGTACGTGAAAAACCGCTTCTCGGAGGACAGCCCCCTGACAAGGGTCCCGTCTAAATCGAAAAAAACCAAAGCCATAATTCAATGAAGCTTTACTTCCGGAATGCCGCCAGCGGACCGTCTTCGCTGGATGCAAACTCGAAAATAACCGGCAGACCGCGGATCACGCATATGGCCACGCTGGCATACACGAGGATCCACTGAACCATGGTCAAAAGGGCCTGGGTTTCAGTGTACATAGCCGGAAAAAGCACCGGCCAGGGCTGGACCAGAAAAATAAAACCAAAGGTTGCAGCCTTCAATGCGCCATAAAATATGCGCATAAAGCGGCCGGCGACAATGAATTTGCCGATCTGAGAGTTCAGCATGCTGAATGGGGCCTGCCCCTTGAAGGCCCCCTGGGAACGAATGGAGTCGATCACAAAACCACGGATCAAAAAGATGGCCGCCACCCACACCGGGATGATTCTGAGATCCACGAGCACCAACCACAAAACATTTTCCACAACACGATCGATGGCGATATCGAAAGTGGCCCCGAACAAGGACTCCTCATGGCGCTTGCGGGCGACATACCCGTCCACACCGTCAAGGACGAAGATCAGCACCAACAGGGGGCAGTTCATCAGCTGCAGTTTTGCGTTTTGGGCGTAAACAAATCCAATCAGAACGAACAAAAGGATGAACCGCGCCAATGTGACGAGATTTGCCATGGTCAATCAATCCCTTGTAAGGATCTTAACCTGCGTATATGGAACACTTTCGAACGCTCATGGCCGCCTCCTGCAATGCTTCGGCAAAGGTGGGATGGCCGTGAACGGTGCGGGCGATATCTTCGGAACTGGCGCCGAATTCCAGGGCCAGCACGCACTCGGCAATCATGTCGGCGGCACGCGCGCCGATGATGTGAACGCCAAGGATGCGATCGGTCTTGGAGTGGGCAATGAGCTTGACGAAGCCGTCGGTTGCGCCCATGCACCGGGCCCGCCCGGCGCCGGTGAAGGGATAGCTGCCCACGCAATAGGGGATCTGGCGCTCTTTCGCCTGCTCCTCGGTCAGCCCCACGGAAGCCACCTCCGGTGCGGTGTAGACCACGGCCGGAATGGCGTCGTAGTTGACCTCGCCGGCCCGGCCGGCAATGGACTCCACGGCGGCGATGCCTTCGGCGGAGGCCTTGTGGGCCAGCATGGGACCGGGCACCAGATCGCCGATGGCATAAATGCCGGGCACATTGGTTTGGCAGGCTTCATCCACCGGAATCTGTCCGCTGCGTTCATCGATTTGAATGCCGGCCGCCTCCAGGCCCAGGCCCTGTGTGAGGGGGCGGCGTCCCACGCTGACCAGCAGTCGATCAAAAGTCAATGCGGCCTCTGCGCCCCCGCTTTCAACCGTAACGGACACTTTCTCCCCATTCACGGCGGCCGCTTTCACCCGGGCGCCGAGTTTGAATTCAAATCCCTGCTTGCGCAGAATCCGGTCCAGGGTGCGGGCCACCTGGCCGTCCAGCGTGGTGCCGATGTTGGGCAGCATTTCGATCACCGTGACGTTGGCGCCCAAGCGCAGCCATACCGACCCCAGCTCCAGCCCGATATAGCCGCCGCCGACAATCCCCAGATGTCGGGGCACGCGATCAAAAGCGAGCGCCTCGGTGGAACTGACAATGCGCCGGCCGTCAAATGCCATGG
>JASFER010000306.1:0-7256 GCA_050124755.1 Desulfobacteraceae bacterium
AATAAAGAAATAAAAAGCGGTCATCGGCACAAACAACGTGAAGATCAGGCGTCCGAAACCGACCAGCGTTTGCTGAAAAAAGCCGTTATTCGAATTGTGCTGCGCCACTGTTAATCCTTGTCCTTACTGCTTTGGCCAGCTCTTTTCAATTTTATTGAGAACTTTATCCGGTTTCTTGCCGCTGACCAGATCCACCATTCCTCTCCAGAATGTTCCGGCACCGACCTTGGCGGGCATCATATCGGACGCATCAAAGCGAAACACTTCGGCGTTCAAGATCATCTGCGCCTGGGCGCGGGAGAGTTTGTCCGGATAAGCGTCCAGGTTTTGATCTTTATGGGGAAACAGGGCGCCTCCGGCCCGGGCCCACGCCTCTCCGGATGCGCTGGTGGCCAGAAATTCCATGAATTGCCGGACTTCGGGACGATCCTTGAACATGACGTATTGATCACCGCCCCCCAATACGGGCAGGCCCCATTTGCCGTCGATGGGAGGCAGTCCGAATACGCCCACCTCTTCTTCCAGGTTGTCCTGAATGTGTTTCGGGAAAAAGCCGGTGATAAAATTGCCCTGCCGGTGCATCCATGCCTTGGGCGGATCTTCAAACATCACTTTCGGGGCATCACCAAATGAAGTATTCAAAATCCCCATGGCGCCGCCGTAAGTCATTTTCGGCCCCAGCCAGGTTTTCAGCATAATATCCACGGCGTTTTTCACCGACGGATGGTTGAACGGTATTTCGTGGTTAACCCACTTGTCATAAACCTGCGGTCCGGCGGTTCGGAGCATGATATCCTCAATCCAGTCGGTTGCCGGCCATCCCGTTGCACCCCCGCTTTTCAATCCCACGGCCCACGGTGTGTGGCCGTTTTGAACCATTTTTTGTGCCAGGGCTTCCATCTGCTCCCAGGTTTTGGGCGGCTGATAACCGGCTTTTTGCCACGCCTTTTTGGGGTACCAGACCAGACTCTTGACATTCACCCGGTGAAATATGCCATAAGGCGTCCCCTGATAGGATCCCAGATCCTTCCACACCGGTGCGTAGTTTTTCTGCACCAATGCCACGGCTTCCGGCCATAGGGGAATAATTTGTTTCTTTCCGGCCAGGCGATACATCAGGCCGGGCTGGGGAAGGGCGGCAATATCCGGAGGATCGCCCCCTTCCACCCGGACAAATATCAGGGATTCAAACTCCCTGGAGGCCGTATAGACCACATCGATTCCGGTTCGTTCTTCAAACACCTTGCAGGCTGCCTCGAACCGCGTTGATTCCGGCTCCTGGAACGGGCCGAAAACCTGAACCACCTTCTGCTCCGCAACGGCCGGGCCCGTGCACAGGACGGTTGCCAATGTCGCCGTCGCCAAGGCTTGCCATAATCGGCGCATGTTTCACCTCCGATAAATGCGATTAGCATACAAAGAATTGGTAGAGGTGGTTTCAAAACCTCCCCTCGAACCCCAACGCGGCGTTGGGCTGCAGATTTAACTCCTCGAAATAGCCGACTATTCCCATCCGGTTTAAACCTGCAGCCCGCCTTGATTTCGGGCCCGATTGAAGGTTTTGAAACCACTTCTAGAAATCTCTAATACGCCATATCATGAATGACGATTCATGAAACCGGTCTGGTTTATTGGCATTGTTCTGCCCAGGTATAGAAGGAATCGACTGCCTGGATCCTGCGATGTTTTTTATGGGGCTCTTTTTGGGTGTTTGCACCCTTGTTCTTCTCATCATTACCATTCTGAAGGCATGAAAACAAGGGAACGAAAAAAACATCTGATCAATTATCGGCAAAGTTGAATAGGACTCGATTTGGCTTTGTAATAACCGGCCAAAAAATGTCATGATTTATCAAAGAAAATGTTTGATTTATTATATAAATACTTTATATAAATGATGATTATGAAATCCAACGAACCGGCCAACGAACCGGCCAAAGATGTAAAATATGCCCTGACGCCGTTTTTACCCGGGACAGCCCTGTTGGGTCCGTTAAAGGATATGGCCCAGCAAATCATTACGGGGTCTGCCAAGATGGAGGGCCAAGTAGCGCAGGAAACCGCCGCAGTGCTTGGTGACAAACTCAGGCTCATCAACAGCTATTACAGCAACCTGATTGAAGGGCATAAGACCACGATTCCGGATATCGAGGCGGCCATGCAAGATCGATTTGATCGGGATCCGGACAGGAAATACGCCCAGGAACTTTGTGCCGCCCATGTCCAGGTTGAGAAAAAACATATGCAGCGGGTCATCTCACGGTCGGCGGCCGTGATCAGCAGCCGGCAGTATCTTTGCGACCTGCACAGCGATTTCTATGGCTGTCTGCCGAAAGAACATACCTATACCCATGATGGCGGCGGATTCACCCGAATTCCCGTGAATCCGGGACAATTGCGCGACGTCGATGTTTCAGTGGACGGCAGGTCTTTGCATGGGCCGCACCATCCATACCTTCCGCAATTGCTCAAGTCCTTTGAGAGCGGCTACGATCCCTGCCGGTTTCATGGAGATGAGCGGTTGATTGCCATGGCGGCGAGCCATCACCGGTTGGCCTGGCTGCATCCCTTCAGAGATGGAAATGGCCGTGTGGCGCGTCTTTTTTCCGGTTTATACCTGACCGCATGCGGCGTTAACCAGAATAATTTATGGTCTTTGTCCAGGGGTTTGTCCCGCAATAAAGACCAGTATATGTTTGAGCTGTGGGCGACCGATTCACCGGACGAAAACAAGACGGATTTTTTTGATGAAGAACTACTGGCGGACTTCTGCGCTTTCTTCTTTAAGATATGCCTGGATCAGATTGGATTTATGGAAAGATTGCTGCGTTTGGACCAGATTGACGCCCGGATTGATTGGTATGTGGAGAGCCGCTTGAAACAAAATAAAAAATCAATTCGCCCCGAGGCGGCCAGACTGCTCCGAGCGGTCTTCAGGTGTGGCGCCGTCATGCGTGGAAAAACGCCCGAAATCCTGAATATGAGTGAGAGAAATGCCAGGCGCATTGTCAGTGCTTTGCTGAACGAGGGCCTGCTTGAGTCGGAAAGCCACCGGGCGCCGTTGACCATCGGCCTGCCTCTGTCCGTGCTGCCTTACTACTTTCCGGATCTTTACGATCCGTCGGTGATCGGCCCCGAGCATATGTAAGCGGAAGCGGGCCCCTTGAATTTTGACATTCAGCTGTAAATATCGGCAAAGTCGCATAGTATCCAATTACAGTTGCTGAATATGCTCCTTAACCGATCTATATTTATTGAAAGAAAACTTGACAATCACCTGACGGAAACCGGGCTGTTAAGGAAAATCCAAAACAGGCCGGTCTCCACAAATGACACTTTTACCCTTGATAAGGAAATACGGTCGTGTAATTCAATTACAATTCGATCTGAAGGGCCTAATTTAGAATCGGGCGGTTTGGCATCACTTATTTATGCAAAATTCTTGCCGCCTTTGTGCCAGCGAATGGGGTGCGAAACAACATCTGTATTGACGCTGCACCTAAAATCAGGTTTCCCGTGACTCGGCCATTGTTTGAACCGGCAATGGGCTCTTGAATTGATCGATTTTACTGTAAGATGCATTGTTTCCTAAAGCCCGTATTCGCATCAACCGGAAGACATAATGGTAATCGATGTGCAAGATTTGTACATTTTAACAATGAACAGTGATGATCTAATTGTTGGCCATGGCTTAGCTATGCAGGAGCTCAACGCCCATGAGTTTCAACACTTTTCCCAGATCGATGGCATAGGTCCAGTTCTCCTGCTCGCGCCCTTTGCGCAATCTTTCCTGCCATCCGCCCCACAGTAACGCTATCGGCCGATGATCCTCGTCATCGCTGACAATGATCTTGCCGCTGTCACCTTTCCATGAAAAAGCCTTGCCATCCTCACCGATGATCAGCAGATCGGTGTAGATACTATAGTATTCATCCTCAAATTCATACGCATAGGCCACGATGGTCCCTCTTTGAACACCACGGGTGCGTCCCACGCTGATCACCTTTTGTCCGATAATATCCATGGTTTTAGGATCGATAGGCCGCAATTCGCCAGTCTCACCGATGGCGTGCAGACCGGGCTGTACATAGTTCCGCAAATAGTTTTGGATCCCCACGAAGGCGCAGTCGCAACGCACATAGGATCGGCTTTCGTCGATTTCACCCTCGTACCAAACTTGATCCGCCTCATGGGTGCGCGTGCGCAAAGTCGTACCGATATGAAAATAGCCATGCCAGGGATGGTAGATCCTGCGCCCGGGTGCATCGGCCACATGCTGGTTGGTCAAAAAGCCGATCTGGCCGCTGGATTTTTCCCGCACAGCGATACCGGCGGTGCCCACGGCAGCATGTTCATTGTCTTCAATGCCGTCTACATAGAAGGCCAACTGGATCCCACCGATCAGCCCCACACGCCCCGATTTGAGTTCTTGTATAATCTGCTGGTTCTCCGGGCTCAATTCCGGCAATGGATCAATCTCCTCCAATGATGTCGCCTTGCCGCCGGTTACCACATCCGTATAACACCACTGACCATTGGCACCTTCCAGTAATGGCGGCGCTTTTTCCTCATCCGGGATCAGCCAAGGCAACGTTTTTTGGGGTACAAAGATGATGACACAGGGGTGGTCGGTGCGCTGGCCGTTGGTCCATTTATATCCCAAAGCAGTGCCCAAATTGCCGTTGACCGCCTCGATCTTTTCCCGGTTGGCGGCCCTGATACGGAGCAAATCATTGAGTGACCGGGCCTCTTTTTCAGGATCCATATCCACCGGCACAGGAGTGACCTTGGTGATAACGGCTTTGTAAAGCGATTGGCCATGCAGTCGGCCGCTGACCGAAATTGTCCGACCCATGTATTCGGACAGATTTAACGGCATAAACCAGGCCTCGGCCATGCCATGACGATAGCAGTAAATATCGCCTTCCTCGCCTTTAATGATGTTGTAGCCGACCACCTCTCCGGTAATCTCCTGCATCTCATCTTCAACCACGCCTTCCAGCCGGGCTTCCCACAAATCGCCGTGCAGCCGGCCGCTGACTTCCACGAAGCGCCCTTCATACTCGCTCAGATCCAAAGGCCGCGGGGCTATTGCGGCTTGCATGGCGTTTTCCCAGCAAGCAATGTCGGATTCCTGATAGCGAATGGTATTAAATCCAATCACCTTGCCTTGTATACGATCCATAGCTCTCATTTTAAGCCTCCTTTTGCCTCTAGAATAGACGAAATATTTGGTGGCGGATATGACATGCGTCACAATTAAAAACATTTTGCCATGCCAATACAAAGCCCATTTCAAGCATCTCCGGGGAACTCAAAATTTAAGTAGATGATTTTTGCTGTTAATTGGGTAGAAAATCTTTTTCTGGGGTTAAAGCAACTGTTCCAAAATTTTTGCCACGTCACGGCCATATCCATAGCAATGCTTGGCGATGAGATTGTTCTCTTTGACCGCATTTTTACCTTCTTGCGTGCTCATGTCGGCCCCAACGAGGTTCTTGCAGCGCAGGTGGCCGTTTTTGGCTTTGAAGCGTTGGCACAGTGCGTCGACGGAGGCTGTGGTTGCGCTGCGTGCCGATGATTCTTCGGTCTGGTTGCAAGACATGCCCAACAATAAGGCGGCACCGTTGAGATAACCACACACACCGAACTTGCCGATGTTGATGCCGCACAACGAGCGGCCCAACACTTTGGCTTGTTCGGCATCCAGTCCCACTGCAGGGCCAAACACTGTCAAAATGGCCTGTGAACATGTCATGCCGCCGTTTTGATGGAGGTCTGCTGTTTTCTCGATTCGATTCATGGGATCTCTCCTTTGGATTGGATTGTTGTAACGTTCAGGCTTCCTTCGTCCTAAAAGTTGTTTGACAAAGTTTTGTTATCTGAAATATTGAATATGATAGTATTGATATCGTGTAAAACGATTTATTCCGATGGGTTTAATCGGTTATGTCGATTGATAAGGAGATAGGTCATGGAATTCAGGCATTTAAATGCTTTTCTCATGGTGGCCAAACAGTTGAGTTTTTATAAGGCCGCTCAAAGGCTGCATTACGCTCAGTCAAGTATTTCCGCCCAGATCATGGCCCTCGAAGATGAACTGGGTGTCAAGCTGTTCGATCGATTGGGACGAAGTATCCTGCTAACCGAAGCCGGTGAAAGGCTGATGCCCTTTGCCGAAAAAATAGTGGCCTTGACCCATGAGAGCCGATCAGCTCTGGGTAAACCCAAAACCCTTAAGGGCGCATTGACGGTTCGTGTTCCCGAGACCTTGGCCGTATGTCACCTGCCGGCCATCCTGGAGCGATTCAGGGCCCGGTACCCCCAAGTCCATCTGCGGTTCATCACCTGCACCCACGATAAACTGGCCAAGGACCTTCGCAAAGGCGTCACGGACCTGGCTTTTCTGATCACTGATTCGATTTCAGGGGCGGATCTGGACATCGAGAAACTGGGTTTTGAAACCTTGGTGCTGGTGGCCCGGCCGGATCATTCCCTGGTCCAAATGGATAGGGTGGCTACACAGCAGCTTGGCGGAGAGACGCTTTTGCTCTCGCGAACCGATTGCAGCTATCGGCGGATCATGGAAAAAATCCTCGATCGGGCCAGGATTGGCGTTAAAAAAACGGTTGAACTCAATAGCGTGGCGGCCATTAAGGCATGTGTATGCCGCGGATTGGGTATTACCATCATCCCGAGAATCACTGTTGAGCAAGAGTTACAAGAAGGGAAACTGGCTGTCATTGATTGGCAGGAAGATCCGCTGGAGGCGGCATTGTTGATGATCTGGTGCAAGGGGCGTTGGCAATCACCGACCTTAAAGGCGTTTATTGATGTTTGCAGGAGGGTGTTAGCGTCCGAGGCAAACGTTACCGCTGAAGGTTGATCATTCAGTTTCCGTGATACAATTGACTCAAATGATTTTCTGAACCGCCTGTACCAAATCAATTGCAGCCCTATTTACTTTTGCGGTGAGATTTGCCTCTGATGCGGGCGATGACATGACCTGAAACCGACTCTTCTTTGATAAGGTGATTGTACAATGCGGACAGATGCATTGGGTAATTTTCTGAATCAACATTTTTTAGGATGAGCAGCTTGAACGCTACCCTGTTTCTGGAGTTGTTGAATATGCCCGTGGCAAACAGATCAACAGCGTGAGCAAATTGTACCGATGGATTCAGATGCACAAGACAAAGCGTCGCACCGGCGATTGTCGCAGTGGTCAGGCACTTTTTAGTCAGCAGCCGGCGATA
>JASFER010000307.1:0-7235 GCA_050124755.1 Desulfobacteraceae bacterium
AAAGGATGGCCCGAACCTAAGGTGATTGTACGTTTCTGGATTATTGCCATCGCTTTGGCGTTGATTTCGATGAGTACGCTTAAACTGAGGTAGACATGGAAGTAAGCGGTAAAAATATCCTTGTTGTCGGACTGGCCCGTTCCGGTATGGCGGCGGCACGCTTTCTCCAAGCCAAGGGCGCTCATGTCACTTTGACGGATCAAGCCACCGAAGAGATATTGGGTTCTTTTGCCGATGAGGCGCGGAACCTGGGCGTGGCCTTGGAGTTGGGCGGTCATCATTCAGCCACTTTTCGCAATGCCGATTTGATTGTCATCAGCCCCGGAGTCCCCCACACCATCCCGCCATTGGAGGAAGCAAGATCCAATGGTATTGAGGTTGTTGGTGAAGTTGAACTGGCGTCCCGCTTTATTACGACACCCATTGTGGCCGTATCCGGCACCAACGGTAAGACGACCACCACCGAGCTTTTGGGAAACATGATGGCGGCTTCGGGTTGTAAAGTGTTCGTGGGCGGCAACATTGGCAATCCGCTCATTGAAATCGTAGACCGGAGCGCTGACCTGGATATTATCGTAGCCGAGATCAGCAGTTTTCAGCTCGACACCATTGATACCTTTCACCCCCATGTGGCGGTTTTGCTGAACGTGTCTCCGGACCACCTGGACCGCTATCCGGATATTGGCGCCTACGCCGCATCAAAACGCCGCTTGTTTGAAAACCAGGAGTGTTCTGATGTGGCGGTATGCAACGGTAATGATCCATTGGTGCAGCAGCAATGCAAGACGATCAGAAGTCGAATACTCAATTTCTATTCCCGACCGCCTGAAAACGGATATCCGGTCCAAGGCGCCATTATTACACCCAAACAGGTGGCCATATGTACGCCGGAGATCGGTGAGGTGCGTATCGATCTCGGACGTTCGTCCCTGCTCGGACCCCATAACCGTGAAAATATAGCCGCCGCGAGTTTGGCGGCCCTGTCGTCCGGTGCAACCGTCGAAGGTGTGCAGAAAGCCCTGGATTCATTTAAAGCCCTCTCCCATCGTCTTGAACCTGTGAGGACCGTTAACGATGTGAGCTTTGTAAACGATTCCAAAGCCACTAATGTGGATGCCGTGATCCGGGCGCTGGAGTGCTTCAGTCAACCCGTGGTGCTGATCATCGGCGGGCGCAACAAGGGTTATGATTTTTCTTCTCTATACCACCATGTCCAAAAACACGTTAAAAAATTGGTGGTCATCGGTGAAGCCAGTGAGGAAATTTTGGCAGCCCTGGCTCAAGCGCCGGCGCTGGGTGCTGAAAGGGCGGTGGATATGACCCAGGCCGTCCGACGCGCCTTTGCCGCGGCCCGGGCTGGAGAAACCGTTTTGTTGTCGCCGGCATGCGCCAGTTTTGACATGTTCGGAAGTTATGCCGAGCGGGGAGAGACTTTTCGCCAATTGGTAGGAGAGCTGTCGTGACGAAAAAGCCCAATGTCATAGCTGCCGCCCAGACCTACGATGTCAAACTTTTGTTTTCCGTTTTATTCCTTGTGGGTATAGGCATCGTGATGGTCTACAGCGCCAGCTCTGCATTGGCACTCAAGAAATTCGGCAGCGATTTTTATTTTTTGAAGCGGCAGGCCCTGTTTTCGCTGATGGGAATTTTGGCATTGGTGTTTTTCAGTCACATTCCTTTTCGTATTTATCGTTCTTTGGCATACCCGATGATATTGATCGCCCTTGGATTGCTCATCGCCGTTCAATTCTCCGGATTGGGCTTATCGGCCGGCGGTTCCCTGAGATGGCTTCGCTTGGGACCGGTCACTTTTCAGCCGGTGGAAGTGGCCCGCTTGGCCATCATTATTTTTTTGGCCTATTCCTTAAGCAAGAAGCAGGACAATCTGGCGCAGTTTAGCATCGGTTTTGTTCCCCATGTGATTTTGCTGGCGGTGTTTGCCGTCCCGTTATTGTTTCAACCTGATTTCGGCTCGGTGGTGATTTTCGCCGTACTGGTGTGGCTGATGATGTTCGTGGCCGGCGTTCCCATTCATCATCTCATGTTGGCACTGGTCTTAATGCTGCCGCTGGTCTACTTTCTGATGATCAACGCCGCCTATCGGATCAAGCGGCTGATCAGTTTCCTGGACCCATGGGAATACCCGGCCGCCGAAGGTTATCAAATCATTCATTCACTGATGGCTTTCGGCACAGGCGGGTTGTGGGGTGCAGGCATCGGTAAAGGATATCAAAAGCTGTTTTATCTTCCAGAGCCTCACACGGATTTTATATTTGCTGTGATTGGCGAAGAGTTGGGTTTCTGGGGAGTACTTTTTATCCTGGCCTTATACGCGCTTGTGATTTGGCGGGGAACCGCCATTGCCTTTCGTTGCCGGGACAGCTTCGGGATGTTGGTTGCAGCGGGCATTACCACTGCCATTGGGCTGCAGGTGTCGATCAACATGGGGGTTGCGCTGGGGTTGTTGCCCACCAAGGGTTTGACCCTGCCGTTTCTCAGCTACGGCGGAACCTCCTTGCTGCTGAATATGGCCGGAGTCGGCATTTTAATGAATATTGGAGCCGGGCATGCAAAAAAAAGTAAAAGCTAGCCGTTCGGATGACGGGTATCGCATGGTCGTGGCCGGCGGGGGAACAGGCGGCCATCTCTTTCCGGGAATCGCCATTGCCCAGGCATTCAAGTCCCGGCTTGAGAAGAATTCAGTGTTGTTTGTCAATGCCGGGCGGCCCCTGGAACGCAAAGTCCTGTCCGAACTGGGCTGGGATCAAAAAGCCATCTCCATCGAAGGTATCAAAGGACGAGGTCGGTGGCATCAGATCAGAGCGGCAATTATGATTCCCGGAGCCATATGGAGGGCCTGGCGTATCCTGAAGAACTTCAAAGCTGACGTGGTTTTGAGTGTGGGCGGATATTCGGCCGGACCGGTGGCGGTTGCGGCGTCGCTTCTCGGTGTCACCACGGTTTTGCATGAGCAAAATCGTTTGCCGGGTGTGACCAATCGGATTCTTGGCCGTGTGGTAGATCGCATCTACCTTTCATTTGAAGAGAGCCGGGAGTATTTTGACCCGGATAAAATAAAAGTGACCGGCAATCCGGTTAGAGATGAAATTCTTGCTTTGGCGACCCAATGCGCGGAGCCGGCAAATGGCGATCTCTTTACAGTGCTCGTCGTCGGCGGCAGCCAGGGGGCCCATGCCATCAACCAGGCTGTGGTGGATGCGCTGCATGAATTGAAAGATGTGGACGGGTTGCGGTTTGTGCATCAGACCGGACCGGAAGATAAAGCGGCAATAGAGGCGGCCTATGATCAAACGGGTGTGCCGGCAACGGTTCAACCCTTTTTCCACGATATGGCCCGGCTGTACAAAGCAGCGGATATGGTCATCTGTCGGGCCGGTGCAACAACCGTAGCAGAGATTACGGTAATCGGAAAAGCGGCGGTATTCGTGCCTTTTCCGTTTGCCGCCGACGATCATCAAACACTGAATGCCCAGGCGCTGTCGGATGCCGGTGCAGCGGAGATGATTGCACAGGACGATTTGAGCGGAAGCGTTTTGGCAAAGCTCATCAAAGGATACCGGGAGAACCGGATCTTGTTAACCGAAATGGGAGCCAAGGCCCGTGCTTTGGGGCGACCCGGGGCGGCGAGTGTCATTGTCGACGATATATTTGAACTTTTAACCAAATGAGAAGAAATAGATGTACCAGAAGAAATACCATATTCATTTTGTCGGCATCGGCGGCATCGGCATGAGCGGTATTGCCGAACTCTTGCTGAATCTGGGTTATCAGGTTTCGGGATCGGACCTGAAACTGTCCGATATCACCAAACGGTTGCAGGGTTTGGGCGGGACCGTTTTTGAAGGTCACGTGGCCGAGCAGATTTCCGGAGCCGATGTGGTCGTGGTCTCGTCAGCCATCGACGACACCAACCCGGAAGTAAAGGCCGCCCTGAACCAGTCCGTACCGGTGATTCCCCGAGCGGAAATGCTGGCCGAGTTGATGCGTCTCAAATACAGTATCGCCATTGCCGGCGCCCACGGCAAAACGTCAACCACCTCTTTGGTGGCCTCCGTACTGGCGGCCGGCGAACTGGATCCCACGGTGGTGATCGGCGGCAAGCTCAAAAGCATCGGTTCCAACGCCGTTTTGGGGCAGGGGGATTATATCGTTGCCGAGGCCGATGAAAGCGACGGTTCTTTTTTAAAGTATTCGCCGGCCATCGCAGTGGTCACCAATATTGATCGTGAGCATCTCGATTACTACAAGGATCTGGATGACATCAAAAATGTTTTTCTGAGTTTCATCGATCGTATCCCGTTTTACGGGTTGGCCGTTCTCTGCCTGGATAACGAAGCCGTGCAGGATCTGATTCCGCGGATCCGTAAGCGTTTTGTAACCTATGGCACCAGCCCGCAAGCGGATCTGCAGGCCACAAAAATGGTTTGCAAAGGTTTGACCAGTTCCTTCCATGTGGCGCATCACGGCAAGGTTTTGGGAAAGATCGCCCTTAATCTTCCGGGTGAGCACAATGTCTATAACGCATTGGCCAGCATAGCTGTCGGGTTGGAGTTGGGTATCGGCTTCAAGAAGATAAAAGCAGCCTTGGAAAAAGTCGAAGGGGTGCAGCGGCGGTTGGAGATTAAAGGTCACGCCAAGGGGGCTGCGGTCCTGGATGATTACGGCCATCACCCCACAGAAATCAAAACCACATTAGCCGCATTGACCCATGGCTGGCCGGGCAAACGCAAAGTGGTGGTTTTTCAACCCCACCGCTATACGCGCACCCAGGCCCTCTTCGACGATTTCGCCCGCAGTTTTTACCAGGCCGACGTTCTGCTGGTGCTGCCCATCTATGCGGCCAGCGAGCCGCCCATCGAGGGTGTCGGCAGCCGTAAATTGTGTGACAGTATTCAGGCCCACGGCCATAAAGATGTGCATTTTGTGGAGAATATGGATGCAGCCGTAAAGAAACTGGCCGTCATGGTGACGGCCGATGACGTGGTTTTAACCCTGGGGGCCGGTAATGTCTACCAGGTTGGAGAAGCATTGCTGGAAATGGTCAATGCTTGAAAGAGCGGACAAAGCATGGTTGAGCCGTTTGCTGGGACCCAATGTACGCTATGACGAACCCATGGCAAAACATACCTCTTTTCGAATTGGCGGTCCGGCCGATGCATTTGCACAACCGGAAAGTGAAGATCAACTCAAGGCGATATTGGAATGGACGCAGTCAAAGACAATTCCGTACATGCTGATTGGCGGCGGAACCAATTTGCTGATCCGCGACGGCGGTATCCGCGGCCTTGTGATTCACTCGGGCCGCATGAATGCAACCATCCAATGGGTTCGGAAGCGGCAGCGGATCGCGGTATCGGCCGGTGCCGGCGTTCCCACCAGGCGGATATGCGCCCGGGCTTTGAGACATGGTTGGCAGGGGATGAATTTTGCCCTGGGGATTCCCGGCACCATCGGTGGTGCCGTGCTGATGAATGCCGGTACAGCCCACGGTGTCATGGCGGATGTGATTGAATCGGTGACCATGATGACGGGATCGGGAGACAGGCTGGAACTGACGCGCCAACAACTGGAAAGCGCCTATCGCCGTTTGCAGTTGCCGGACAAGGTGGCCGGCGATCCATCGGCTCCGCCCGTATTGTTATCGTGCACATTGGCATTGACCCTTGGGAATCGGGAGCAGATAAGGCGGCAGGCCCGCCAATGGATGCGGGGCCGCTCCCAAAGACAGCCGGCGTGGCAGCCCAGTGCGGGGTGCTTTTTTAAAAATCCGGCCCAAGATATCGCCGCCGGACGGCTTATCGATGAAGCCGGGCTGAAAGGCTTTCAAGTCGGTGGCGCCCGGGTCTCTCCCAGGCACGCCAATTTTATCGTCAATTGCGGCGGTGCCAGCGCGGAAGATGTGTTGACCATAAAAGACAAAATTCAGGAAACGGTCAAATCCCGCTTCGGCATAGACCTGGTTCCGGAGGTGAGAATTGTTGGGGAAGAAAAAACCGGCTCGTAAGAACCGTTATAAAAAGCGTATCGAACAGAGGCGGCGGCGTTGGATAGGGCGATTTCTGGCCGGGGCCAAGCTTTGTTCCCTGGTGCTCGTGATGTTGGCGGCCAGCTTGCTTTTTATGGTGGGGTACGCGGCCGTGACCCAGACCAAATACTTTCAAACCCAATCGATCCGGATTCAGGGACAGTCGCGGCTGCATCAAAAGGAGATTTTGAACCAGGCCGGCATCAAGCCGGGGGACAACCTGCTGGCCGTTAACTTAAGGCTGGTCAGGAAGCGATTGCTGGCGCATCCCTGGATCGCAGCGGCACAGGTGGCCCGTGAAATCCCCGAGACCATCAGAATCGTCATTGCCGAACACAAGTCTTTGGCCGTGGTGGATTTGGGGCGCAAATTTCTGATCGATCAAAACGGACGGATATTCAAGGAATACGGCCCCGACGATCCCAAGGACCTTCCCATGGTGACCGGTGTGGCCTACGCCCATATCAGCCTGGGAGACGACACGCTCACACCGTCCATGAAAGCCGTAGTGGAAGTGCTACAAATGAGCAAATCGAAGAAAAGCGTAATTCCATATGACCAGATCCGCAGGGTTCACATAGACCCCGAGATGGGGATCACTTTGAGCGTGTGGAAGGACGAGCGTCGGATAAAATTGGGGCTTTCACGATTTGATTATAAGTATAAGCGGCTGAAGCGGTTGTTGCCGCATTTAAGATACAATCGAAAGTGGAAAGGGTTCCATACCATTGATGTGAACAACCCGGATCGGATAGTGGTGCAATTGTGAGCGGGGATTAAGGAGGCATATGTCACAAAGTCAGGAAGATATCATTGTCGGGCTGGATATCGGCACTACGAAAATCTGTTGTGTAGTTGGCGAAGTGTCAGGCCACGAAGTCAATATCATCGGCATCGGCACCCACCCCAGTGTCGGACTGCGCAAGGGGGTGGTGGTCAATATCGAGTCAACTGTGGAATCCATCAAAAAAGCCGTGGAAGAAGCGGAGCTGATGGCCGGGTGTGAAATATCTTCGGTCTATGCCGGTATCGCCGGCGGCCACATCACAGGGTTCAACAGTCGCGGGATCGTGGCCATTAAGGGATCGGAAATTACACCCGGTGATGTGGAACGGGTGATCGATGCCGCCAGGGCAGTGGCCATTCCCATGGATCGGGAAGTCATCCATGTGCTGCCTCAGGAGTATAT
>JASFER010000308.1:0-7232 GCA_050124755.1 Desulfobacteraceae bacterium
GAAGAGATCCACTCGCCGCCGCTTTTGATCACATCCTTGATCCGGTCGGTCACCTGGAGATAGCCCTCCTGGTTGATGTGGCCGACATCGCCGCTGTGAAGCCAGCCCTTGCGCCAAAGCTCGGCGGTCTTATCCGGCGCTTTGAAGTAGCTTTTGGTCAGCCAGGGTGCGCGCATGGCTACCTCGCCGGTGCTGGCGCCGTCGTGGGGCAGCGGCTCGTCATCGGTATCCATCACTTCCAACTCAACCAGCGGGATCGGCAGCCCGGTCTTGCAAATCACCTCCAGCAACCGGTCCTCCTGCCAATCCCGCATGAAATGCTTGGGCATGGCCAGGCAGATCACCGGGCAGGTTTCCGACATGCCATACCCGGTGTAAACGCTTATGCCCAAAGCCTGTGCGGCCTCGGCCAGTCCTTTGGACAAGGCGGAACCGCCGATAATCACCTTCCAACGGCTCAAGTCCATCCCCTTGACCGACGGACTGTTGACCAGCATTTGAAGAATGGTGGGCACACAGTGGGAAAAGGTGACTTTCTCCGTCGTGATCAGTTTGAGCAGCATGTCCGGCTCGTACTTTCCGGGATAAACCTGCCGCGCGCCCAGAAGCGTGGCCACATAGGGAATCCCCCAGGCGTGTACATGGAACATGGGCGTGATGGGCATATAGACATCGTCCGAGCGGAACCGGCCAATGGTGTCGTAGGCGCCCACCGCCAGCGCCAGGGAAAGCGTGTGGAGCACCAGCTGGCGGTGGGTGAAATGAACGCCCTTGGGATCGCCGGTGGTGCCGGTGGTGTAGAAGGTGGTCGCCTTGGTATTTTCATCCAGATCCGGAAAGTCGAACCGGTCCGGCGCCCCGGCCAGCAGGGGTTCGTATAGACTCCCGTAATCCAGGGTGGTCTGCGGGGTTTCGCCATTTTCGGAAATGACCACTATGGTGCGCACATGGCTCAGCCTATCCCTGATCCCGGCCAGGATAGGCAGGAAATCGGCATTGATCACAATGGTTTTGGCTTCGGCATGATTCAGGGTATAGAGGATCTGATCGGCGGACAGGCGCCAGTTGACCATCTGCATCACCGCCCCCATCATGGGGATGGCGAAAAAACACTCCAGAAAGCGATTGCTGTCGTAATCAAAAACCGCTACGGTATCGCCCCGCCCGACCCCCAGTGTTTCCAGGCCGCCGGCCAGCCTGTGGATTCGTTCGTAGAGGTCGCGGTAAGAATAGCGCAGCTTGTCACGGTAGATAATTTGCTGATCAGGCGCGTAAATCAACGGCGTGTTAAGCAGTTTTTTAATGATCAGCGGATATGGGTAGTGCTCCCCGGGGTTGTATGCATTTTTGTCCATGCGCTCCTCCTTTCAGGGAATAGAAACGGTTTCAAATTTAATTTTTCAGCTTGAGTGGTCCTTTGATAAATAATGCGGTCTTATGGTTTGTCGCCAGTTCCCCATATATGGTCATTGCCAAACCTTTCAAACCACCATTCTTCATCTGACAGATATTTTTTGATTTCTTCTTTTGAAAAAGAGTATCGGTATTGATTACAGTAGGCCATAATGATGTTATACGCGGCAATTATTTTTCTTGTCATTTCATTGCATTTTTCATCACGCTCATTACATTTGTCCGGGTGCCATTGGCTGATGAGTTCTCTGTATTTAGATTTTATTTCTTCCATGGATGCACGTTCAGAAAGATTCAGCAAATCTTTGGCTTCGACAATATCTCTATATCTAATGTTCAAAGTTGCCTCCGATTCTTCACCCCCTTGATGACCACAAAAGCCCCTCTCCCAAAACCTTCCAGAATAATTTCCGGCACTTTTCCAGGTATAAGGGTCTGCCTGGTTTCTATCACCCCGAACCCCGCTTCCCTGAGACACGCCAACACCTGTGAAGCAGAAAAAAATACGGCATCTTTATAAAAACGGCTTTTTTCCTTTTTTGCAAGATATTGTCGGCCAAGATCGCTTTCTTTATCAACAAATCCGACAATGATGCACCCGTTGGGCTTCAGTATCCGGAACGCCTCCCTGAAAGACTTGATGACATCATCAACAAAGCAGATGGTCGTTACCATCAGCGCAAAATCAAACCGCCCGTCAGCAAAGGGCAACGCTTCCGCAACGCCGGGATAAACGTCAATGCCCTGCCTTTTTGCTTTGATGGCCATCTTTTCCGAAGGTTCAACCCCGATTTTTATCCCCAGCGGTGCGGCAAATTTCCCTGATCCAACGCCAATTTCCATGCCTTGAGCCCCGGGCGGAGGAAGAAGCTGGCGAATGGCTTCCAATTCAGCTTCGTACATCTCAAGATTTTTCTTGAACCACTCGTCATACGCATCGCTGTATTTTTCAAATGCTTCTATTTTGGGCATACGAAAACTCCATCTTTTTATCCCAACAGTTCTGCACAGCTCCTCTTTTGCCGGCGGGGAAGATCGGCTTTAACGTTTGAGAACATGGATCGATGCCCCGAATTTTCCCAACCGAATCCAAACGGAAAAGATCAATGCCGTCCAGCGGCTGATCAGGCAGGACCACCAGTTGGCGCTGTTGAACGGTGTTGCGCTGTCTTGTGGCGGGATTGTCCGTCGTTCGCGACTGACAGCCGCAGGGATGCCGTTGATGGTATTGTGTTTCAACCAAAGACGGTTCCAGCATGTGCGTGGAAACCCGGGTAAGGCGCGCCGGTGGCCGTTTGCATGCCGGCCCGGGAAAAGGATGTCCAACACATGACGGGTTTCGGCAAATTTGGCCAGGGTTGCATCGCAACCGGCACAATAGGTGATGATTTGTCTGCCGCGAGCCTCTTCAGCCCGTCGCCGGCCCCAGGTTTCGGCCAGCTCCGGGGCGGAGCAGCTCACGGAAGCGCCTTCTCCACAGCAAAATGTCTTGGCGCCGTGGTGGGGCATCTCTTCGATATGGAGTCCCTGTCCGCACACCAGCGTTCTGACGGCTGACTGAACGGGGGCATTGAACCGCAACGGGCACGGATCGTGGATGGTCACGGTTTGCCCCGTCCCGGCCCGCAGTTCCTTTTTTTCGCCTGCTAAAACTTCATACACCGTTTCCACCGATAGATCGCCACCGTGGACCTTGAACACTTTGTAGCAGCTCGGGCAAGCCGTCAGCACGCGCCGGACACCGTTTGATAGAAGATAGCGGCGCATCTCCCCAAAGGCGCTCTGGAAAAATTCAGTGCGTCCCAGGTCGTGAGACGGTTTGGTGCAACAGTCCAGCACCATGCCCAGGCCGGGTTCTTGGCTGCGCAATGCGGCAAAAAGCTCGAGCACCGTTTCCGGGCGGGCGGCCGACAGGGCGCACCCCGGAAACAGGACGGTACGGCACCCTTTGGGCAGTGCGTAGTAGGTCAGATGGGGGGAGATGCCGCGTTTTTCGAACCCCAGATACATGCAGGATGATACGTCGCCGCCACGGCCCTGACGGTCCGAAGCGCGCCGCATCTCCAGAAACATGTCGGCCGGCTTCAGCGAATGCGGGCAAACGGCTGAACACATGCCGCACAAACTGCATTGGAACGCCGGAGCGACCTGCAATCCGCTGTCGATCACCTGCCTGGCAATATGGCCCGGGGTACCGTGTTTTTGGAGAAAGGCGCACTCTTTCACACAATGTTTGCAATGGACACAATCCACCGCCAGATCGCCGGTTTTTTCAAGAAAAGCGTCTTTTCTCTGAAGGGGCGGCCTGGTTGCATGATGATTCTGACGAAGCGGCATGAAACCTTCATTTCTTTCTGCGGTTGTCTTCAAAACCTTATGGACAAGCCATCGATCGGATCAAGACAAGATAAAAAGCAATACCCATGCCATGTGTCAAGGCAAATCTGATCCGTTGCATTCATCCGGGCGCGGCATGGTATTTGGTGGCGTTGTGGTAACGATACCACGCGTTACACATGGTCATGGTAACGGTTGCGCCGTTTGACTGATAAAGGCCTGCGGATAAGCGACATACAACCCCTATACGGCTTACCGGCGCCATATCGGGTTCGGGAAGGGGGATGGCATCAAATTTGTATAACCGTATTGGTAAAAACAAATGACGCGAGAGAAAGGATATCATCCATGAAAACTTTGATTGTATACTCCAGCCAGACGGGCAATACGGAAAAAATGGCCGAAGCGGTCAACGACGTGATCGGCGGGGAAAAAACCCTTTGCCCGGTGGGCGAAGCTCCCGATCCTGCCGGATTCGACCTGGTTGTGCTGGGATTCTGGCTGATGGCCGGCAAGCCCGACCCCAAGTCGTCCGACTATCTGGCCGGGGTGGGTGATAACAATCTGTTTCTTTTTGCCACCCACGGGGCCGCCACCGACTCCGCTCATGCCGCCAAGGCCATGGAGCATGCCAAATCGCTGGCCCCTTCCGCACGGGTGGCCGGAATGTTCAGCTGCCCGGGTGAAGTCAACCCGGCTTTTTTGGAAAAAGCCCTGAAAAAAGATCCGCCCCCGCCATGGATCGGTGATGCGCCTGCGGCTGCCGGTCATCCCAACAGCGCCGACATCGCCGGATTGACCGATGCCATCAAAGCCGCCCTGCCGGAGTTTATGGTATAGCCCAAGTCAAGGAGCAACCATGGAAACTGTTTCATTTGCCGATATTTCAATTGTTTCCTGCGGTACCATGAGCCTCGAGCTCAACTATCTCAAGAAAGAGGGGCTTTTGGATACACCGCAGATGCTGTTCACCACTCCGGGGCTGCACCAGGATATCCCCGAACTGGAACGCCAGTTGGTACGGCGGATCAACAAGGCCAAAGAGAAAACCGACAAGGTCGCGGTGATCTACGGGGGCAAGTTCTGTTATGTCAATGCCGACGAGCCGACCCGGCTCATGCAGACCATTATCGCAGAACAAGGGTCCGGCGTTGCCCGAGTGGAAGCCACTCACTGCATGGATATGATTGCCGGTGAGGATGAGCGCGACCGGATCGCCCGGGAGGTGGCCGGCGGCGAACCGGTGTGGTGGATGACCCCCGGCTGGATCAAATTCCGCAAGGAGGTCTTCAAAGGCTGGGACAAGGGACTGGCCAACGAAAACTTTCCCCGGCACACCGGCGGGGCTGTCGTTTTGGACGGCATCGGCTATATGGACAGCTACATGGAAGAGAATCCCGAAGGCTTTCTGGAGTATGCCGATTGGATGGGCATTCCCATTATACCTTATCCGGTTCGCTTGGACCGCTTGCAGTCCCTGCTCCGCGATGCGGCCAACAAACTGAAATAGTTACAAAACGAGGTATCCTTCAATGGGAATGAAACTATCCATATGCGGCAAGGGCGGCAGCGGCAAAAGCACCCTGACCGGACTGCTTGCCCGGCAGGCCGCGGCCCGTGATTTCAGGGTTCTTGTCGTGGATTCGGACGAGTCCAATTCAGGCCTTTATAAAACCCTGGGCTTTGATGGTCCCCCGTCGTCCCTGATGGATTTTGTGGGCGGCAAAAAAGCCCTCAAGGGAAAAATGGGGGAGAAGAACATTCTGCAACACCATAGCCTTTCCATCGCTGAGATCCCTGACGACTATATAGTTAGACGCAACGGCCTGAGCATGGTCAGCATCGGCAAGATCAACCGTGCATTCGAAGGGTGTGCATGTCCAATGGGCGTGCTCAACCGCGAGTTTCTGAAAAAGCTGGATCTTGGGAAAAGGGAACTGGCCTTCATCGATATGGAGGCGGGAATCGAGCATTTCGGTCGGGGTATCGACGCCGAAATCGACACCATTCTCCTCGTAGTGGAACCATCCTTCGAGTCGCTCGCCATCGCCGGCAAAATTCAATCGATTGCCGGAGACGTCCACAAGCGGCTGTGGGCGGTCCTGAACAAAATGAGCAATGAACAAATGGAGCGTGAATTGACCCGGTCGCTGGCAAGGGACGGCATCACGATTATCGGCGCCCTTCCCCATGATCCAACGGTCTTCGAGGCCGGGTTCCGGGGAATGCCTATCGGGGCCTGTGATGCCGGGCGTGCGGCAGGGCAAATACTCGAGCGTTGTCTGGTCGGATGGTAAGCCGATGTGTCTGAGCACGGTATACATGGAAACAAAAGGTCAAACGGCCAAAGTGCTTGAGGATGTTGCCCGCATGGAGGCCAGCGAAGACGGTTACCTCTTTATCGATTTATTCGGCGGGGAAACGTTTGTGCGGGGGCAATTGGTGCGCATGGATTTCATCGATAGCCACGCCATTGTGCTCAAATCGCCATAGTGTCATCTTGGTCCCGCTGAAGGGGGATGTTCCACTTCTTCATGTATTTCCATATGGCTGTGCGGCTCAACCCGACCCTGCGGCCCACTTCGGCTTTGTTCCACTCGCAGTCTTCAAGCAGATCGAGCAGCTTTTGTCTCGACAATTTCTTTCCCTTGCGCCCGCCAGGCAAAGGAACTGAAGGCGGCTTGGCGGGCGCGGCCGCATCGTCCGGTCGCCGGATTTCCATGGGCAGATCGTCCACATCGATCTGCTCGCGGTTGCAGAGCACGAAAGCATGCTCGATGGCGTTTTCCACCTCGCGGACATTGCCCGGCCATACATAGTCCATCAACGCCCGCAGTGCCGATGGTGACAGCCCTTTAATTTGTTTACCCGTTCTCTTATTCAGTAAACCGATAAAATGGTTGGCCAGCAGAGGAATGTCCTCACGCCGTTCATGCAGGGTGGGAAGTCGAATGGGAAAAACTTTGAGGCGATAGTAGAGATCTTCGCGAAAAAGCCCCTCACGCACTTTGGCATACAGGTCCCGATGGGTGGCTGCAATGACACGTATATCGATTTTGCGTTTTTTGGAGTCACCCACGCGCTCAATTTCTCTCTCCTGTAGCACGCGCAGCAACTTGACCTGGATATAGGGGCTCAGTTCGCCGATTTCGTCAAGGAAAATGGTACCGCCTGTGGCCTCTTCGAACCGCCCCACGCGGTCGCGGCCGGCCCCTGTAAAGGCCCCTTTGACATGGCCGAACAATTCGCTTTCCAACAGGGTCTCGGCCAGTGCGCTGCAGTTCACGGAAACAAGAGGTCCGTCCCTGCGGTCGCCATGATAATGAATGGCCCCGGCCACAAGCTCTTTGCCGGTGCCGCTTTCACCCTGGATCAGGATGGTGGCCTCGCTGGCCGCTGCCGCTGAAATGGCCGCATAGACGCTTTGCATGGCGCGGCTTTTACCAATGATATTGTCCATGCGGTGCAGCTCACCAAGTCGC
>JASFER010000309.1:0-7183 GCA_050124755.1 Desulfobacteraceae bacterium
ATACCGTACAGAAACCAGGCGCCGGCTATTGCGCGATGACCGATTTTGGCTTTGAGGCCTCTATGTAGCATAAAAATGCCTCGGATCAAAGGAAAGGGTGGATTGATCCGGAAATGGTCATCTGCATCACGGAAAGCATTTCACCAGGTATGAAAAAGTGACAACCGTCATACACCTGTGTAATTGAAAGCGTTCCCCCATGCATTTTATCGCCCCTGAATATTTATATTTAGCGGACACTTAAAAATTATGTTAAATGGGGTGACCCCCTTGTCTGCGCTTCCGGCAGACCACTGGCCGGAAGGCGGGCGGTGGTGAGTGTTCACAACTTGCAAAGGAGGAGGTAACCATGAGAAAATTGTCTGTGCTGTTAATCGTGACAGCCGTCATTTTCTGGTGCGGCAATGCCATGGCGGTGACCAACATCAAGCTGGCTGTAGTGACCAAACCGGGCTCGGCCCAGAACATTGCCGCCGAAAAATTCAAAGAACTCATCGAACAACGCGCCAATGGCGATATCAAAGTACAGATCTTCCATTCGGCCTCACTGGGAAACGAAACTGAAATCCTGCAACAGGTTCAGATGAATTCCGTCCAGATGGCCATTGTCACCGGGGGCCCCTTTGACACCTTTGATCCCATGGCCAGGGTGGTAAACTACCCGTTCCTGTTCAAAAACTATGAGCAGGTCGACCGGGTTCTCGACGGTCCGCTGGGCGCCGAACTGCTAAAAAGCCTCGAGAGCTCCGGCTTCAAGGGGCTGGCCTTTTCTGAAAATGGTTTTCGAAATCTGACCAATAACAAACGGCCGGTCAAAAGCGCCGATGACCTGAAGGGCTTAAAAATCCGGGTCATGGCTTCCGCTATCCATAAAGCCATCTGGCACTCTTTGGGCGCCAATCCGACCCCCATGCCCTGGCCGATCTATACCGAACTGGAACAGGGGGTTATCGATGGTCAGGAGAATCCCCTGTGGGTAATGGAAGTCTACAAATTCTATGAAATCCAGAAGTACATGACCCTGACGCGTCATGTGTATTCCTACCACATTGACGTGGCATCGCTGAGCTGGTGGAATACGTTGGATGCCAAAACCCGGGAAATGATTCAAAAGGCTATGTGCGAGGCGGCCGTTTTCCAGAGGAAAGAGAATCGCACAAAAAACGCGGCCCGGCTTAAATTCCTTAAAGAAAAAGGTATGCAGGTCGAAGAAAATCCCGATATCGGAAGCTTACGTGCAAAAGTGGCCGATATCCAGAAAATGGATTTGTACCAGGATCCCAAGGTCCAGACCCTGCTGGTAAAGATAAAGGCGGCAACGCAGTAAAATAAAAAATGCCGATGGAGGCAGCGTGTCTGTTTTAGAGAAGTTGAGCTTTACCGTTAACAGCTGGATTGAATACCTGCTATTCGGACTCGGTCTTACCATGACGGTGGTGGTCGCTGTTCAGGTTTTCTCCCGTTATGTGCTCAACCAATCCCTTTTCTGGTCTGAGGAGCTGGCGCGCTACCTGCTTGTCTGGCTGTCATTTTTAGGCGCCTCGGTGGCCTATCGCCGCAAGGCCCATCCCGGTATCGACGTATTATATCTGAAAATGCCCGCCGCACTGCAAAGCATCATGGCCACCACCGTTCACCTTGCCTCACTGGCCCTGTTCGCCGTCATGATTTTTTACGGGTGCCGCTTCGCTTACTTTGTAAGATTGCAGATTTCTCCGGCCCTCTATATTTCCAAATGGATCATTTTCAGCATCATCCCCATCAGCGGCGCTATCTTGATGCTGCACGGCGTCAATTTCATGTTGCATGAGCTGGCAGGAAAAGATCGTGACGACTGAAATTCTCATTCTCTCCTTGCTGGTGCTGTTTGCGATCAATACCCCCATTGCGATTGCCATCGGGCTGGCCGCTTTGCTGGGCATCCTGGTCCAGGGCGGCTTTCCGCTGATGATGGTCGTGCAGAAAATGTTCGGCGGGATGGATTCCTTCCACCTGATGGCCGTACCCCTGTTTATGTTCACCGGGGTAATCATGGAAGCCGGTGGGATCAGCCGCAGGATTATCGATTTTGCAAACGCACTGGTTGGATGGCTGCCCGGTGGGCTGGCGGCGGTAACCATCGTCTCGGCCATGTTTTTTGCCGGGATATCGGGTTCGGCCGCCGCCGATGCCGCAGCAGTGGGTGCCATTCTGATTCCGGCAATGAAAAAATCCGGGTATGAGTCGGATTTTGCAGCCGCGGTTCAGGCTTCCGGCGGGTCCATCGGCGTCATTATTCCACCTTCCATTCCAATGATCATTTTCGGATTTCTGACCGGCGCTTCCATCGGTCAGCTCTTCGCCGGCGGCATCCTGCCCGGAATCCTCATCGGACTGTCGCTGATTGCGGTGGCGACGGCCGTATCGCGTAAAAATGGCTACGCGGGCACCACCGCTTTTACCGTCAAGCGAATCGGGCAGACCTTCAAAAGCGCCCTGCTGGCTTTGGGTGCTCCGGTGATTATCCTGGGCGGCATCCTTTTCGGCATTTTTACGGCCACGGAATCGGCCGCCGTTGCGGTGGTCTATGCGCTGGTCGTGGGGATGTTTGTCTATAAGAAAATCAGGGTCCGGGACCTGTTCCCCCTTTTCAGGGACGGCGCCATTACCGCGTCCATTGTCATGTTTATCATTGCCACGGCCTCGGTCTTCAGCTGGATCGCCGCCATTGAGGAGATACCTGCGCGCCTGGCCGGCTCGCTGCTTGGCATAACGACCCATCCGGTAGGCCTGCTGTTTCTGATCAACCTCATTTTGCTCATCGCGGGCACCTTTGTGGAAACAACGGCTTCCCTGATTCTGCTGGTCCCCATGATTACGGCCATGCTGCCCGCCCTGGGTATTGATCTGGTTCATCTTGGCGTCATTGTCGTTACCAACCTGGCCATAGGGATGCTGACACCCCCCATGGGGATCTGCCTGATTGTCTCCTGTTCGATCTCGGGCGACAGCCTGGGGGCCATCAGCCGGCGGGTGCTTCCCTTTCTGGGGATTTTGCTGGTGGATCTGCTGATCATTTCCTTTTATCCACCGTTGACCACATGGCTGGCCGGGATCGTGGCAAAGTAAATCACCGCATAGCGCAAAGATGAAGGCGTTTTGCGGATATGCCATATATTGACGGATTTGATTAAATCGTTTACTTATTCAGATAAATATCTACTTAAACAGTAGCCGGTGACCATGGAAAATATCGAACAGAAATTAAAAATACTGGGTGATGCAAACCGGTTCAAGATCATCAATCTCCTTTTGGGTCATGACCTTTGCGTGGGAGCCCTGGCCCAACATTTGGGAATATCCAAGCCCGCCATTTCTCAGCACCTTCAAATCTTGCGCAAAGCCGGGTTGGTAAGAGGGGAAAAGCGGGGTTACTGGACCCATTACATGGTTGAGAGAGATGTGTTGAAGCAAATGGCGGAAACGCTTGCTAATATGGCTCAACAACCGGCCCATGCCTGTGGTGACAGTCCATGTGACCTTATCCGGGAGTTAAAGGAAAAACCGGAATAATTGCCGATCACATTTCCAAGTTCACACTTTTCTTTATTAATCCTCATAATTCAACAGGTTATCTTTTTTTTGCGACATTATTTCTGATAACCGAAAAATATCCAATTAAGCGTTGACATATTTTTATAAGTATTTTACCATCTATTTAAGCTATTACTTAATCAATAAGAGGTGACAGAGATGTGTAAAGACAATTGCCAGTTCCCTGAAAAATTGAAGGGCAAACCGGGAGAGTGCACTCCCGAACAGATCAAGGAATGCCATGGGGACTCGAAGGATCATCCCTGTGCAGAAAAAAAAGGGGATAATTAGCAAAAGGACTTCCACCATTGCTGGGTTATCCACAGAGGTGCCTGCTATTTGCGGCCTGGGGGACGACTCTGCTGATCCGTGTCTGTTGCTGAATCATTCAGCAAGAACTGATGCTAAAGCAACTATACGTTTGACAATTCCTGTGACATGGATATGATATTAACATTCTTGGAGCGCCGCAACTGGTCCCAATAAATGGCTTCATTTCAGACGGCCTTTGTTCCATTCGTTTCTCAATATTTAAAAAAATAAGTATTCATTCGGACCCTGAATGTCCAACGGACGCTTTATACGTGCACCTACGGAATAAAACGTCCGGCAGAGGAGAAGATTATGGGTGTAAACCGTTTGATAGCGTTGTTGTCTATTGTTTTTTTCATTGGATGTGAAACAAGAATAGAGACAGTAAAATCATCAGGAGAGGCACCTGTCCCGAATGCAAACTACTTCCCTCTTATCGCGGAATCGAAACACACGTATGAATACAGTTTTAAGGATAAACGCGGTTCAAAGACAATTATTACCAAACAGTTCATTGTTGACAACTCGGCTGTCTTCTTCGCCGTGGACGAAGACGATATTGCAGCCCACAACCCGATCATTGGTTCAGGACTCCCGGGATTGGGGGCGTACTTGCGAACAGACAAAGGCATCGCCACCTTTCATTGTACGTGGAAGCGGGAACTATCAATGTTGCGGCCATCGGAAATGCAGTTGATGCTGGAGTTCCCGCTGCGAAAGGACTCGGTCACTGAACTGGCAGACTATGATGGTGAGCGCGAGATCACTTTGAGGGTTGCCGGTTTCGAGACCGTGAAAGTCCCTGCCGGCAGTTTCAGGAACTGTGCTCGAATCGACGTAGAGAAAAAGTGGCGATCCGGGGAACAGTACAATAGCACCTTTTGGCTGGCGCCGGGAATCGGTGTCGCCAAATGGCGAAGAGCGACAGGGAGGATTGATGAACTTACTTCGTTCAATATCCCTGGTTCCGGCAAGAAATAGAACGAACAACACACAACATCAGAGATACGGATGTAAGGGACAGTCTTTACATTTCCATCTTCTCTTCTAAAGATGATTTCAGCAACCGCCCATTAACATTATACTCATATTACCATCTTTATCTTTTTTTATTTCAACACAATCTCCATATGCAATACAACCGTCTGCATCGTAATAACAGCGATAAAATACTTCATCATTCAGTTTAAATTTAAAATTTTTATAGCGTGAATCAATATTCTTAGCAATCAAGAATGCTTCTTCATAAGTAATTCCTGGTATTGTTAATATATCACCCCAAGATTCATAATGAGAAAAAATATTGAGAACGATACCACCTTCAAATGTATATATCTTATTTTCATAAACTGCATCACCACTGCCTCCTTTTTCATGTATTACCTCACCAACTTTCTTAAATGTTCGAAGCGCATATTTAGATAATGACCTTAAGTTGTATTTCGGGCCTTTTACTTTGCATAAAAATCCTGAAAAAATATAACCTTTAATCATATTATGCTCGATTTCCACCCAGTTGCCTGTAATTCCGTCAAATGTATTTTTAATTTTTAATTCTCGTATTATTTTTACTTCTGTATTGTATTTTAAACGTCCTATTGTCTCTGCGTTTATTGATGGCTTTGTTCTAACAGATAATCCGGATTGAGCTAACACATGATACTTTGCCGGTTTCTTATTTTTTGAAATATCATTGACGACATGGGCTGGTTCCATTGATTGGTAAACCGCGGTGTCATTCAATTCGTTCCGGACGGATTTGCGTCGGATCTCCGGCAAAGGGCCTGTAACGAACTCATGCCAATTGTCGCGCTTCAGCTGGTCCCGATAGTAGTATAAAGGGCTGATGTCCCGCAATTGGTTGCTAAAACGAATCACTGCATATTCATCGCCTTGCTCCGAACTATTGTAATAAAGATGCCCGGGATTATAAGTCAACCACTCCTCGTGAATAGTTAAAAGGGTAATCACCATATACGGTTTTTTTTCTTCAATCCGCCAGGACAGAATTTGACCATCATCGCCTGCCGATACAATAGTGGCCCTGTCCGGGCTGAACGCCGCCGAGTTAACGGCACCCGTATGACCGGAAAGGAGCCGCAATAGTTTACCTGATGCGGCATCCCATAACCGCAACATATTGTCATCGCTGGCCGATACGATCATAGCCCCGTCCGGGCTGAACGCCGCCGAGTTAACGGCACCCGTATGACCGGAAAGGGGCCGCAGCAGTTTTCCCGATGCGGCATCCCACAAACGCAAGGTTTTGTCATCGCTGGCCGATACGATCATGCCCCCGTCCGGGCTGAATGCCGCCGCGTTGACAACGTCTTCATGCCCTGAAAAAGTGCGCAGCAGTTTTCCCGATGCGGCATCCCACAATTGGAGCGTTTCGTCATCGCTTGCCGATACGATAGTGCCGCCATCATGGTTGAACGATACCCAGTTGGCTAAATGAGTAGAAAAGGTGTGCAACATTTTGCCTGACGAAGCATTCCACAATACCAATTTGGCACCGCTGCTTGACGATATGATGCTAGCGCCGTCGGGGCTAAACATTGCCGAAGTAATTGCGGCATATGGACTGGAATACGGCCATAGCTGTTTGCCAGAAGAGGTATCCTGTAATTGAATTGTTCTGTATCTGTTAATCAATATGATCATACTCCCGTCGGGACTAAAATCTGCCAATTTAACAGCGCCCTTTTGTCGGGAAAGGATGCGCACCTGTTTGCCTGATGCGGCATCCCACATTCGCAAGGTTTTGTCGCGGCTTGCCGATACGATGGTGCTGCCGTCAGGGCTGAACGATGCGGATATGACAGCCCTTTCATGTCCGGAAAAGGTGTGCAGCAGCTTGCCCGATACGGCATCCCACAAGCGCAGGGTTTTGTCATGACTTGCCGATACGATGGTGCTGCCGTCGGGGCTGAATGATGCCGAGTTGACATTGCCGGCATGCCCGGAAATGGCGCGCAGCAGCTTGCCCGATACGGCATCCCACAAGCGCAAGGTTTTGTCATCACTTGCCGATACGATAGTGGCCCCGTCTGGACTGAACGATGCCGAGTTGACGACACCTTCATGCCCGGAAAGGATGCGCAGCAGCTTACCCGATGCGACATCCCACAAGCGCAAGGTTTTGTCATCGCTTGTCGATACGATCTTGGCCCCGTCTGGGCTAAAAGATGCAGAGATGACCCAAGATTCATGACCGGATAGCGTTCTCAGCAGTTTGCCCGATGCGACATCCCACAAGCGCAAGGTTTTGTCATTGCTTGCCGATACAATAGTGGTC
>JASFER010000310.1:0-7150 GCA_050124755.1 Desulfobacteraceae bacterium
AGAGCACCGAACGGCTCGTCCATAAACAATATGGCCGGATCATAGGCCAGAGCCCGCATAATGGAAACCCGTTGCCGCATGCCGCCCGAAAGTTCGAAGGGATATCGGTTCTCGAATCCCTCCAGCCCCAAACGACGGATCAAGCGCCTGGCCTTTTGCTTTCGTTCGGCCGCCGGGACGGCGCGTATCTCAAGTCCCAGCTGGATATTCTGGCTTACCGTTCGCCAGGGCAGGAGGGAATTGACCTGTGACATGTAGCCGATGTTTCCGTTGCATTCGCGCGGAGTTCGGCCGTCAATACGGATGATGCCTCCATCCGGTTGAACCAGACCGGTCATTATCTTGAGCAGGGTTGTTTTTCCGCAGCCGCTCGGGCCGATAATGGCGACGAATTCTCCTCGGGCGATATCAAGGGTCACATTCCGCAACGCCGCAACCTTCTGGTGGTCCTTGGTGGTAAATGCTTTATGCAGACGGTCAACTTGGATCAAGGTTCACCCCGGTCAATGGGTTCGCTTTCAGTATCCATCAAAAATGACTGCAGAAGCTGACGGCTATGGTTCACATCATCCAGGTCGGGCAGTTCAATTAACCACCAATCGCAGCGGGTTCCAAGCAATCCGCGCAACAGCGGTTCGATTTTATCCAGGTTTTGTGGTGCCACATGATAAGGGATGTCCGTTGCCGGATCGATCTTTTCAACCTCATAGACATGGGCATTCATGACATGGGGGGCGATCATCCGGAGAAAATCAACGCTTGTTCCCCGGCCTTCAAGCACCCAGGGAGAGGCGTTGGCATGACCAAGGTCGAAGGTCGCTGCGGCACCGGTGGAAACGATCATCGTCAGAAACCGGTCGGGATGGTTGGTAAATCCTTTGGTCAGATTTTCCAGGCAGAGAACAATGCGCCTCTCTTTTGCATAGGCGACCAGATCCTCCAAGTGGCTGAGAGCCGTTTCGTAACTGATTTGCTCAATGGACTTGAGCCCCAGCCCGATATGAAGGGTTGCAAAACGGCCTTGGTATTGGGCGACAACATCAAGGCATTGCTTGTGAAACGCCAGGGCCGCTTTTGCCCTTTTCAGATCGGCGTCGGCAACCTCCATCCCGTAAAACTGAAGATGATAGCGGATATCCAATCCTGCTGCCAGGATGGTTTCGATGCTGGCTTTGTCCGCCTGGATGTCTGAAACGGACATGGCCTTGGTATTCATTGTGTAATCGATGCCGCCCAGCTGATGCCGGCCGCAATAGCCGAGCAGTTGCTCGACCGCCGGGAACACTTTGTTGCTGACGGCGATAACGGGCTTTGAAACCGGATGCATATCAATTCTCCATCTTACTTGATACCAAGCCGTTGGTCGGCCAGTTCGACAAAATGCAGATCGGTGATGGCGGCGAAATCGGGGGCCGGTGTTTTGAGAAGCCCGGCTTCACTGTTGACGCGGACAACAATATCGTAGCCCGATTTCTCGGTTATGCCGTTCGGGCTGAACGCATCTTTGATTTCGGTCATATACTTGACCAGGACGTCTCTGTCGGCTTCAGCCCAGTATTTGTCTTTGACCACATCGATACATTCTTCCGGCGTATGGGTATTGATGTAATGCAGGGATTTCATGACTGCGTTGACCACGCATTGCGTGGTTTCAGGGTATTTTCCAGCAAATTCGGCGGTCATCTGGACATGCGCCAGGGGATAGGTCGTCGCCCCGAGATTTCCCTTCAGATCGTCCGTTTTGGAATAGTCGATGAGGACATGGGTTCCCGGAACCGCTCGCAACAGGTGGTCCCGCCACTCACCGACAGCTCCGACGGCATCGATCTCTCCCCGTTTCATGGCGGCGATCATGGTTGCCTGAATGCCGACGGAAACCCATTTCACATCTTTATCCGGGTCAACACCCTTTCTTTTCAATGCAGCGCGAATCACCGCTGTCACTTCTTCCCCGACCTTGGGCACCCCGATCCGTTTTCCTTTCAGGTCATCCAGGGATTGAATTCCCTGGCGGGCGACCAGATGGAACAGACAGTTCCTGGTGATGTTGCACACCGAGACGATCTTTTTCCCCTGCTGGTTTATCTTCATCATAGAGCCATAAGAGACAGCGATGAAATCGGAATCGCCGGCCAGCAGGGCCTCATAGACCTTCTGACCCGGCGCGATTTTAACCTTCACATCCAAGCCTTCTTCTTTGAAATATCCTGCCGCTTCCGCCAAAATCACAGGCAGCTTAATCAGATACCGCCCCGGTTCGACATAGGTGAGATTGGTTTTTTCAGGCCCTTTCGCCATGGCCAGGCCGGTTGTCATCAGTACGGCTATTGCGAGCACGGAAAACTTGAGCATCAAACATCTTTTCATCTTCATTTCCTCCTTCAACCAAAGGTCATACAGTTTGTAAATCGCATCATATCGGCAAACAGGTGCGCCACAAATCATGCCAACGCCCAAAACGGACTTGGATCACGCAGACCGACCAATGAAGGAAGCTTGTGATGATTACGGAGATACGATGGGGGAAAACCTTTTAAATAAAGGCTCCGTCACCAAATGCTTTACCGTGCGCATACCAACCCGGGCAGCCAGCGCCAAGTCTCTCATGTAAAGCCTATGTGACGGTTAATTGTGAACATAAACTATTTCAAATGACATTATGGGATTAAGAAAATGTTCTTATAATACCTGCAGCAAGAAAAAAACAACAAGAAATTATCTATAGATTCGATAGATGTATTGAATATACGAATACGCAGGTTTTTATAGATAATTATGTTCCTGTTGGTCCTTTATTGAGCTTTTTGAGACGTTCCGGTATGCCCCAGCTTTGGATCATTGAGGCCACGCAGGCAGGCACCAGGTGCTCCCAAGGGTGACCTTTCACGATTCGGCTCCGGATCTCCGAGCCGCTGATCCCTTTTTGATGGAGCGGAACTTCCCACAGTACCAAGGTGGTCAGCCCCATGTTCTTAAAATACTGCAGCTTGCGTCTTCCCCAGTCGTCGTAAATGGTCAGGAAGAAAACAGCATCCATGGGAACATAGTATGCATAGCGATCCGGCAGATTGATGGGAAAGGGAACAATGGTGAAGTCATGCCGCCGGAGTCCGGCCTCCAACAAGGCCGCCTCCACCATGGTGTGGCGTTCGTAGTAGGTCAGGGGATTGGCCAGCGGATCGCTTCGTTTTGGATCGGCACGCTCGGTTTTGGTCAACCATGGATCCGGGTTGGTAATGCCCACCACCAGCTTGTTGCAGTGGGCTTTTCCGGCCAGCAAGTACTTGAGATGGTCGTTGTGCAGCACCTGGAAACGGCCATGGATGACACCCGTGTCATAGATCTGTTCGGAATTTTTCATTGTTTCGTACCTGTTCCTTGCGGAGTATGAATGCGGAATCTTTCAGCACCACCGGGCCAGTAGGGCCGGTCTACCGGTATGTCCATAAGCCCCTGGAGTTTGGCCCGATCCAGGTGATTGAGAATGAGGTACATGAGCTCTTTTCCCCGCACCGGCCCCAAGGCCCCCGCTGCCGCACTGACTTCATCATAGTGCCGCACCGGGTCCCGACGGATGCCGGGTCCGTAAAAAACCAATGGTACAGCTTCACCCGAGTGGATCAAGGGGCCGGCGCTGGGCGTCGAATGATCCGCAGCAATCACGATAAGCAACTCTGGTTGGGCCGTCAGTGCCTTCAGAACGGTGCCGATGCCCTGGTCCAGCAGTTCAAGGATCCGGGTTTTGTAGGAGGGGGCTTTGGTGTGGGCGGCCTGATCCGGCATCTTGGTATGCACATGAATGAAATCGTGATCCCTCAGGGCGGCCAAGGCCAATTCCAGGCGCTTGGCCAGATCGCGACCCGGATGGGGGGTATCGGCGACCTTGCGCACATCCATTCCCAGGTAACCGGCCAGGCCGTGATAGATGATGCCGCTGGCGACGCTCAGACCCCGCAGGCCCCACATTTTCGTGAAAGGCGTCACTTTTTTCAAGCGGCCGGCGCGTTGGGTTACCAGACCGTTCAGCAGGCGTCCGCCCTTTTTTTGTCGAGCGAGGTTCACCGGATGGTCGCGCAAGGTGTGGTGGACCCACTCCAGATATGATCCAAGGGTTTTCGATGTTTTAATGGGCGCCTTTTGATGGGCAAAATCAGCCCAGGGGACCACTGCCGCCACAGGGCGGCCTTCGAACAGAGGGTCCGAGTCGGTAATAAAAGGCGCCACGTCGCCTGCCAGGGTGACAATGCCGCGATAGCCATGGGTATGGTACAGTTGCACCTGAACCCCGTTTGCGGAATATTTTCCAATGGATTGAATGAGGGCCGTTATCTCCTCGTCCGATGCCTCGGGTTTGCCGTCCACCAATACGAGTGTCCCGTCGGATGACCGCTCCACCGTTACAAAATGGGCCAGCAGGGCGACCTCGCCGGAATCCATCGGTATGCCGGCGCCCAACGCCTCCAAAGCGCCCCGGCCTGGAAATGCTTCCATGTCATAACCGAATATGGCAAAGTGTGCATTTTCACTGGGAAGGGCCTGGCCCAGAAGCCCGGCATGGTAAAGGCCGCTGGCGCCGTCCCGGACAAGCTGGTCGATAAAGGGGGTTCGGGCGGCCTGCAGGGGTGTCCGATGGTTCAGCTCCGGATAGGAGCGGTCCCCCACACCATCAAGGAGAATCATTATACATTTTTTCGCCATGCTGGTTCCATTTCCCTTAGTGGCGGGCCCATCATCGGCCCAAAAATCAGACGCAATAGTATATAGGAAAAGTGTAGGCTGTCAATGCGCCCTTTTGCACATCGGCAATGATGCGTAGAAGTGGTTTCAAATTTTTAGGTTTCGCAAATACCACCTTCTGAACCGGTCGGGACAGAGCCCGACCCTACCCGGGGACCCGGACCGGAGTGATTAGCGTAGGGCCAGCCTCTGTGCCGGCCGGTTCTTGATCCTGACAATGGTATTGCATACACGGCAGGGACGGAGCCCTGCCCTACGAAGACCATTGCCCTGGCGAGCAATAGTTCTATGGAGAGTAGGGCCGGCTTCTGCGCCGGCCGGGTATAAAATCCAATATCCTGCATGAAGATTGTCTTATTGTTCTTAATTAAGCGCTTTTGTTGTGTAGGGGACGGAGTTTATCCCCGCCCGCTTAAGCTTTTAAGATAACCGGGTTATTGAATTTATCTATAAAAGGGATCGAGGCAATAGAAACTAAGAATTTGCCTTTGCTGTCAAAATACGTTCTATTGCCCGCCATGCTATTCGATCTGCACATCCACACAATCCTTTCATCCTGCAGCCGACTGATTGTCGAGGAGGCCATCACACGAGCCAAAGCGCGCGGGCTGGACGGGATCTGCATCACCGATCACAATACCATGGACATTCGTCATTTTCTCTCTGAAGGCATTCAGGACAATGGGCTGTGTGTCATATTCGGCATGGAATACTGTACCGCCCAGGGCGATTTTCTGCTGTTCGGTCCCTTCGAAACCCTTCAACCGCACCTGCCGGCGGATGTGCTTTTAAACATCGTTGATCAATGCGGAGGCGTCGCAGTGGCGGCCCACCCGTTTCGCAAGGGCAGATCTTTAGACCGGCGGATGATTGATGAGGGACGCTGTTGTGCCATCGAAAGCCTGAACGGCCGTAACACCCCATCCGAGAATGCGGCTGTGGAACAGTGGCGTCAACACTTCGATTTGACCGAATGCGGCGGCAGCGATGCACACTCCATAGAAGAAGTGGCCACCTTTGCAACCCGTTTTTGGGGTCCGGTGCGGACGCGGTCCGATCTGATTCATTTGCTTAAGAACCGTTTGTGCCAACCGGAAATATGTCCGAAAATATGTATTGATAAACCGGCATATGTTCCCGCTGTCGGCAACGATCTTTTTAACCCCCCCCACTAAATCAAAGAGGGTGATTTTCTGACCCAGCCGGCGGCCTTCATCGACATACGGTCCATCATATCGTTTTCCTTTTTAAGCGCATTTTTTCAGAATGAAGGAATGTTTCCGTAATTTTTCATATAAAATTGCAAGAACCACATCTGTTCATTTTTTGCCTGTATCAATTTGCATGCTTATGGGGTTTTCCGCTGAACTTCACAATTCTGTTTATGCATGGGCTCTACAATTAGGTAAGCCAGGCTTGAATTGAACTCTATTTTTGTAAAAAACAATAAAATCCAGGAAGAGGAATCGGGCCCGGGCACCTCTCGGGTGCATCGGGATTTTCTATGAAATCGCATTTTACTACTGAATATTTCTATTTGACACATTGTAAATATCTATAATATCTAAATCCATCCAGCCACATCTTCTACGAGGCTTTCCATGATTTGCGATTTTGGCTTTAACTGAGTGTTTTAATGCATCCAACCGGGTTTGTTGGATGAAGCTGTATGCCAGAATCGTGTCCATCCTGACAATGGCCAATCGTCATCGGGCCAAGTATTGTCATTGTATCCGCGATAGGGCCGGCCAGACGCTCGCGGTCATATAGACACGGGAATAGGAATACTTAAATGAAACAGGCGCCACTTAGGCATTTGAAGCCCAGGCCATTATTGCAAGCGGCAGATCCGGATCACCACAAGGCGAAGGAATGGGTTGCCGGTATCGATGTGGGCTCCCGGACGACCAAAGTCGTCATTCTCAGCAGCGGGCGCATCCTGGCGGGCGCGGTCCTGGATACGGGGATCGACGCCGAAAAATCGGCTGAAACGGCCTTGATGCACGCCAGGCAGAAGGCCGGCATCGGCAAGGGTCGGCCCGGGGCCGTCGTGGGTACCGGTTACGGACGCGTATCCCTCTCTTTTCTGGACAAAACCGCTACGGAACTCACCTGTCATGCCCGGGGTTGCCACTTTATCAACCCGGAGATCCGCACGGTGATCGATATCGGCGGCCAGGACAGCAAGGTGGTTCACCTGGATGCCGACGGCAGCATGGTCGATTTCGTCATGAACGACAAGTGCGCGGCCGGCACCGGCAAGTTTCTCGAAATGGCGGCCCGCACCCTCGAACTGGACCTGACGGATATGGCTGACATGCCGTCCGACGCGGCTCAGGCGTGCACGATGAACAGCATGTGTGCGGTCTTTGCCGAAACGGAGATCATCTCGCTTTTGGCGCAAAAGCAAGCC
>JASFER010000311.1:0-7150 GCA_050124755.1 Desulfobacteraceae bacterium
CCGTCTCGACAACGCCGATGATGTTGCCCTGGTCGTCCCTGACCACGCTGGCGTTTTTGATCACCTCCACATCATGGCCGTTCTTGTGGCGGAGCTGGCACTCTTTGGCTTCAGCGTACCCTTGTTCAATGATGCGGCACTTTTTAATGTCCGCCGGACAATTTTTACCGAAGCAGCGGCTGCACTGAAGCAGCCGGCAGGTCTTTCCCAAAGCTTCCCTGGCCGTATATCCGCTGATGCGTTCCATGGATGGGTTCCAGGAAGAGATGCGCCCCTGTGCATCCATGGTGAAAACACCGTCGGCCATTGAATCGATGATGCGGTTGATAAAACGAACATTCCAGATTTCATGAGTTTTGTCGCCGCCCATGGCCTTATACACCTTTCCTTTGCAGTATCGCAGGATAACGTTACCGAACGTTACTTTTTGTTTACTGAAATAAAACTTCGGGTGTCAATAAAAAAAATGAAACCATTGTGCGGCCGGCATCTCTATTAAGTCATCAATAACCTGGGGGCCACTTCCGGGGTTTTGGGCAATGTGGCATGATATTTGATTGGGTGTCTGTGCAGAACTAAATGATAAGGAGAAAACCATGTCAGAGCATATCAAAGAAATCGATGATCAGGGATTTAACCATGAAGTTCTCCAGTCGGATAAACCCGTGCTGGTGGATTTCTGGGCGCCGTGGTGCGGCCCGTGCAAAGCCCTTGGACCACTGGTGGAGGCCCTTTCCATTCAGTACAACGATCACCTGGACTTCACCAAGTTCAATATTGACGATAATCCGATCACACCGGAAAAATACGGCATCAAGGCCATTCCCACCATCGCCATTTTCAAGGACGGACGGCCGATGGAGATGATCACCGGTTTAACCAGCCGAAGCAAGCTCGAGGAAACCATCAAGGGCGTCATTAAAGGTACACCGGCAAAACAGCCGTTTATTGTCCAGTAGAAAAAAGGAAAAAGCCATGCCGATTTACGAATACGAATGCGAGCAATGCCGCCACTGTTTTGAGAAACTGGTGTTCGCAGGCGATGACGTCGTCGCTGATTGTCCGCAGTGCGGTTCGCACGAGGTTAAAAAACTGATCAGCTGTACCCGGGTAATCAGCGAAGGTTTGGCATCCGCCTGCGATGCCGGTTCCTCGGGGAAGTTTTCCTGAGCCGGCTGAGGGTTATGTCAGCGGTCAGCTGTCAAGAACAAGCTGTAGACTTTAAGATAATTAATTTGGACTGCGTTATCGGTCGTCGCGGTATGACAATAGCGCTTCCTTTCTCTATCCTTGCCAAATGAATTATCTTAAAGCCTATATGAGACATCCGTACTGCAGGCACAAAGGCACCATGCAGATTGTTACGACACATAAAAACACCGATTTCGATGCCCTGGCTTCGGTTGTGGCGGCCCTTTGCTTATATCCTGACGCAGCTGCCGTTCTGCCCAATGCTTTGAATCCCAATGTTCGCAAGTTTGTCTCCCTGCACAAAGACCAATTCGATTTTAGGATATCCCGCAAAGTGGATTTTGAAAAAATCGATGGGCTGATTGTTGTCGACACAAACACCTGGCAGCGTCTTGACGGCATGAATCCTCTCAGAGTTAAGGCGGGTGTTGAGATCCATATATTCGATCATCATGATGGAGGGGGTGATATTGAGGCCGGTTGGTGCTGTCGCGAGACCACCGGAGCCAACATTACCCTGATGCTGCGTTACCTGAACAGAAGAAGGATACCCATTTCTTCCATTGAAGCGACCTTGTTTCTACTCGGCCTCTACGAAGATACCGGAAATTTAACCTTTCCGTCGACAACGGCGGAGGATGTCCGGGCCGCTGCATTTTTATTAGAGCATGGAGCGGATTTAAATATGCTGGACACCTTTCTCGGCCAAACCTACAACCGGATACAGAAAGAGATTCTCTTCGGCATGCTTCAAACTGCGAAGCGTACTGCCATCAGCGGGATTACCGTCAGCATTATTTTGGTGGAGGTAAAAGAGCATGTGGAAAACCTCGCCATGGTCGTACAGGCGTGTCGTCAAATTCTCGATGTGGAAGTCATGTTCAGCATTTTCATTCTGCCCGCGGAGCGCAGTCTCGTCATCGGCCGAGGCAGTGGAGAGGCAATCAATATCGGCAACCTCATGCGCGCCATGGGCGGCGGCGGTCATACAGGCGCCGGCTCGGCTATGGTCAAGTCAGTGAACCCTCAGGTCATCGCCGCATGGATCCGTATTTTGATCGGCGGGAATGCTCACGGTTCCAGACAGGTCCACGACCTGATGAATTCTCCCGTTTTCTGCCTTTCCGCAAGCACGACGATGGGTGAAGCCTATGCGGCGTTGCGGCAACGCGGGCATCACGGTGCCCCGGTTGTTGATAACAACCGGGTCGTCGGGGTACTGTCCCTGCGCGATTTCAGAAAAATCAGAAATAAAGATCAATACAAATTGACAGTCAAAGCATTTATGAGTACCGACGTGGTGGTCATTGGGTCCCGTGAGAGCGCGGCCCGTGCCGCCCATCTCATGACCAAGTACGATATCGGCCGGCTGCCCGTGTTGGAACAGGAGCGGCTGGTGGGCATTATCACACGATCGGATGCCATGCACGATTTATATGGATACTGTTCCATCGATAATATGAGTTTTTGGAGGTTATCCAATGGCTGATACGACAATGTATGATCTGGTAATCATTGGCGGCGGTCCCGGTGGCATGACGGCGGCTATTTATGCCATGCGGGCGGCGATGAAAACGGTGCTTGTTGAAAAAAGTGCCCCCGGCGGCCAGATCAATCTCTCCGACGAAGTGGAGAACTATCCCGGGTTCATTCACACCTCCGGTGGCGAGCTTTCCATGAAATTTGCCGAACACGCCCGTTCTTACGGTATGGAAGAGCGCTACGATGAGGTCACGGCCGTGGAACCGGGGCTCGACCATCACACGGTGCAACTGGCCAGTGGCCAAACCCTGAAAACCCATGCCGTTATTTTGTCCACCGGCGGGTCGCCGCGCAAGCTGGGTATTCCCGGCGAGGATGAATTTTACGGCAAAGGCGTTTCTTACTGCGCTGTATGCGACGGTTTCTTTTTCAGGGGCAAAGAGGTGATCGTGGTGGGCGGTGGTGACAGTGCCTGTGAAGAGGCCCTTTATCTGGCCAAGCTGGCATCCAAGGTCTATATCGTCCATCGACGGGATGCACTGCGTGCCAGCATGATCTTGCAACAGCGGGTGGCGGCAGAGTGCAATATCGAGGTGCTCTGGAATAGCGTGGTGACGGAAATACGGGCCGGCGAGGACGGGGTGGACAGCGTCACCCTTCAGGATACCCGGACCGATGAAAAGCGCCGCATGTCCATAGACGGGGTGTTCATTTTTATCGGATTTGTACCCAACAATGAACTGGTACCGGCAGGCAGCCGGATGAACGCCGAAGGCTTTGTCATCACCGATGAAAAGTGCGAGACGCATATTTCCGGCATTTTCGCTGTGGGCGATCTGCGGGAGCGCTACGCCCGACAAATCGTGCTGGCCGCCGGCGACGGAGCCTTGGCTGCCTTGGCTGCGGCCCACTATGTGGAAGATAGAAAAGCCCGGAAGGCCGATGCAACCTGTGAACCGCCGGCTGAAATGCTGAATAATTGAAGGGGTGGAGACTCAATGAAAGCAAAGAAAGTAGATGAAAAGTCAAAAAAGACCGGAATCTTGGAAAAATTATTGGCCTGGATCGCCCAGGGAGCGGAAAATCAGGCCTTGGCTAAAACCGCCTGTCGAACCTGACAGGTCAAGCCGCTGCAGCCTTCCGGTCGGGAAAGGCCCAAAAAATAAAGCATCCGGTCACAACCAATCGCTACGCTTCTGCCCTTATTATTTTACGCGGTTATCTTAAATGACAGAAATGCTTAATTCGTCATTCTGCGGTTCCTTGTTCCATATTCGACATTCCATTATGGCGCCAGCCTTCCCCATTAAAAAACGTTACTAGTGCGTTACATTATCATGGTTGCGTGCGTAACGCTTTGGTAACGCCCGTTTTATCATACGGCACCTTGCTTGTTCGGGCCGTGTTTTTTATAATAAATTGTATTTATTTAATATTTTAACAATTACGGGGTTTTTGTATGCCTGGCACAAAAGTTGTAACTCACTTCCTTAACTTTAATACTAACCATGTGGAACGCTTGAAAGGAAAAGAAAATGTGGAAAATACTTTCCATGCTCCAAAAGAACCTGGTGTGGTCCATTCCGATATCAATGTTACTAGGGCTCCAATTTGGATATTTTTTTGATGCCAAACCACTCAAGCAGTTTATTATTCCTGTGACGTTTATCATGGTTTATCCCATGATGGTAACCTTGAATGTGCAGAGCATTTTCAAGGGACGCGATACCAAGCTTCAAATTGCGACCCAGATCATCAATTTCGTTCTGATTCCCCTGCTGGCCTATTTCACGGGTACGCTTTTTTTCTCCGGCGGAGCTGAAAAATACGCGCTATGGGCGGTGGGATTGTTCCTCATCGGTGTTCTTCCCACATCGGGCATGACCATTTCATGGACGGGTTTTGCCAGGGGCAATAAAGAGGCCGCCATAAAAATGGTGGTCTTCGGCCTGGTACTCGGTGCCCTGGCGGCTCCCGTCTACACCAAAGTGTTCATGGGAGCGACCATTGAAGTGGATATGTGGCATATGTTCCAGCAGATCGCCTTGTTTGTTTTCGTCCCCCTCTTATTAGGGCTCATAACCCAATACGGGGGTATTAAAAAGTATGGCAAGAAGCAATGGAACCAACGCATCAAACCCAAGTTCCCGCCCTTTTCCGCACTGGGCGTCACCCTGATCGCTTTCGTGGCCATGGCGCTCAAGGCAAAAAACATCATTGCCAATCCGGGTGATATTATCACCATCCTGGCTCCCCTGGCGGTGTTTTACTTAATTACCTACGGGGTTCTTTCCCTTCTCGGCAGGCTTTTTCTAAAGCGCGAAGATGCCATCGCCATGGTTTTCGGTGTTGTGATGCGCGACTTGTCCATCGCCCTTGCCATCGCCATGACGGCTTTCGGCAAGCAGGGGTTGACCATTGCCCTGCTCATTGCCCTGGCTTATGTGATTCAAATCCAATCTGCAGCGTGGTATGTGCGCTTTGTTGACCGCATTTTCGGCAAGGTCCAGATAAAAATGCCCGCCCCGCAAGCCAATGCCGCCGCCGCTGATTCCGGCAAAGTGGTCCCGATGATTAACGCAGAGAGGCAATGGCCTGCCCTTCCGGCCATCCAAAAGATACTGTATGCCACAGACCTTTCCGAAACCGCTCGCCACGCCGCCCGCTACGCATGCAGCCTGGGAAATCAATATCAGGCGCAGGTGACCGTGCAGCATGTCATCCCGGATATTGTAGAGTATTTGTCTTCAGAAGCGTGCACCAATCTGGCCGACCATATTGGCAAGACCGAGTGGAACAATTTTCACAAAAAAAGTATCGACAAAGCTAAACAGCTCATCGTTCGGCGTATACGGGAAACCTCAAAAGAAATCATCAAGGAGATTCCCCGGTGCCCCTTGTCTGAAGGGGATATACTGGTTGGGGTAGGTAACCCGGCAAAAGAGATTGTCGCTGCAGCCCGCAAAGGGAACTACGACCTCATCATTATGGGAACCCATGGCCATAGCAAGCTGGAAGAGAGTATGATCGGCAGTATTGCCAGCGATGTCATCCGGCAGAGCAGGATTTCTGTGCTTGTGGTTCGTTTGCCGGAAGAGAATCGTTTGAACAACCATGTGATATCAACGACAAACACGGCGGATTCCAGCTCCCGGCAAGCGGTACGGGATGAAGACGTTTTACCTTCAAGTACCCGGACTGTGTTTTAGAAACGGTGCAGCAGCCATTTAGAGCATAGCACCTGAAGTTCAATATCGTCAATTATCGACAACATCTATCAAGGAGACAAATGCAATGCTTCAAGTAACACCCCTGGCCACAAAGCATGTGGCCAAGTATTTCGAAGGTAAGGAAATATCACCCATTCGCATATTTTATAATTCCGGCGGTTGAGGCCCCCCTTCATTTGCCATGGCTCTGGATGAGCCTAATGACTCCGATGAGATCTTTGAAGTGGACGGATACACCTATTTGGTAGACAAACAATTGCTGGCCGAAGCGCAGCCGATTACGGTGGATTTTAAAACCATCGGGTTCTACATCACCGGAAATTCAGCTAATCGAAACAGCCAATGCCGCTGATAGGAACAGATTTCATGTTTTCACAAACAAGCGGGTCATCTGAAAGGATGACCCGCGCATCAGAAAGGAGAAATGTTATGAAAGCAAGAAACTGCTGCAAAACCATGGAGATGGAACTCACCGGTTGGAAGACGATCGTCAATGACATCACCTGCAAGATGGAGGAGTTGCCCGGCGGCGAAAAATCGAAGATTCTACCCAACATAGAAGATCTGCACATGCTCATGGCAGAGATGGACGAGCGGATTGATCAGATTCGAACCACCTGCTCTCCGGAAACGGGTATGGACGATATTAAAACCGAACGGGAAGCCTTCAACAAGGCGATTTCCACCTCGCGTGTAAATACCGAAGAGGCCATGCAGGGCTTGGGCGCCGGCAATTTCGGCGGATAAGTCTTGGGTGGGGCACCATGGAATACGAACCTCAGGGCGACGATAGCGTCCGTCGCCTTGAGGCCGGATGATGATAGGAGAACGGTCATGGCTGCATTAGAACTCATCTCCAGAAAACAATTTGAACGGGTCATTTTAAATGGGGTATCCATCGTTGATTTCAATGCACATTGGTGCGGACCATGCCGCGCCCAGGATCTGATTATCGATGAGATCAACGATGCCTATAAAGGGAAAGTCACCGTAGCCAAATTGGACATCGACGAGAATCAGCCCATTGCAATGGACTTGGGCATTCAGAGCATCCCAACCATTATTATATTCAAGGAGGGACAAGAGATAAAACGCTTTATCGGTTTACAGGAGGAAAAAACCCTGGACAATGCGCTGAAAACAGTTTTAATGTGATTCCGATTTGAACCGTGCGAACACCTACCCGTTTATAAAAGCAACCAAGAAAGGGCCGATATGGGATTCTGCGTCAATCATCCCGAGCGTGA
>JASFER010000312.1:0-7141 GCA_050124755.1 Desulfobacteraceae bacterium
GTTTGACATCATTTCTTCTTTCTATGCCGGGCTGGCCTCGGAAGACGCCTCAGGCGTCGCCTTTACGGGTGTCGATTTGTCCACAGCATACATCACAGCCGTAAAAACAAGCATCGCCAGCGCCCCAATCAAGAACGTTGCTCTTCCGGGTTCGGAAAAGAGATTGAAGACCAGCGGCTGTAAAAATCCACCGACCCCCATGCCGAAGTATCCAATTGAAATCGCTTTTGCGGCCGCCGAATAGGGAACCAGTCCGGATAGTTTTGTCATGGTGGCCGGAACCACCATTCCCAATCCCAATCCCAGAAAGGTGGCACCCATCGTAAATACCATAAACGTATGGCTGATAAAACAAATGTAAAAACCGGCCGCCGAAACGACGAAGGAGATCGGCAGCAGGCGGTACTCAAACGCTCTAAACAACCACTTGAAAAGTACGGAAGAGATGAAGGAGCCCACGGTGACAAAAGCGAACGCCAGGCCGATTTGGGCGGGATCCGCCATTTTTTCACCCAATAAAACAATGGCGCCGTTGGAAGGAAGCACATACCAGAGCAAAAAGTATATGCCGAAAATAAACGCAACCAGATAAACGCTGCCCGGCACTGTTGCCTGAACCTCTTCGGCGCCTTCCTGGGCGGCGATTTTTGCCTGCCTGTCCGGCTCGGGGAGAAAGATAAATGAAAAAAGGAAGAATATGACGGAGACGAGATAGGCGTAGAAAGTGTAGTTCCAACGGATGCCCGCCAGATAACCGCCCAGCAATTGAAACATGATGCCGCTGATGCCCACGGTGGCGGACACGTACCCCATCATGGAATGGCGCTCCTCATCCTCGAAAAAATCGACCACCAGATCCGTGGAGAGCGGAAGGCAAATACCGACGCCGATGCCGATCAACGCCCGAAAGAACAAAATGACCCAGATATTGGGATGGATCAGCGCCGGGGCGACACCCCCGATGATGAACAGGGCCGCCGCAATGTATAAAATCGTCTTTTTTTTCAGAAACTCGAGGCACTTGGCGTAAACCGGGGGGGGTAAGCGCCAAAAAAAGTGCCGGGATGGTGGCAATCATCTGCACCAGGCCCGGCGCCACGGTTGGAAAGGCCGCCGCTATCGATCCGATGGCGGGTGTTGTGGCCCCGGTGCCGCAGTCCTGCATGGCTACGCTCAGGACGGCGATTTTTAAGAAGACCCTGTTGATTTTCATTTTGCGCCTCATTCGCTGCTCACAGAAATTCGATTGTCATGTGCAACACCCACCATTGGTACGAAAGGCTCACCCAAAATGCTCAATCTGTTTTGCGCCGGCCCTGAGGCCATCACTGCAATCGTTTGCATCTTTCCAAATATATAGGAGTGTCCGGCGACTTAAAATGATCTGAATCATGTAATGAAAGGGATTTTTCGTTTATAACCGATAAAAAATAAGGGGGTTGCATACATGGCGTCGCAAGTGGATTTAAGTCAGCATGTTTTTCAAAATGATCCTATTTTAATACCGGCAGGCAGTGTTTTTCCTGCTGTTACCCGTTCGGCCTTGGGATACCGCAACTTGAATACGATGAGCAATTTCATCACGAGCTGGTGGGCCGTAACGGAACCGTTTACCATGGAGCACCATACGGATTGGCATGATTTTGATCAGTTTCTGTTCTTTTGCGGTGGTGACCTTGCCAATATGACTGAATTAGGCGGTAAGGTGGAGTTTTATCTGGGTGATGAGCAAGGGAATCTGGAAAAACTGCTGATTACCAAGCCTGCCGTAAAAAGAGTATTCGGTTTTTTTGATCGTGTCGATGTTCTCATCAATAACGCAGGCGTTGCCACCACGGTGCCCTTTTTAAGCGAAGAAGGTCTGAATGAATGGCATCGCGTGATCAATACGGACCTGCATGGCGTTGCCAATGTGATATACGAAATAGCCCCTTCAATGCGGGATAAGGGACTGGGCGGAAGCATTATTAATATTTCATCCGTCGGCGGTCAGCGCGTCAGTGCATCACGGCATCATCACAATGCGCCTTATAATGCGGCCAAGGCGGGCCTTGATATCTTTTCAAAGTATCTTGCGGTCGTACTGGGAGACCACGGCATCCGGGTCAATTCAATCGCTCCGGGCCCCACGCATTCCGACCTTGACAAGCATCTGCCGCCAAGCGCTTTTGAAATGATTGAAAAGGATCTTCCGGCTCACCGGTTCGGCGAACCCATTGAGATCGGCGCGTTTTGCGTTTTCCTGGCAAGCAACGCCGGTTGTCACATCACCGGCTGCGTGCTGCCGCATGACGGCGGTCTGCTTTGTGTCGTATAGGCTTTAAGATAATGAATTCGGACTGCGTTATCGGTCGTCGCGGTATGACAATACAGCATCCTCCCTCCAGCCTTGCCAAATTCATTATCTTAGAGCTTATATAAGATGTTAGCCTTCGACGTCGGGTCCAACGAATTCGCCGGCTCTCATCGTTCTTTTTACTTTCAGCGCTTTTATCTCTTCCAATGAAACCTTCATCGGGTTGCGGTTGACCAGGATCATGTCCGCCAATTTTCCCGGAGAGATCGATCCTTTAAACGCTTCCTGGCGGCATGCCCCGGCGGCCCGCAGGGTCATCATCTCAATGGCGTCCATCACGCTTATGCTTTCATCTTTTCCCATGGCGGCTCCGGTTTCACAGCACCGGGTGACGGCGGAATAGATCCCTGCAAACGGGTCCGGGGGGACAACGGGGCTGTCCGAACTCGCCGCAACCGCAATGCCGGCTTCCATCATGGATTTGAAGGGATAGAGATCATTGAGTTGCTGCGGCGGGACGGTGTCGCGGTATCGATCGCCGTTGAAATACAGAAAAGCGGGTTGGGTCACGACCCAGATACCGGCCGAGGCCAGCCGTCTGGCCAGCCGTGGGGGACAAACCGAGCAGTGCTCGATGCGATGCCTATGGTCATTTCTGGGCCGCTTTTTCAGGGCATATTCAATGGCGATACATGCCGCTTCGACGGCTGATTCCTCGATGGCATGAATGGCCGCCTGCTGGCCGGACCGGTGGATCGCGAGAACTTTTTCATTGAGCAGCTCCTGGGGGGGATGGAGCCTGCCGGTGGTTTCGTCCAGGATTATTTTGACTCCGCTGCATCGAAGACGATGGGGGTCGATGGAACTTTCAAACGGGGCTGCGCCGGCCGCATCAAAGGCCTCCAGGCCGATCATCATGGTCAATCGGGTTTGGATCGTGCCCTCCCGGACCCATGACTGAAAGGCCCGCCATTGATGGGGGCCGTTTTGGGCGGAGGCATCCTGGATGGAGGTGATCCCCAGGGCGGCCAGCCTCCGATCGGCCTGCTTGACGGCCTGTTCGTATTGCCCGGCGTCCGGCAACGGGATGCGTTTCGATAAAACATCGCCCATCTCGTAGAGCAGACCGGTGGGCGCTCCCGTTTCCAGATCCCTGTCGATCATACCGCCGGGCGGATCCGGGGTGGTCACGGCAATCCCGGTCAGTTTTAATGCAAGACTGTTCAAGACATGGGCATGCCCGGAGCGATGGGTCAGTTTGACCGGGTGATCGGGAGCGGCAAGGTCCAGATCCCATCGATTGGGGTGCCTTTTTTCTTCAAGGTAGAATTCGTTGTACCCCTTGGCACGAATCCAGGACCCCGGTGCCGATGCCGCAACCGCCGCTTTGATTCTCGACTGGATATCCGCTATGGAACGAACATGATTCCGGGGAGATAAATTCAGCGACAGAAGGCTGTCGGCATACCCGTGGAAGTGGAAATGGGGGTCGATCAATCCGGGCAGCACGGTTTTGCCGCCGCAATCGATGCGCGCCGTCTTTTTGCTTCCAAAATCGTCGGGCCGCTCTTCATGGGAAACGGCCCGGATAAAGCCGTCTTTGATGTAGACCAGCCGCGCCTGGGGCAAAGCGGCGTCGAGGGTCAGGATATCGGCATTGTAAAGAATCGATTCGGACATATTGGATTCACCCGCCTGAAGGAGTGTCCATCCATTTATTCCCTCTGCGTTGAGGGTGAGCTCTTCACTCAAAGTTTTGATGGGTACCTCTTATATCATCATCAAACGTCATCTCCACAATTTTCTCAATATTATCCTGGTCCAGCGGCTTATTGGGTCCAATAATCATTTTGATTTCATATGCTATGCCGCCCTTTTTTATAAGTTACAAGTAGTTATATCCTTGGATGGGCACTGATTGTTTATTTCAATTTTTGCAGCGCTTGCTCCGCAGCTATTGTGATTGGCTCAAGGCTCGGTTCAGAAGAGCAATCAGGATTTCCCACACACATTAAGGTGGTGAGTTCCGGAATCGTTTTTTCTCCCAAAATCAGCGCATTGATTGTATTGATCTCTTTAACGGGTGCATCACTATCGCTGATAATCTGTCCTCCGATCAGCCTTTGAGTCTTTTGGTCAAATATAAGCTTTATGGTCCAAGGTTTGACACCGGGTATCATGCCGTGTTTACTTCTGGAATCTACTGTGGAACTGACGGTTTCAAATCCCTCCTTCTTCGCTTGAGCATCTGTTATACCGGTTGTTGCGATGTATTTATCAAAAAGCCTGACCGCAGAGTTGTTTAATATTCCCGGAAATTCAATTTTATATCCAGCCAGCGTTTTAGCGGCAAGACGTCCCTGAATAACAGCAGGACCGCGGAGTTGAGAATGCGCAGGTTTTTTTGTTACAAAATGATTTTTTTCAACACAATCTCCGGCTGCAATGATATCCGGATGTGATGTTTCCAAGTATTTATTGACTTTGATGCCGAACTTGCCGAGTTCAAGATTCATATCTTTTGCCAGTTCTAAATTCGGCCTTGCACCCACTGAGAACATAACCATATCTGCATCGATTGTTTCACCGGATTCAAGTTTCACCCCTGTAACCCCATCGTCACTCCCAAGGATCTTTGATGCCTTGGATGCCATTATCATATTGAAACCCTTTTCAGCCAAGTATTTCTCTATGTCAGCAGCCAGCTCCGGATCAAGCATCAGGGGCAAAGGATGATCTAACAATTCTATGACTGTCATATTGTAATTACCCGGTTTCATTTCCGATAAAAGCGTACACAGTTCAAGATTAATAAATCCTGCTCCAATGAAAACAAGATGTTTAGGTTTTTTCTCTTCCAAAAACTGTTTTGTTTTTTCTGCATCCACAGCGGTCCTCAAACTAAACACGCCTTTATAGTCAATTCCCTCGATGGGGGGCATTACCGGCACCGATCCGGTGCCCAAAATGATCTTATCGTAATCAATAGCAGTGCCGTTTGACAACACAACCATCTTATTTTCCGTATCCACTTGGGTTACTTCTACAATAATGATTGTAATACCAGCATTTTCAAACATGGTATCCGGATTTGTGATGGAATCAACAGTGACCAGACCGGCCACAACATGCGGCAAAGCTCATCGAACGATAAAACGATCTTCTTTACGAATAATCGTCACATCTACATCCGGCATAAGCTTTTTTGCCATCATTGCAGCAGGACCGCCGACACCGCCGCATCCGATAAGAACCAGTTTTTCACCCTTTTTCATGATTCACCTCCCATGTTCATTCGCGGTGGACCCCATCGTTCAGACCACTTCAGGGCCAGGTTAAGCCAAAAGCCAACAGGTTATCAGGGGACCCATTCCCCAACTGTCAATTTATTGCTACGGCCGTGTACCGGGGGCCACAAAATCCCTCCGTGGTACACATATGGAAGCACAATACTTGTTTGATGCCGAGGCCGAAGAGAAGAAATATCATTACACTGCCTCAGCCATTGAACTGCAGCCGAAGTAAATCTCATCCGGGGTCATGTTCATGTCACCAAGGCCCTGATGAGGTCGCTGGCTGTTGTAGAACTTAAACCACTGCATCAGACCCCGGCGAAGTTCGCTGCCGGTATCAACTGCATGCAGGTAGAGATAGTGGTGTTTGACCATCCACCAGAGGCGTTCGATAAAAATAAATATTATCCATCGCCAGACCCCGGCCGATTTAAGCGTATCTGTAAAACGCCTGCTGGTAATAAAGATAAGAAGTTGCTTTTTGCGCCTCCGAGTATGTCAAGCCGATCTTTGTATGTCAATAACTATATTAATACAACATGTTGGACGGCATCCAATTCAGCAGAGAATCCTTGTGTCGGGTACGTGCTTCACCTTCTACTGGGGCAGGGTCACCCGGCAAAATTGGGTCAGACGGGCAAATCGGGCAGCAGGACTGACGACAATCCCTATTGGGTCGGACCAATCTAATTATTTGATATTATAAATGTTATTGTAAAAAAATGCATGCTTATTCGCCTTAAGCCGTCATTTTCATACCTAGAAATGCCACTTTAAAACGTAAATGCGATCGAAACCCTTGGCAATGTTGTTTCTTAGAAAGCCTATTTTGATGAATTCGTAAAAAGTCAAATTTTTACCACGAAGGGTAGAGTTATCACCTTCTGCAGTTAGTCTTGCTGTGGTACGAGGCAGGGAATTAGTCAGCAAATACAAATATAATATTTGTAACTGTAAATCTGACGTATGTCCCTAAATGCCCATTATTCAAGGTTTGCCCCCTTTACTTTTTCATTTCAGGCTATTAGCTTGGCCCGACCATAGTGCCCATTTTTGCTATTTAAAATTGATCTCTTTTTCACTGATCGGGGTTAGCTTCAATTTCCAATACCTGCTGGAAAAATAAAACTCCTCTGAATTCTTGTACTCGTCCATTGCGCCCATTCCGCTGCTGCAATTTAAAACAATTGTCTGGTTTGGCTTGATAGATATCCTATCTTCAACAAATTCTTTTGAATCCTTTCCTTTTGTCATATTGAAGCTTTGCAGAAGCATGCTGTCTTCGTCTAACAAATAAAATGGCTTATCCAATACTATTTTCATGGATGAGCGGTTGATAATCTCCAGCGTCACCTTAATGCCCAAAACATTAGACTTCAAAGAATGTTTTTCCCCGTTATACGAAACTTCCGTTCCCTCATGAAGTCCCCACCATTCCTGTTTAATGATTTTTGCTTCAATATCATTATAATTTTTAATTAATATACGGTAAACATTATCACTCTTTTGACAATGATAGATCCTTAAGCCATCTCTATCAATAAACTGCACC
>JASFER010000313.1:0-7046 GCA_050124755.1 Desulfobacteraceae bacterium
CGGCCACGGTGGTCAAGCGACTGCCCAAGACCCGCTCGGGCAAGATCCTGCGGGGCACCATCCAGAAAATCGCCGACAACAAAGAGTGGAAAATGCCGGCCACCATTGATGATCCGGTGATCCTTGACGAGATGGAGGAGGCTTTAAATAAAATCGGCTTAGCCAAGTCACGCACCTAGCGTCGCCGGCGAGGTTGTAAACCTCGCAACATTCATTCACCTATTCCGGGCCATGGCCGTGGGGTTCCTTCTAAGCGCTAAGGTACTGTAACAACCTTTTTAATTGGTCACACGGCCATGGCCCCCGAGTCGTCTGGTTGCTTCCTGCCAGGCGCGCGCGGGGCGTTTTCGTTCAGGCACTAACGCAACAGTCCTCCGCGGCCACATAGGTATCCCCATGAACCAAAAACGGCACTTGGTACATCACATCCGCCGGTGAACGCCTGCCTATTCGGAAACCCGAACCTTATTGGTCAGCTGATTCAAGGTATCCAGGGCGAGGTCTCGCACCATGGGGTCTTCATCTTGTTCGGAAATTTGCTGGAGCAGCTTCTTGTCCTTCAGTCTCGTCACGGCTTTTTTGCGCACCTCCGGATTGGAGTGTTGCCATCTGGGGACAAAAAGATCCTGAAATTTCATTTTGATCCTCCTCTCCCGGCCTCCATTGGGAATGGTTCATACAGGCCTATGTGGGTTGGGTCACAGGCAATGTCGATGGATGATGGGATACACCTATGACGGTACCTCAAGGTTCAATGAAGCTGACAACAAGTCTGAATGATATCCAATGGAACGACGCGTTCCGAAAACTTCTCGGTGGGTCCGGCACTCGGCTCGGCGTCATTTGCACACTGCGCTGTGACGTATGAGGACATTTTATGTGATGCCCTCCGTCCGTGTCAAATGTTTACCCTGACGTTGCATAAAAAAGATGGCAAAAGGTTGAAAAAGCAGTCTGCTGATTTTAGATTCAATCGGTCCCCATCCACTATTTGACATTTGGATTTTGTCATAAGGCTATTAACGGTCTTTCTATTTTGGTCGAGCAGGCCCTTGATTTTTTCCTGTTTTTGGGGGGCTGTGATCTAATATTGCACTATTTTTAATAGCGCTGAAGCTATAGGCCTTTGGGATCAGATTGCAAGCATTGTTTAGGGTAGCTTTAATGCCACAAACAAAGAAAAAGTGAAAAATTTTATCCTCACACCAACAGGACATTGCCGTTCCGGTTAAACAGCAAGGAAATGCGTTTAATCACCTAGCTTTGAAGGCGCTCGGATAATTTACTTACCCGGTTATCCATAAAGCTCAAGTTGCAGGTATCGGATTTTATATGCTAAACACATATATCCGGATTCTATAGACGACGATATTCCAATGATAAATATTTAGATTTTTGGGCCCACTCTTTGCTCTTAAATCGTTTATTAAAGTTACTGCACATTGCCGGCACTTACTTCAGGCTGCATTTGAGTTGACGCATCAAATTTTCAGATTGGGGATGGGACCGGTATTTCTATTACGACATAATATCCAAACCCTGTCCAAGATTTTAAATTCTATGATCACAATAGGTTGAGGAGGAAAATCAGATGAAAATCATACCTGCGAATGACCGTGTCTTGGTCATACGGGTGGAAAAGGAAACTAAAAGCGCCGGCGGCCCTCGATATGGATGAGATGTATTGACCCGCTCAAGCAAAGCATCCGGGCCCTGAAGGGCCCGGATTTTGGATCAACCCCGGTATTGTTTCAACCGATTTAAATTGATTGAATTGATCACGGGTTTGACAATTAACTCCTTTTCCACAATGGCCGCCAGGGTCAGGTCGACGCTTGATGGGACAATATCAACGAGTTGAACGTCCCTGGGCAGGTGTATGTTTTCTGCGGAGATCAGAAAGCTTTGCTTGCCGCCGCCAGCCTTGGACAGATCGATTTTCACCGATAACATCGAAGGCGACAAGCCGCTGAGAGCTGATTTGCTGCCGGCCAGATGGAGGCGAACCTGCTTTTCCTTGTCTCCCACCAATACGAGACTGGGCGATGTCACGGTATACTCCACAGGGACGGTGATGACTTTTTCCAGTACTTCAGCCTGGGATACGGTCAGCGAGATCCAGAAAGCCAGTGCCACAAAAAGGCTTGCCGTTATTTGAGCGATCATGGGCCAACGCAATCCGCCGGCGGGGATTTCAAGGGAAGAGGATGCCGTCTGTTTCCAGTGATCGACAACGGCGCACAAGATATCCTCCCGGTTAACGACGATTCGGTAAAGACCATTTTGAAAAACAGAGACGACACCGCTTCGACAAATCCAAGAGCGGAATGAGTTCATCAATGGTGTTGACGCTTCGTTCATGCAGTTCATCGCCGTCGTAAATCATCACGGTGATGTGGGTTTGTTCTGTTTTGCGCTCGCCGATGTGCACCAGGGTGCCCGGTGCTCTGCTGGCTTTTTTATGGCTTTTTTTGAAGAAACGAGACATCGTTTTATTATCCTCTTGCTGTTAACGCTCAGACGACCCAATAAATGATGCCGCCGGATAGGAAAAGAGCGCCTTCCCAACGGTCAAGCCGATGCAGCCGGCCGGTGAACATAAAGACAAACAACATATTCATTGCCTGTACTTTTTTTTGTCCAAACCGTGCCGGGATACCAACCGGCTTAACTGTCTGGGTGTAACACCGGCTTCAGCGGCCGAGCTGTTGATTCTGCCTTTGTGCTTTTTTAAAAGCTTGATCAGGTAGAGGCGTTCGAATTCGTCAATGGCGAGCTGCCGCGCCTTGGCCAGCGTCAGCCCTTCTTGGTTGTCGATGATAAAATGGTCGATTTTGGAGTCGATCATCATGGCCCGGGGAAAACGGTCCGGCATAAGCACATCGCCGGTTTCCAAAATATAGGCCCTCTCCAGGACATTTTCCAGCTCGCGCAGGTTGCCGGGCCAAAGATAGGTTTGCAGGTTTTCTTTGACCCCCGGATGCACGCCCTTAATGGCTTTTCCATATTTGGCATTCAGGTTGGCCAGGAACAGATCGATCAAATGGGGCAGGTCCTCCAGGCGATCTTTGAGGGGCGGAATTTCGATGGGAAAGACATTGAGTCGATAGAGCAAATCCCGGCGAAAGGCGCCCGCATCGGCCATCTGCTGCAGATCGGCGTTGGTGGCCGTAATGATGCGGGCGTTGGTGCGCAGTTGTTCTTGGGCGCCCAACCGGCTGAAGGTTCCGTCTTGGAGCACCTGTAACAGCTTGATCTGGGCGGCCGGCGTGATAGTACCGATTTCATCCAGGAAGATCGTGCCGTCGCGGGCCATCTCGAATTTGCCGATCCTTCTGCGGTCGGCACCGGTAAAGGCACCCTTTTCATGGCCGAACAGTTCGCTTTCGATCAAGGTTTCGGGTATGGCTCCGCAGTGAACGGCCACAAAAGGGCCGTCACTTCTGTGGCTGTGCCAATGGATCAGCCGGGCCATCAAACCTTTGCCGGTGCCGGTTTCCCCCAGCAGCAACACGGTGGCAATGGTTGGGGCCACGCTGCGGACATTTTCATAGACCAGCCGCATGACCGGATTGTTGGTCCGGATGATCTCCAGCCAATCCGCTTTCCAGAACTTGTCCCGTAGATATTCCAATTCCAGATTTTTAGCCGTGGTTTCTTTGGCGGTCTCCAGGACCAGGTGAATCTCGGCGCTGTCCATGGGATAGGTCAGATAGTCGTTGACCCCTAGTTTAACGGCCTCAACGGCTCGGCGCACCGTCTCTTTCGGGGTAAGCGCCACGAATTGGGCCTGGGGATTATATTTTCGGAAATGCAGGATGGTTTTTTCCAGTGGGGCTGCAATGTCATCACCCAACAGGATCAAATCGATGAAAATCAGATCGAATTGGCGTTTCACATCCGTCAGCGCTTTATCTATGTTGACGTTTGATCTTATAACAGCTGTTTCGCTGAGTGCGTTTTCGATTAATGCGATGACTTCCGGGATGCTGCAAATGACCAGTACGTCTTTTATCATTGACAAAAAAGCTCTTGGATTTGTTTAAGCAGTTATCGTTGTTTTGTCGGCGCAGGAATAGGTATCGGGGAACATTTCAAGCTGGTCCTACGATACACCAGCAGTTGTCAGAGTGTCAAACGCCTGATCCTAAGAGCCGGCCTTTAAGAATGAGCGATTGGATTCAAGTTTTCGAGTTGACCGGCGTCCGGTTTTGCTTTCCATGGAGGCCATGTCTGTGATGCGGCCCATGTTTTTGAGGGTCTGCATCCCGAACAGAAAAATGCCCATCCCGGCCAGAAGTTTCCAAAAATCCAATTAGCTCTCTTTTGCCTCCATCACCCCGGAAAGCTGCGCATCATAAGCCTCTATTTGAAAACGGCTCACGTAGATGCTTAAGCGGTTCTCCCGCATTGTCACCCGTCCTTGGGCAACCACTGGCTGTCTTACATGGGCATGCAATTGCCTGCCCATCGCATCGTTGACCACACGATATCTTTTTTCATCGTTGCCCGCGATATCCACCGCTGAAATCCCGCCATTTTTCCCCCAGCCGGCGGCCAAAATAATACCCCGAATGGTTGTCGGATTTTGCTTTGCCATCATACCACCGGTCAAGCCCTGCTATTGAATTGAGTGAGGGTGTTTAAGCAACCTCCATCATGCCTCATTTGTTAAAAGGCCTTATGATCTTTGTGATCGCAATGAATGTGCCAAGTCCACATCGCGTAGACGGATATGATTTGGGTTCTCACGTTCGCCTGTTATATGACAACGATATTTACTTGTTACCAATGCTTAAACCAATCATTATGTTGCCGGCCGAACAAAGTGCCGCCGTTTAAACTAAGACAGCCGGTGTCCTTTGGGGAATCAAAACGGACATATTGCTTCTCGTATACACGGTCTCTGTCGGGAGATTATCCGAGCAAATCCTCACCATGGTAGGCATTCGAATCCAGGACCGCATCCCACGCCGGCCTCAATACAGTAACGCGGTTATCTTAAAAGATTAAGCGGGCGGGGTTTATCCCCACCGGTCGGGACAGAGCCCGACCCTGCGAGAACCCTCAAAACGCCAGGGGTCGGAGTGATTAGCGTAGGGCCGGCCTCTGCGCCGGCCTGGTATAAAATCCGATACCTGCAACTTGAGCTTTATGGATAACCGGGTACAGTAATTATCATTTCTTTTCATCGTTTGACCCCACGATGGGGTTAACCTCTATCCGGGTTTAGCGGTTTTAGCATTCCACTTGCTTTACTCTAAATCAAACACTGTACGCTCGACATGTCTCAACGGTACGGCAGAACGCCCACTCCATCGGTACAAACCCTGTTGAGCAGGTGCAGATACACACCGTCAGACAGGCCGGGCTTTTTAATTCATTTTCGTTAAAAGTTATCAGGAGGTTTCGTTATGTTTGATCTAATTCCTTGGCGCAGGCGCATGGGCAAAGACTTAATGGGTTTTAAAAACGAAATGGACAACCTGTTCAACCGATTTTTTGACGCCGATTTTCCCCTGCCACAAGAGTTCCTCAAAGAGGGGCAGTGGGCGCCGCGAGTGGATATCAGTGAGGGCGAGAAGGATATCACCATTCAAGCCGAAATTCCCGGCTGCGACGCAAAGGATATCGCTATCCTTTGTCACCTATGGCATATTGAGCGGACCACCATCAACAGGAACCGGCCGGTGAAGCAATGGAAGCACGCCAGTGCTTTAAACAATTTGGGTTGTAACCGGGTGCAAAGCACCCGGTTTGAAAACAACCAATAAATTGTCGCTAAGGGTCTTCGATGCTATTCTCCGCTGATTTCCTCAACATCGATGACCGTAATGGTCTTTCCGGATTCGCCTTCGCTCAGCGTTCCGGTGACAGCAACATTTTTACCGACCAAATCAGACAGATCCTGTCCCTCGATCTTGAAAGTCGCGCCGTCATCTGCAGAGAGAACAATGCCCTGATCGGTTTTCATAATGGTGCCTGAAATGGTTTCTTCGTCGGCCGCTGCGGCGTTTGTTGCCAACAGCATTCCGACAACGGCGACTACGGCCAAAAGCTTCCAAAACAGTTGTTTTCTTGTCATATCACTCCCTCCCTAGGTAGAGGTTGTTCGGTTATGCGCCGGGCGCCTGAGCCAACCCGACACGGTTCAAGCATATGGTGACAGGGCATATAACAGTGAACCACAGCCATCCTGATGTTTTTCACAACTTCCTATCGCCTCCAGGCCGATATTGAAGGTTTCAGCGTTTCTATCCCTTTTCTTCTATTGAGGAGAGCTATTCCACAATCTCCACGTCGGTTGCCTCAATGGTGCGCAGCCCTTCGGATTCTTTGAGCGCCCCGGTAATTCGAACCGTCATTCCAGCCATGTCGGACAGGTCATGACCCGAAACAGCATAGGTGCCATCATCAGCGGAGAGGATCATCCCGTTCGGGCCGCTCTCCACCCTGCCGGTGACTGTAATGACCCCGCTGTGCCCGGATGTTTCCCGGACCTGTGCGGCCTCTTCCGACGTTGTAGAGGACTCTTCCGGCGATTGTGCCGTTGTGCTGCTTTCTTGCTCCTCCTGTGCCTGCGTCGTCATGCTGCTTTCTTGCGATTGCTGCCCGGTTTGCGAGATTTCGCCCTCAGGCTTGCTGGTGCATGACGCAAATGGCAATATAAGCAAGGCCATGGCTATGCCGAGCGCTTTGTGATGGAAATATCCCATTTTTGTTCTCCTTTGTATTTGGTATTGAACTGCCGGTGGGAATGTCGACACCGCCGGGATTAAATACAGTGCCGCCTCCTGAAAATATTCATTTGCCCCGCCCCACCTTTAGCGTGGCCTGTATATCACCCGGCAAAACGACCACCGGTTGATAGTGCAACTCAATGCATATTGCGCGCCATAGACTTAACTATTTAAATTATTTCATTTTTAAAGGCAGACAATCGGCCGGTTTTCAATAAGCCTTTTTGTGCTTGTCTGATCAGGAACCTGGATTTCCTATAACTGCGGCATCCCGGACACGTAATGTCTGTTTTTTTACGTTAGTAG
>JASFER010000314.1:0-7025 GCA_050124755.1 Desulfobacteraceae bacterium
CATATTGTGTGCGTTTTTTTCCTGCTCGTTTTGTTGGTGTCAATTTCAGCCGCGCGAGCCGACGATCATGAAATTGCCAAGACGCCCGATTGGGTTCTCCGGCAGCCATATAAAGCGCCGGGGAAGATACCGGAATCACAAATCAGCGACGGCGTCTACTACATTTTGTTGGATCACCAGGTCAATGTGGGGCGGCAACAGACCCACACATACCACCGCATGGTCAAGAAAGTGCTCACCCCCCAAGGGGTGGAAACCGCATCCCAGATCTATATCAATTTTGATCCGACCTATGAACGACTGCTCCTCCACCGCATCATGATTCATCGGGGCGATAGTCCTATCGATCAGTTACAGTTGGATAAAATAACCTTTTTTCAACGCGAATCAGACTTGGAACGGCGGCTTTACAACGGAGAAAAAACCGCCAGTATCATTCTCGAAGGCACCCGGCCGGGGGATCTGATTGAATATGCCTATACTGTTTCGGGCCGCAATCCGGTTTTCAAGTCTCATTATGCCGATGAGGTCGACACGGCATGGTCTGCCCCCCTGTCTCTTCTCCACTACCGCTGGATATTCACCAATGGCCGGCCGGTTTTTCATAAAGAGTACAACTGCCGTAAAAAACTGGTGAAGCGCAAACTGAAAAAGGGTGTGGAATACCGATATACCGATGAAAACATTGGTGCAAACCTGGTCGATGAGGATCTGCCGCTCTGGTATGTTCCTTATCCCAGGCTGCAAATCACCCAATTTAAGGATTGGGCTGAAGTGGGTCGTTGGGGAACGGCCCTTTACCCGATCCCCCAAGAGGTTTCTCCTGCGTTGCAGAAGCGCATCGACGCATTGAACCGGATCGGCCCTGCACCCGAAAAAATCGCTGAGGCCCTGTGCCTCGTTCAGAACGAAATCCGGTACCTGGGCATTGAGATCGGGGCCGGATCTTACCAACCCACGTCACCGGATGTGACTTATCGGCGGAAGTTCGGCGACTGTAAAGATAAATCCGTCCTATTGTGTACCTTGCTCAATAAGCTTGGCGTTAGCGCCCACCCGGCATTGGTCCATACGCGACTGAAGAGAACCATTGCGGAAATGTTGCCTTCGCCGCTACTCTTCAATCATGTCATTGTTCGCGCCCGGGATGGCGGGAAAACCTATTGGATCGATCCCACGGCAGACTGTCAGAAACTCCCGCTGGATAAACAGTATTTTGCCCTTTATGGAAAAGCACTCGTCCTGGAAAAGGGCGCTCGCGATTTGACGGATACCGGGCGGTTGGTGCTCTCCCAACCCTCTAAAGAGATTTTTGAGCATTTCGACCTAACCCAGGGTTTCAATCAGCCGGCAAACTTCACCGTGAAAACCATTTTCAGGGGACGCGAGGCGGATCGAATGCGATACCGGATCAAATCCGCCGGCCTTCAGCAGACGGCCAAATCATACCTGAATTATTATGCTTCCGATTATCCCGGTATCACCCAACGGCAACCGATGACCACGGAGAGTGACCCGGCCACCAACGCACTGATCGTTTCGGAGAATTATCGAATCCCGGATTTCTGGCAGATCTCCGAAGATGAACCGCATGCGACGGGCGTGTTTCATGCCAAAGAGTTCAAAAGCCTCTTTCAGTTGCCGGCCACCACCATACGCACCATGCCGATCGGCCTGGCGCATCCGCGGCATATTGTCCATCGCATTACGGCTCAGTTGCCTGGACACTGGGACATCGCACCCGAACAGTGGCGGGTGGAAAATGACACTCTGCTTTTTACGGGCGCAGTATCCTATACCAACAAAGCGTTGAACCTGGACTATACCTACCGGTCCAAGCAGGATTATGTTCCGCCGGATCAAAGTGCCGCCTATATTGCCGATTTGAAGACCATCAAAGACCAGATCGGCTACCAAATCACCTGGACCATGGAAGATCATGGGGTCAGCTGGTTCATGGTCGGGGCGGCGCTTGCCGGTCTGGTCGCATCAGTGAGCCTGGCTATCGCGGCTTGGAGATATGATCCTTGGACGACACCAATACCCAGCCTTCCGTATGAAAACCGGGATCTTGAAGGGCTCGGGGGATGGCTCGCCCTGGTGATGATCGGTCTGTTCATTCGACCGATGGTTGTCCTGAAAGCCATGATCGAACTATTCCCGGTGTTTGGCACCGATTATTGGTTCAATGTCGAAGGGATGATTCGGACGGAGTATATGGGCGTTTTCAAATTGCTGGTGGGGGGAGAGATTGCGACCAACCTCATTCTGATTGCCCTTTTGGTGGTGTTGATCTGCCTGTTTTTCAAAAAGCGGTCCGCCTTCCCCAGACTGTTTATCGTGGTCACCCTGGCCCAATTTGGGATGGTGACCATCGACACCGCAGCGGCCGATTTTCTCGTCATCGAGTCCGACCCTGAACCCGGGCAGGGAGGGGAGTTGGCACGTGACCTGATCTTCGCCGTGATTTGGTGCATGTATATGGTCAAATCAAGACGCGTGCAGCACACTTTTACGAAACGCCGGCGGCGTGCAGCGCACCAGAACCTCTCCGGGAGCTTGTCGACAGCGGCCGGTGTTGAATGATGCCCGGCACCACCGGCCTCATATACTGGAAATCGTAGGAGTAAAATAAAAATGAAGTCGGGAACAATCGTCGTCCTTATCGTTTGCAGCTTTTTGTTGCCGGGTTCTCTTTGCACGGCACAAGAGATAACAGCGCCGGAAATGTCTTTTTTCCAGCTTGTGGGGAAAACGGATTGGGCCGTTCACCTCAAAAGTTTTACCGTCAGCGCACAAGAGAGCGATACGCGCTTTGAACTGCGGATTGGAGACGGCCGCCAGTTAAGTTACCGTGCATACCGGGGAGGGGATCCTGAATCAGGCCGATTCGGGCCGCTCAAGGAGAAGTACGCACCTCGGCTGTCGGGTTTGTTGAATTATGCCCTTGGTTTTGCCGAGCAGGAGAGGGAAGGCCAATTTTCCATGAACCTGTCGTGGGAAGATTATCCTGAAAGCATTCAAAAGTGGGCCCGCATCTGGCAGGCCTCCTCCCTGTACAAAGCGTGGGATACCACCGATTCCCATGCCCGATACAAAAAGCTGGTAGAGCTCATTTCCGATTTTCTGAAAAATGAGATGCAGACCGTGGCATCCGGATTGGGATTTGAGTCCACCGGTGCTTCCATGGAGAAGATGACCTATCAAAAAGCGCACCGGTTTAGATTTTACGATGACGTATTGGCACCTGCCGGGATTCCGAAAGATTTAACCATCCCCGTTCCCCTGATGCTGAATGTCCTATTAAAGCCGCTTGAAAAAGCGTCTTTCCCTGGAAATCAAAAGCCGGAACCCGGATCATCGTTTCGCGTGGACTATCTTTTTGCGGCGGCCAAGAAGGATTCCACTTTTCTATATTGTTCCTTCCAACGCCAACTGGACGAGTATGAAATCACGGGGGATAGGGTCCATTCCGGCGGCGCCTATACCCGTATACGGCCCATAAGCCAGGAAGCTTATCGATCCATTGCAACCCGGCTTGTACAGGGCTGTATTGCAGCCACCGGCGCAGATAAAAGAGAAAAATTATACTTTCGCATGAACCTCGAGCGCTATCCCCGTCTATACCAGGAGGTGGTAAAGCGGTTTACAGCCAATCGCGGCAGCACCCCAACACCGGTGATCCGCAGACCCCAACTGCCCCGTCTTGAATTTCATCCATACGATCCGTCACCGGATACAAACTTCAGGGCTGCCATAAAACCTTTCTGGGACCTAATCGGATATCGGTTTTCGAGTTTCCAGGTCAGCATCAGCTCCAAACGCAAGGCAAAAACATGTCCGGACTATTCCAACCTTTTAAAACCGCTGGGGATTAAACCCTCAGACAAACCCGCCCTCCCGGATATTGTGTACATGGTGGTTGAGAAAGAGTGAACCCCTAAATAAGGTATTCTGCCGATTTTATATACAATCGGACCCCATCCGCCATTTGGCATTTGGATTTATCGGAATAATGTCGAATAACATTTGTCACATACTGATGGGACACAACACTAGTTGGGAGAGACGGTGCCGGCGCTGGCGGCTTCGAACACGGCCCGGGTTTTGGCGCTGGGGGCCGCGTCGATCTGACTTTCCAGTGCACGGCGGCAATCGGCGTACACCGCGCGCACGCGGTCCCCATCCCCCCGGCGGGCATGCAGCTTCATCATCCGGCAATAGGCGGTTTCGTTCAAAGGATCCAGGGTGATGACTTTTCCGAGGCACTCCAGCGCCTCCTCATGGGCCGCCCGCGCTTCCAGCAGCTCGCCCAGGGCCGAAGCGGCCTTGATGCAGCGGTTGCGCAAGTGGGTGCGCTTGGCCCCGGCCCAATCCGCAAACAGCTCGTGAGCCAGAAAATCCTCGCCATAGAGGGCCAGCGCCTCCCGGTAACGGGCCTCGGCCAGAGTGCCGTCGCCGTCCTGGCGGGCGTTGTCGGCCCATCGGCAAAGCGCCTCAAAGCGCTGGCAGTCCAACCGGCATCGCTGCATGTCCAGCACCAGGCGATGGTCTTGGACGTGAACATAGGTGGAGCCGAAAACCTTGTCCATTTCCGGTTCCAGGCTTTTGCGCAGGCGGTGGAGGGTCACTTTGAAATTGCGTCTCTGCTTGTCCGGATCGGATTCGGGCCAGAGCATCTCCATGGCCTGCTCCACGGGCAAATCGCCGTTATGGGCCGCCAAGAGCATGAAGAGCCGGCGGGGCATTTTACGGTCCCATTGGATGGCGGGCGCCTCCGAACCGGCGGTCACCTGAAAAGCTCCCAGGCAGGTGATGGAGAGCTTCGGCCGGCCGTTGCGGTGGTGCTCCCTGAGGATGGCTTCGGCGGCGGCGCGGACCGGTTTGGCCTGATGGCGGGTCAGCGCCGTCAGCTCACGGGGAGCGTACGCCGCCAATTTACCGCTGAGCAGCGCAACGGCCGCGTCGCCGGCTGCGGGCACCTCCAGCGCCAGCGCCAGATAGGCGCAAAAGGCCAGATCGCGGCGGCTGATGATCAGCAGGTGGTCGTAGCCGTGGGCGGCCATGGCGGAGAAACCTTTTTCCAACCAGCTCGCCGCTGCCGCCGGGTCGCTGCGGCCATGGGCCCACAACGCCCGGGCCAGATGCACGTCGATGATCAAAAGGCGGTTTTCGGCCGCCGTAAAATAAGCTTCCGCCTCGGCCAGATACCCGGCGGCCGCATCCCATCGACCCAGATGGAGATGGGCCAGCCCCAGGATCACCTTGGCGATGATCAGGTGGTCGTCCGAATGGCCCGCAGGCAGCCCCATGGTGGCAATGGCGGTTTCTTCCAGAGCGACGGCCTGGTCATAGCGTCTTTCAATGTAGGCGCCGGCGCCCATGATCAGATGGGTGCTGCCCAGGGTGTACTGATCGCCGGCTGCTTTGCTGTGGGCGATGAGATAGTTGCCCGCTTCCTGCAGCCGCTGTTCGTCTTCTTCCATCAGTGCAAGGTAGATTTCCAAGGTCCGCACGGTGGTGTCCATATTGAAGAGTTTATGATCCACCACCAGCCGGTTCAGGGCATCCACGATCTCCGTCATGGGCCGGATGCGGCCCTGGACGAGACAAAGCACACCGTTGATCGCCAGGCGGCTGCAGATCAGCTCCGGAAAGGGAAATACCTGGAGAATCTTTCCCATCTGGTCCAGGTGATCCTGGGCGTCGTCAAACCGGCCGCACATGGCATTGGCCAGCACCAGGCTCATATGCGCCTTGAACAGGAGCAGGGGATGCCCGGTCCGGATCGCCCGCTGGAGGGCGTTTTGGCAGGCGGCGATCTGCCCCGGGCCGACCCCGCCCCGAAAGGCGTGGGCGGCCCCCACGTGAATCCATAGCAGGGTGGTCTCCAGGGGATAGGCGGTTTCATTGGCCTCGGTGAGCAACCCCTCGGCCTCCTTCACCAGATCCGCCACAGGGATTTTGGCAGCGCCTGTCAGCAACATGGCGTCGATGAAGGCGCCCAGGGTCAGCAGACGGCCGCGCAGATCCGAACCCTTATCCTTGCGGAAGCCCTTCAGGGCGTTTTCCATGTACCGAAAACATTGGGTGACGCCCCATTGGCGATTGACCTGGGCCGACAGCAGCAAAAGCCACGGCCGCTCTTCAATCTGGAAGAACGGCAGGCCGCCCAGCCACGCCTTGATATCGGCCTGGCGGCCGGCCAGCACCAGGTCATATCCGATCTGCTCCAAAAGCAGGGCGGCGGCCGTGGGCTGGTCCGCCTTCAAATAGAACGCGATGGCGCTCTCGGCCTGCCCAAGCTTTTCAAAGGCCGCAGCCGCTTTGCCATAGAAGCGGCGCCGCGCCTTGGCCGGGTACTGCGCCCGGAACAGCGCCAGAAGATGATCGCGAAGCAGGTTGTGAAACCGGAACACGGCTTCCTGTTCCTCCGGGGTCACCCGGCTGATGAAAAAATGTCGTCCGGCCAAAGACGCCAACACCGGGCCGACCTCCATATCCCCAAAGAGCGATTGGAGCACGGAGGTGCGGATGGGGTTGAACACGGCGCTGTGGATGACGAGCTGCCGGTGCGCCTCCGGCAAGGCGGCCAGCAGCACCTCATCAAAGTAGCGTCCCGAGTGCCGGGCAATATCGCGGTCGGACAACTGCGCCAGATACGCTTCGCGGGCTCGCAAATCCATCTGCTCCAGGGCCTGGTTGAGCAGCACCATTCCGCCGATCCACCCTTCGCAGGCCTCCTGGATCCGTTGGAACTGGTCATCGGAAAAAGCGGGGTTCCCGTCCCTTTGGAAAAAGAGCCGGGTCTCCTCCGGCGTGAAGGCCAACTGGTCGTTGCCGATGCGCAACACCTGCTGTTCGACGTTCAAAGATTCCACCGCCACCGGCGGCATCCGGCGCGAGAGCAGCATCCAGCGCGCCCCAAGCGGCCCGGCGGTCACCAGGGCCTGCAGCAGACCGAACAAGGGCGCATCAAAGGGAAGTTGCTCCAGATCATCCACCACGATGTGGAGATCCCGGGT
>JASFER010000315.1:0-6951 GCA_050124755.1 Desulfobacteraceae bacterium
TCAAATCCTCGACATGCCGGCGTATGCCTGCGGTTTGAAACCCGGACCCGCCTACATCTTGGACCAAAATCCGTTTTTTGAGATGGCTTCCAGCAAAGCCGTCTTGAAGTGCTACTCGATAATGGAGGCATCGTCCACGATCACGGTGGTGTCATCGTGGCCCGAGACGCCGGGCAGGATCTCCCACGGGTGGTTGCTGAGATTGATATTGTTGCGGCTGATCGATGCTTCGATGTGCAGGGTGCCGTCGTGGTTGTTGCTGACAAAGAAGATGGCCGGTCCGTGGGTGTTGCATTCATTGTTTTCGATCCGGGTGCCGAATATGGCCAGGGTCATGGTGTTGCCGTCGTTGTAGATGGCGCCGCCGCTGCCGCCGCCGGGGGTGCCGCTTCGGGCCGGATTGCCGCCGCTGCCGATGGCGCGGTTGTGGGTAAAAAGGCTGTTGATGATGGTCCAGGAAACGCCGATGCTGCTGAGGCCGCCGCCGTTGGAGCAGACATTGCCCAGATCGTCACGGCCGCCGAAGGTGCTGTGGACCACATAGACCGGGTTGCCATTGTACTGGCTGAACACCCGGATGGCCGCTCCGCCCACATCGGGGCCCAAGTCAGCGCAGACATTGTTGAAAAAGCGGCAATTGATCACTTTGAACCGGCCGCCGCGCACCCAGATGGCACCGCCGCCGTCGAACTCGGTCTCTGCTTTTGAATTGGCATCGATGAAGGTCAGGTTCTGAACGGTTAATTGGGGATGGTTCTGGTTCTGGCAATGGGAGGTCGTCCATACCTGATCCGAGTCGCAGGTGTTCATGTAGAGTATCCGGCGTAGCTTGTCGCCGCTGAGGGTGACCAGGCCGCCGCCGTCGATGACAATTCTGGGGCCGGTGTTGTTGAAGACCTTGGCGGTCTCTTCCATGACGATGGTCACCGGGTCCGGACCGCAGTCAAAGGTAATAATCCCGCCCTGAGCAACGGCATTCACCACGGCTTCAGAGGTGCAGCTTTGGGGCGTGCCGTCGCCGATGACATGGTCGGGTGAGGAGGTGTCTTCCTCCATGGCCTCGTCCGGCACAGGCCAATCGCCGTCGGGATTGCCTGCTGCAGGCATGTCATCCGTCATGACGGTGTATTCGACATCGGTGTTGCCGCTGCCGACCGTGGTGCCACCGTCGGTGGTGTCGCCGTTGCCTCCGCCGCCCGAACCGCAAGAGAGGCAAAGAGACAACCATACCGCCATCGCCAAGAGATGTATGCTTTTTAGCATGGAAACGTCCCTGTTTGGATGTATGCTGAACAGATCTGTCACCCGATAATTGCAGAATATGTGCCAAAAGGTAGGGGCCGTAAGTCCCATCCATTGCTATATCAGGTGGTTATTGGATCTTTTGGTGTGGCCAAGGGCGTGCACGGATCCCTAAATTAGCGTTGACGGGGCGTGCTCTGTTTTCATAAAGTAAATATTTTTCCCGTATCGGTTACCATTTGTGCAACCGGCCATACTGCCCGGACCGTGTGGGTTGGCTGTACTGAACAGTGAAAAAGGAGAAGGTGGATGGACATCCTGCTCAATGAGATTGAAGCTCGAATCGTTGGGGTTCTGATTGAAAAGCAGATGGCAACGCCGGACTACTACCCGTTGACCTTGAATGCACTGGTAAATGCCTGCAACCAGAGCACCAATCGCGATCCGGTGATGCATCTGGATCATGCGGCTGTGGAAGAGGCCCTGGTCCGGTTGCGAAACGATCGCCTGGTGTTTCAGGTCAAGACCCAGGGCAGTCGGTCGCTGAAATATGAGCACAACATGAAAGATGTGGCCGACTTTTCCGACAGGGAACTGGCCATTGTGTGCATATTGTTGTTGAGGGGACCCCAAACCGCCGGAGAATTGCGCTCACGCACCGGCCGCTTGGCTGAGTTTCATGGGGTGGCGGCGGTGGAGCATATATTGCAGAAACTGGCCGGCCATGAGGCCGGGCCTTTTGTTCGTCGGCTTGACCGTCGCCCCGGACAGAAAGAGAATCGGTATGCGCATACATTCGGCAAGGTGGCTGAGCCATCCGTTGAAGATGCGCCGCCCCGGACGGTGATGCCGGTCGCGCCCCTTGAAGGCGCCGATCGTGACCGGATGGCCTTGCTTGAGAAAAAGGTGGATGATCTTGCCGAGGCACTGGAGGATCTGAAGGCGCGGTTTTATGAATTCAAGGGGCAATTTGAAGATTAGCGGGCCCGAGGCCTGCGGTTCATGGTTCATGGTTCATCGTTCATGGTTCATGGTTCATAATTCATGGCGGGGTGAGCCTGCGACCTCCGGTTTGTGGTTTCAGGTGAAAATTAGCCGTTGACATGACGTGACGATTTTCTATATGCGGATTGCGGGCCTGTGGATAAGCGATATGGGCAAAACAAAAGGTCCTGTTGGCCTTAAATGATCCAACCCATTTAGGAACGTGGAGATAGATAATGAGAAATAGCCTGATATTTTTAGTTGTATTTGGAATATTTCTGATGTGGAACGGTTTGGGCGTCGCGGGGGAGGAGGGCGGTCACATCTGTTTTCGGCGCATCGACGCCAATCAGGACGGTATCGTCACCTTTGAGGAATTTGCGGTGCATTACGGCAAAGACGAGAAGAAATTCAAGGCTGCCGATGCCGACGGCGACGGCCGGCTGGTTCATGATGAATACCATGGTTTTCTTGGGCATGGGGCGGCGGATAAAACTGCCGGAAAATAGCGTAACAGCGTTTAAAAAGGTGCTTCCGATACGATCTGCATTTTTAATCCACATGTGACACCAAAAGCAGGGAGGGCCGCGGGCTCAGCGAACCATCGGGCCCATTTGTGGATGGTGGTGTTTTCGCTGATTATTGCCGGGTCCTTTCCGGTGGTGGCGGCGATTACACCGGGCAACGACCCCACGGTGCTGACCTTCTGGCGGTTTTTGGCGGCGACGGTGATCTTTGCCCTGATGCTTCCCTTTGTGCAAGGTGCCCGGTTGCCGGGGTGGCGGGACCTGGTGCGATATTGCGTGGTGGGCGGCACCTACGGCTTTTTCTTCATTCTCATGTTCCAGGCCCTTAAGGAAACGTCGCCCCTGAACACCAGCACGATTTATACGACCTTGCCGCTGCTGACCATGCTGCTGGGCGCCTTGGTGGGAGAACCGGTGCGGGTGAGACAATTGGGGATTCTGGCCCTCTCCATGGCGGCCACGCTATGGGTGATTTTTTGCGGGGACTGGCAGCGGATGCTCGCCTTTCAGTTTGCTCGCGGGGATGTGATCTTTTTCGCGGGAACCATCTGCCTGGCCGTGTACATGCTGGCAATGAAGAAACTGCAGCGCGACGAATCCAGGGTGTGCTTCACCTTCTACAGTCTGCTGGCGGCTACAGCGGCGCTGTTGGTGACGGCGGTGTGGCGCACCGGCGGACTGCCGCTTCCCGATGCCGGTGTATGGCTGGGAATTGCCTACCTGGCCGGTCCTTCCACGGCCGGCACTTTCTGGATTTTACAGCACACGACTCCGCGTCTGGGACCGACCCGTGTGGTGGCTTATACCTTTTTAACGCCTTCGGCTGTGGCTGCTATGGAGTGGGGCCTGGGGCTTTCGACGCCGGAGTGGGCGGTGTTGCCGGGAATTGGATTGACCTTGCTGGCCGTGTGGCTGTTGCAGTTGGATGCGGTTTCCGGCGACAGTTGAATCAAATGAACCCTGCCTTTGATATAACAATTTGAAATTGCATAAAATCGAATTTTGTTGAAAAGATGCGCCTTTTGGGACTAAATATAGTGGATTTTGATGGAGCGCCGCTTCAGAGTGTTTGCAGGCCGGCCAAAGAACAAATCAAATAGCGCCTGAACGAAAACGCCCCTCCCCTGGCTGGAGGGGTTGTGGGAGGGGGACATCATGGCTGATAGCCTTCACCCTCTCCCCGGCCATCCCCCGTCAAGGGGGAGGGCGTTAAAGGTTTTCAGCCATGAATTAGGTGAAAGAGATGAAACGAACTGTCATCATATTATTAAGCTGCTTGCTCGTGGGCCTCGCTCTGGCGGATGAGCCCGCTTCAAATCGTCCTGCATCATGGGCGCAACCCACCATACTTGATGGCGTTCCCAACCTGCATCAAGTCAGTGCGGGTCTCTATCGCAGTGCTCAACCCACAGCAATCGGCATGCAAAATCTCAAGCAGAAGGGGATTGTAACGGTTGTGAATCTGCGCTCCTTCCATTCCGATCGAGACGAAATCGGAGAGACCGCATTGGGGTATGAGCATATCTACATGAAAGCCTGGCATCCGGAGCGCAAAGAAGCCGTCCGATTCCTTCAGATCGTCACAAATCCCAAACGGACACCGGTCCTGGTCCACTGCCAGCATGGAGCAGACCGAACCGGCACCATGTGCGCCCTGTATCGAATCGCGGTCCAAGGCTGGACAAAGGAAGAAGCCATCAGGGAAATGACCGAAGGCGGCTTCGGTTTTCATGGGGTCTGGAAAAACCTTCCAAGCTGGATCAGGGAACTCGATGTTGAGTCCATCAAAAAGGATGCCGGCGTCAAATCCGGTACAGAACAGTCTCCTGCCGGCGGCGTCCTAAAGGCGGTGCATGAGGAGTGACGCCGGAATAAGGATGAATTCATTTGGTCCTGTGCGTCCATTCAGGACAGATGAATCGCGTAGGTTATCCGTTTTTTCTGTCTCTAAACGGTGTATGGTTAACGGAAACAGTTCCATGGAAATATGTTACGATACGATAAGCGGTTTCAAAACCTTCAATCGGACTCAAGCTCAAGGCGGAGCCGCGTTACAATCCCGTGGGTGGCACCGGCAGCTTGTTGCCGGTGTTGCAAAGCAACAAGAGGTCATTAGCCAGAATCCACTACGGTCATAAATTTATAAGCCACTTCAATAGCAAGTCGATATTGAGCCCTTTTTCTCTGACAATCTTTTTAACCATTGGTTTGACAAAAAAATGAGATATCGAATAATTACTTTTGTTCTATTACTAATTTTCGGAAATCATCCTTTTGCCTATTCAGAAAGCAGTGCTGAAAATAACTCCATCTCCATTCAGCCGATGAGAAAGATGTGTAAATTTTCCTACGGCGAACGTGAAAGATCTTACTTTTTATATATACCTTCAACGCGTTCAAAGTTAACATCTCTGCCTTTATTAATTGCTCTTCATGGAGGTGGAGGCTCTGCAAAGGAATGGCCACGATATACCAATAATGGGTTTGAATCACTTGCTGAAAAAGAATCCTTCATTCTTGTCTATCCTGAAGGATTAGAAGGTCAGTGGAATGATAGAAGGAATTTTCCAACGTCTTATGCTCATACAAATAATATTGATGATGTAGGTTTTCTTGCTTCTCTTATAGATTATCTGGTGAATAAATACCCCATTGATAAAGATAGGGTTTACGTCACTGGCGCTTCTAACGGGGGAATGATGGCCCATTATTTAGCTGCTAACGCTGCTGACAGGATAGCTGCGATTGCTACTGTAATCGCAGCTATCCCAAAAAATTTATCGGGAAAGCTTAAGCCAAGTCAGCCGGTTTCTCTTTTAATGATTAATGGCACTGAAGACCCTCTGGTACCTTGGAATGGAGGAGTTGTTAAATTTGGCAGGCAGATAAATGGATATGTGATGTCCGTCGATGATACGATAAAATTCTGGGTTGAGCATAATAAATGTAATTCTGAACCTGAAGTTACTAATTTGCCGGACTTAAGTCGCAGAGACGGCACGACTGTAAGCAGGGCAGTACATTCAGGAGGAAAACAGAATACGGAAGTTGTGCTCTATACCATATTTGGTGGTGGGCACACTTGGCCGGCGCGTAAAGATAAAAGAGGTCTTTTAAAAAAAGCGGTCCTCAATAGATTGGTAGGCAAGAAATCTATGGATATTGATGCCTGTGAAGTCATTTGGGATTTTTTCAAAACGCATTACAGACGTTAAAAGCGGGTAGCACCGGCAACTTGTTGCCGGTGTTGCAAAGCAACAAGAGGTCATTAGCCAGAATCCACTACGGACATAAATATGTAAGTTACTTCAAAAGCAATTCAATATTGAACCCTTTTTCTCAGACAATCTTTTCACCACGCTTATCGGACATGCATATAGCTGGCTGGAGCACATCGATCCGAACAGCCGGATGGATCATTGTGATTTTCAATTCATATGGTGTTTTAACAAAATCATGTTGTCGTTTTAGTATCGTCTTTAGTTTTCATGCGGCATGATGGGGAAAGCTGCAAATTTTGACAAGGAAAATTGAAGATTTGAAAGCTGTGATAGATCGTATCACAACCTGGGTAAACATGCAGATACGTTGGACGTATCACAGTTTTTCATTAGATTAAGAATTCCAGATACAATTTAGATACCCCAATACCTGCCATCAATGCGGCATTGGCAAGCTATCGCAGGTTTTTACGACCTAATAATTGATGTGGTTTGCTAAAGCTACCTGAATATAGTAAATCTGCATAACTCATCAAATTCCCAGATCGCGGATGACACAATAAAGAGACCCACAGACGGCATCGGTTGATTGCTTTTTTAGCTATGCACTGTGAAGGCTAACCTTCATTGTTCTTATACGGCCCTGAAAGGGCCAACGATTATAGCCCCGGGTGTCAACCCGGGGTCTGGATGAAAATTAAATCAACTCCGAAGGAGTGGCAGAAAAATCATGGCAAGCACTCTAACGAATTTACTGGTCCATGTCGTATTCAGCACCAAAGGGCGCGAACCTATCATCACCGATAACTATCGAGAAAGGCTGTATGCCTATATCGGTGGAATTATACGCACAGGTGGCGCACAGTCCCTATCCATCGGAGGCATGCCGGATCATATCCATCTGGCAGTGAAAATCAGATCAAATCAACCCCTTTCCGAGCTGGTTGGAAAAATAAAGGCCAATTCATCGAAATGGA
>JASFER010000316.1:0-6941 GCA_050124755.1 Desulfobacteraceae bacterium
ACCCGGCCGGCATCTACGGCCGGCGCATCGATGAGGCGGCCCATCCCGGAGCGGCCCGGCACCTGTACCTGACCGGCCAGCGGCTGGGGCTGTTCAACCGCCAGGCGGCAAGGTCTCACAAGGACATCATCCTGACCGAATCGATCATCGACAGCCTGACATTGCTCTGCGCCGGGATCGGCAACACCATCCCGAGCTACGGCGTCAACGGCTTTACCGACGATCATGTGCAGTGGCTTAAGCGCTGTGAAGTAGAAACCGTGCACATCTGCTTTGACGCCGACGAGTCGGGCCGCAAGGCCGCCGAAAAGACAGCGGCCACCCTTGAAGGCCAAGGCTTTAAGGTCCACCGCATCGATCTTGCCGACGGACAGGACATCAACGACTTTTTTCTTTTAACGGCCGATGCGGCCGCCGAGTTTAAAAAGCTTGTCGGCCTTGCCGATCCCCAAGAGAAAGCAAAACAAGCCGCCGAGCGCTACACGCCCACCGACTACGGCTTTAGCGCCACAATCGGCGGCCGACACTATGAAGCCAGAGGCATCACTCGGCGGGGCAACCAGCTAAAGGCCACCGTCAAGGGCATTGTCACGGAAAAGGGCAAGCAGCGCATCCACCCGGACACGGTGGACTTTTACTCGGCCCGGTCCAGGGCCTTTTTGGTCAAGGGCTTGTGCGATCTGTTCGGAGAAGATGAAAAGACCATCGCCGAAGATCTGCAACAGTTGATGCAGCATGCCGAGCAGTGGCAGCCCAAGCAAGAAACCGGATCGGACAAGGCGCAGATGAGCACCCAGGACAGACAGGCCGCCCTTGCCATGCTCAAGAACCCGGCCCTGTTCGATGAGATCCTGTCCGATTTTGAAACCATCGGCTACACCGGCGAAGATATGGGCAAGCTGCTGTGTTACATTGCCGCCATCTCCCGCAAGATGGATGAACCGCTGTCGGTGATGATCCAAAGCCGGTCAGCGGCCGGAAAGTCCTTCTTGCAGGACACCGTGCTGTCGATGATCCCCGAAGATGAGGTCATCAAGTACACCCGGTTGACCGACCAGGCCTTGTTCTATAAAGCCAGCGACAGCTTAAAGCACAAGATCCTGGCCGTTGAAGAACTCGACGGCATGAACGGGGCCATCTACTCCATCCGCTCTATCCAGTCATCGAAAAAGATCACCATCGCTTACACGGGCAAAGACCCGGTCAGCGGCGAGCTGAAAGCTTCAGAAAACAGCGTGGAAGGCCCGCTGATGGTCTTTATCACCACCACGGCCCCGGAGATCGACGGAGAGACCGCCTCGCGCTTTGTGTTCATCTCCATTGACGAGTCGGCCGGGATGACCGAAAAAATATTGGCCAAGCAGCGCCAGCGCCACACCATGGCCGGACTGCTGGCCGCGATCGAGGCCGAAGCGGTCATTAAAAAGCACCAAAACGCCAACCATCTGCTAAAACCGGTCAAGGTGGTCAATCCCTATGCCGAGCTGTTGACGTTCACATCCAAGTCCTTGCGGGCCAGACGGGACCACACCAAGTACCTGAACCTGATCCTGGCCGTGACCTACCTGTACCAGTACCAGCGCAAGCACTACACCATCGAGCACAAGGGCAAAAGCATTGCGTGTATCAACGTCACCCTGACCGACATCGAGCGGGCCAACACCATTGCCAACGAAGTGTTGGGTCGCAGCCTGGACGAGCTGCCGCCGCCGTCGCGGGCCTTGCTGCAATTGATACGCAAGATGGTGCTCGATGCCTGCAAAGAAAAGAAGATCAAGCCCCAGCAGCACCACTTCACCCGCCGCGATATCCGCCACTTCAGCGGATGGTCCGACTTCCAGGTCAAAACCCACATCAAACAGCTTGAAGACCTGGAGTACATCTACCCGGTCATGGGCAAAAAGGGCAAAGAATACGTCTACGAGCTGTTGGCCGCCGACGAGATCGACGAGGACAAGCCTTTTTTGATCGGCTTGATCGACATCGAGCAATTGAAGAAAAAAGCCGAACAAGCCGGGATCGTCGATGAACCTGGAGGCCCCAAAACCTGACTTGGAGGGCCAAAAAGCCAACTTGGAGGGTACTTGGAGCCCACTTGGAGGGCACTTGGCGGGTGGGCTCCAATCCTCGTTATTCTTTAACTGCCAAGGCTTTACATCGTTTTTTGTCTCAACTTGGCGGCGATCCTGGGAAAAGTAATTAAGGCCACACACCAAAAACAGCCGTCATAAGCATAGTTCAAAGGGGTGTCATATGCATAAAGTAGAAGAACTGTTGTTCAGCTTCAAAGAACACTTGCAGGCCCTTGGCCGCAGTGCGGCCACGGTGGATCTGTACACGGATCAGGCCCGCGGGTTTTTGATGGCCGCGACGGCCGACGACATACGCCAGGTCACCAAAAGCGACATCGAAGCTTACATAGAGGCCCTGTACGGTCACAAAACCGAAAAGGGTGCGCCTTACACCACCGCCACGCTGTGCGTGAAGGTGCGGGCCGTCAAACGGCTGTTCGAGTACCTGGAAACCGCCAACATCGTTTTTATCAACCCTTGTGAATCCATCACAGAGCCGCCAAAGGACAAAACCTTGCCCCGGCATGTGCTGACCCGCAAAGAGGTCAAGACCCTGCTGGACCAGCCCAACCTGGGGCTGATGACCGGCATCCGGGACCGGGCCATCCTGGAAGTGTTCTACTCCACCGGCATCCGGCTGCGGGAACTTTGCGCCCTGACCGTGTTCGACGCCGACCTTACCGGGGCCATGCTGCGGGTCAACAAGGGCAAGGGCGGCAAGGACCGCGTGGTGCCCATGGGCCGACATGCGGTCAAGGCGCTTCGCGAGTACATCACCAAGGCCCGGCCGCGGCTGACAAAGAACAACCGCAAAGAGCGCCGCCTGTTCATCAACCGTTACGGCAATCCGAGCAGCGTCCAGGTGGTCGGTATCATGATCCGCACCTATGCCCGGCAAGCCAAAATCAAAAAGCAGGTTACCGCCCACAGCCTGCGCCACACCTTTGCCACGGCCCTGGTGAAAAACGGGGCCGACATCCGGGCCGTTCAAAAGATGCTCGGCCATGCGGATCTAAAGACCACTCAGCAGTACATCCGGGCCCTGGGGCTGGACATCAAGGCCGTGCATCAAAAGACCCATCCCAGGGAAAAGGACAAGGCGGCCAAAGAGAGCTTTAAACCGCAGATCGAAAAAGTCAAAGGACACTATGAACGAAAATCAATTTAAACCCTTGTCGGCCGCCTATCTGCGCTCGATGAAGGTGCGCAACCTGTCGAAGCGCACCATCGACCATGTGGCATGGATGCTGGAAAAGTTCCTGACCTACCTGGAAAGCGGCGGCATCAGCCATGTTGATCAAATTACTTCCCAAACCATCCGGGATTACCAGCTCACGCTATTTGAAAGCCTCAACAGCCGCGGCCAACCCAACTCCATAAGCTACCAGAACCGCATGCTGTCTGCGGCCAAGAACTTCAGCCGTTTTTTGAAGGACAACGATTATATCGTCGCAGATCCCGGCCGGGCAGTGGCCTATGCCAAAGAGCCCAAACGGCTGCCAAGGGGCGTACTAACGCCGGCCGAGGCCCGCAAGATCATCCATGCTCCGGATACCAAGACCGCCATCGGCTACCGGGACCGCACCATCCTGGAAGTGCTCTACTCGTCAGCCATCAGGAAAGAAGAACTCAACAACCTGACCTTGGCCGATGTTGATTACCATGACGGCTTTTTGCGCATCATCGAAGGCAAGGGCAAAAAGGATCGCATCGTTCCCATCGGCCGCATCGCCTGCCGGTACCTGGAAAACTACATCAAGTCCGTGCGTCCGGAACTGATCCGCGATCCGTACAACAACCACCTGTTTTTAACCTTGCGGGGCAAGCGCTTCTCCAAAAACGTGCTGTGGGAGCTGATCAAAAAGTACGCCCGAAAAGCCAGGATCAAAAAGAATGTCTCGCCCCACACGTTCCGCCACTCGTGCGCCACGGCCATGCTCAAGAACAAGGCCGACATCCGCACCATCCAAAAGCTGCTCGGCCACAGCAGCCTGGACTCCACCCAGATCTACACCCACCTATCCATCACGGACCTTAAAAACGAACACAAACGCTGCCATCCCAGAGAACGGGATCCACAATGAAAGGAGGACCCATGGCATCAAAAGATGAAAGACTGTTTGAGATCGCCTGCACGTTCCCGGCCCTGCGGCACAAAGGCGTTGAAAAGGGCAATATCCCGGGCATCAACTCAAACGACTTTTACGATCTGGACCTGGCCGAGTACCTTTACAACGGCCGGGGCGGGGTGCTGAGCCACGGAGAGTTCTTGATCCTGGAAGCCCTGCTCAACCTTTGCAACCCGGACCTCCACGACAAGTTCAACCTGGGCGAGGCCCTGTACGTGCTCGATGAAAGGAACATGCAGGCTCTGCTAAACGCCATCGTACGCACCTACAACAGAACATAAAATCATCCGGCCCGCCGTCGATCCGGGCCGGACAGCACCCGCCAAACACCACCATCCGAACAGCACACCCGATACCCTAAAACAATCCGTCAACCTTGAAACCGACGCACCCGTGCGTCCAACCCCAAGGAGGTGTACGCCATGAGCGACCCGAACAAGATGATCTGCGGCATGACCCCAACCACAGCAGAGCGCTATCTGGTGATCCGGCAAGAGATCGACATCATGATCCAACGCATCCACAAGGCCGGATATTGGCTCAGCGAATTTGATAAAGCACAACCCGAAGGCCTGCGCCATACCCTGTCCATGATGGGCGTGATGATCGTTCACAGTATATCGACGATCCACGACTATCTTGAAAACGAGTTCGCCTCCCTGGACACGGTCCGCCAAGCCCTCAAAGACAACCGCCCCTAAATCCCGCCTATTATCCTTTAACCGCAAAAAATCATTTGATTATCCGGCCAATGGCCGCTAAAAAGAAAGGGTCTGTCGATCCCGACTATACGCTTACGCTTTTGCAACGATCACTTGAAATCGGGTTCTTTTACATAGCGGCCAAATCCGGGCCAAGGTGCCGATATTAAGGCCGATGTTCGCTTGGGGCCGGAAGTGCTCGACCGGATTAATGTCCAAAATAATCCGGTCAATGCAATAGATCCTTTAGGTCTTGCAGAGTATTTAGTAGTATGGGATATGCGCTCTGCTACCTGGGAATTTGGGACTCTCAATGTAAACGGATTTGTTGTTGATCCTAAGCCAATTAGAAGTAAAACCGACGGTGAAATAGTTGGCTATAACGCTCTGAAATTTAGAGGTGGTTTCGTTGGTGGTTCTATTTCACTTCCTTTTTCCAGCTCTACAGCAAATGTAGCATGGTTTGAAGATAATCTATCAAAACCAAATCTGTATAATATTGAGGGCGATTCGTTAATTAGTAATAATTGCCCCGGGTCTAAAACCCATTTTGGGAATCTTATCCAAAAAGGAATGATAAGACCTGGAAAAGGATTTAATATTGAGCTTGTTTCTGGTTTTACAGGGAATATCGAAGCTGCCAATAGTAGCTATGTCCTATCAAAAGAGGCATATCAAGGATATTTAGGTGGAAAACCTTAGCTGGTTTTAAGTATTAATAACAAAATATCTGGTTAACATAAAAGGATAATATTAAAGATGCTTTTGAAGAAGAAAAACATCGGTAGGTATGTGACCATTTGTTTAATTGCATCTCTTATCTGCTTATTTTTTATATCATTTTCAGATGCCAAGGCTTTGCTACCTTCTATCCCCGAAGCTTCTATGTTTTTAGATCAAATTGATAGAAATAATTATATAGTTAATAAGCAACTGCATGGCAGTAATCTTTTTAAATGGGATTTTTCAAATACAAATCAATATATTTATAGCTATTTGAAGAAATCAATAGAAAATGATTTCTCGAATATTATTGGCATCGAATCAGGTAAAGATACAACAAAAATGATCTCAAATGCTAATTTCTTAATCAGTAGTTCAGGAAATCATACTGCTGATTTAGAGCTAAAAGATATAGAAACAGTTATTACACATTGGAATGGTAAAGAAAAAAAGTTACAAAATATTCCGTCAATTGTAATTGCCAGTATTGACGAAGAGGGAATGAATAAAGCTAATAAAAATAATGTAGATCTTCTTCCGGAGGTATTATTCCCTTTGCCCAATAGAACGTTAAAGGTAAAAGAAAATAATACTATAAATAAATCGATTCCAGTAGCTATAAATGATAAAATTTTTACTGTTGTCGGAGAATTGATAATTACTCTAACTGACTATGTTATTATTAATAACAGGGATTGTGCTCGTTTCGAAGTTATTGCTGACTTTGAAAATCCAAATGATCTAGATGGAAATTGCATGTGTACTATAAAGACGAACACCGTGTATTATTTTGATATTGAGAGGCATTGCTTAGTAGCTGGGGGTTCTGCAATGTTGATAAGTATTCGCTATGTAGATACTGCTACAGGACAAAAGATTATTAATGATAATCATTTTTTTATTTCATTAGAACTGGAATGCATTGAAGAACTTATGGGACAACCGGGACGTCCCTAGCATGCACTGGGGACATTCTATATTCCTTATGTCAACAAAAATAAGCAGAGACAACCGGGACGATCCTAGAATTATAAAAATATCATAGATTGTTAACAGACGGCGGTTTACGAAGCTTGATTTCTTCTTTAATCGTCGTTTTGTTTTTTAAAATCGATCCAATCCTTCAGGGTGGAGGGCGGGCATAAAATCAAGACGCCGCCGCCGACCACGGCCGCCGGGCAGCACCACCGGCCGGGCAAAGCACCGCCGGCGGCGGGCCTGGCGTGGCCCTTGCTCCTGATTACATCAATCCGTGTTATCGGACGTGGGCCGATGGTCCACCGGTCCGGCCCATGTGCCGATAACTGCCCTGTGGA
>JASFER010000317.1:0-6913 GCA_050124755.1 Desulfobacteraceae bacterium
ATGCGCCGATGCATCCTGCCTGGCGGTGTTGCCAAAGCGCAGAAATATCTCGATATTCCTGCACTTCGGCGCCTTGCCAGGCAGGCGCCTCAACACCTAAAAATGTAAATTTATTTTTGCGCTAACCCTAACGGGATCTGTAATAATTTGAAATTGCTTTGCCTAAACCGCTGATGGTGAAGTCGTGGGCAATGATATGGGCCTTAAAACCCAGTGCTTGGGCTGTATCGGCTGTAATAGGGCCGATACAAGCCACGGTGACCCCTTTCATCAGGTCACTTGATTCGCTTTCCGGAAGCAGGGCCTTAAAATTGCGGACCGTGGAGGAACTGGTGAAAGTGACCATGTCGATTTGCCCCGCTTCCAGCTGAAGCAATAACTCAGTTTGCCCTTCGGTGACCGCGATGGTTTGATAGGCTGCTATTTCGTCAACTTCGGCCCCCATGCGTTTGAGCTCCTGGGGAATTATGGCGCGAGCCTCTTTGGCACGTGGGAGCAGGACCTTCCGTCCCTGGATGACCTCATTTTCAAATGCCTCCACAACCGATTCAGCCTGGTACGTTTCCGGCAGAATATCCGTTTTGATGCCGTATTGAAGCAAGCATCGGGCAGTTGACGGTCCGATGCATGCAGTGCGCAGATGCCCCAGCGCGCGCACATCCATACCTTGTCCAAACAACCGGTCAAAGAAAACCTGGACACCATTCACGCTGGTAAAAATCAACCAATCGTAACTTTCAATATCGGCAATAGCGCCGTCCAAAGGAGCCCAATCGTCCGGCTGAACCACTTCAATGGTTGGACATTCGACACAATCGGCGCCCATGGCACTGAGTTCATGCACCAAGTCACTGGCTTGGGCGCGGGCGCGGGTAACCACAATGCGTTTACCCAGCAGAGGCTTTTTTTCAAACCATTGCAGGGTTTCGCGCAAGGCGACCACCTTGCCTACCACGATCAGAGCGGGCGCTTTTATGCCGGCTTTGCGGGTTTGTTCAACGATGTCTTCCAATGTGCCGGTCACGGTTTGATGACGGGCGGTTGTGCCCCATCGGACGACGGCCACAGGGGTATCTGCCGGGCGGCCGTTGTCACATAGACGCTGGACAATATTGGGAAGGTTCTTAACGCCCATAAAGAAGACCAGCGTGCCGATACCACGGGCCAAGGCCGACCAGTCGATGCCGGACGCCTCCTTGGTGGGATCCTCATGGCCGGTTACAAAGGCCAAGGTGCTGGTGAATTGACGATGGGTTAGCGGGATGCCGGCGTAAGCCGGACCGGCAATGGCCGATGTGACTCCGGGTACCACCTCAAAAGGGATGCCCGCTTCGACCAGAATCTCGGCCTCCTCCCCGCCACGGCCGAAGATGAAAGGATCGCCGCCCTTGAGCCGGGTCACGATTTTGCCGGTGCGGGCTTTCTCAACGATCAGTTGATTGATGCTTTCCTGGGCTAAGGTGTGGTCACCGCCTTTTTTCCCCACGTAGATGCATTCGCATTGCGGTCCGGCGTGTTTTAAGAATGCTTTTGCGGCGAGGTAATCGTATATCAGGACGTCGGCTGTCTGGATACAGTGCAGTCCCTTGACCGTTATCAGTCCGGGATCACCAGGACCGGCACCTACCAGGTAGACGATTCCTTTATCGGGCTGATTCGCCATATTGCGCCAACCTTTCCAGAATAGTCGCTGCACCTTTGGATAGCAGCGATTCGGCCAATTCGATGCCAAGTGCGCCTGCTTGGTTGCATGGGCCGCTGATGGTTTTTTTGATGAGACGGCTGCCATCCAACTCGGCCACCAACCCGGTAATGGTCAATCGGTCATCATTGTCAATGACGGCATGGCCTGCGATGGGCACCTGGCAACCGCCTTCCAGTCGATGCAGAAACGCGCGTTCGGCAAGCACGGCGGTATGGGTCATGGCATCGTCAAGGGCCGATATAAGGGGTGAAATAATTTCGTCATTGGTGCGGCTTTCAATGCACAAAGCCCCCTGTCCAACGGCCGGAAGCATGATGTCCGGTTCAAGAACCTGTGTAATTCGCTGGGAAAACCCCAGACGATTCAAACCGGCGGTTGCCAGAACAATGGCATCCAAAGCGGTGGTGGTCAGTTTTTTTATGCGGGTGTCCAGATTGCCGCGTAAGGGTTCGATGTTTAAATCCGGCCTTTTGTAAAGCAACTGGGCCGCGCGCCTCAAGCTGCTGGTGCCCACACGGGCTCCCTGGGGCAGGTCGCCCAGGGATTCACCATGTTCGGCGATCAAAGCATCCAGAGGATTTTCCCGTTTGGGAACCGCCCCAATACTCAGGCCATGGGGCAATCCGGCAGGCATGTCTTTCATGCTGTGAACGGCCAGATCGATGCGGCCATCCATAAGGGCCTCTTCGATTTCTTTGACAAACAACCCTTTGCCGCCGACTTTGGCCAGAGGCACGTCCAGAATTTTGTCTCCTGTGGTTTTAATAATGACCAACTCAGCGCGGGTGTCCGGCCACTGTTCCTCAATGGCCTTTTGCACCCAATTAGCTTGCCATAAAGCCAATTGGCTGCCGCGGGTGCCAATGCGTATGGGATTGTTCATTATTGGCCGCATCCTGCACAACTGCTGGCGGTACATCCTCCACAAGAGGACGAGGATGAGCTTGTGATTTGGCCACCGGCGCCTTTAGAGACAAATCCGCAAGTGGACATGAGTTTGCACACCTTTGTGCTGTCGCAATCAGGGCAGGCCGGTGTTTCCTGACCAAAGACGAGTTTTTCAAATTGGCAACCACAGCCTTTGCATTGATATTCAAAAATCGGCATATGTATGAACTCCTTTGCAACCAAGGATTATCGTATCTTCTTAATGAATTATCCTTGGTTGGGATAATGTCAAATGATATAAACTATATAATCGACGGGGAAAAATCAAGTGGGAGCGACCGTCATTTAAATTACCCGGCACGACAGGTGCCATGATGCATCTTTTTTTGCATCTGTGTTTGTATGGCTGCGATTTGCCGTTTGGAATCGTGGCCCCATCGGATGGCCTGTTGAAATGAGGCCATGGCCTGGTCATACTGTTTGCGTTTTTGATGCCATCGACCCAGGCGGTGGTGAAACAGACCGTTTTCCGGGGCCAAGGCCACACTTTGTTCCAGAAAAGTTCTACAGATATCCGGATTTTCATTTTGCAAATCATAGAGGCAACCCAGCGCAGAAAGGGCCTCGGCATTGTTGGGATTGATTTTAACCGCGCGCGTATAGGACTGAATAGATTCAGGGGTTTTCTCCATGGCAGCCAGACATAACCCCATCAAGCAATGCACGCCGCCATGGTCCTGGCGCAGAGCAACGGCTTTTTCCAAATAGGTCAGCGCTTCTTCCCAGCGGCATTGTTCGCAGAGAATGCCGGCAATTTGAAACGGGATTTCATAATAATCATTTTTGAGGCCGTAAGATTTCCGGAAATGGCGCAAGGCGGATTCCACCCGGTTTTCTATGAGACGTAACATGCCTTTGTTGTAGTGCGCCATCGTCTCCTTGGGATCAATGTCGGTGACGAATTCAAAAGCCTCCCAAGCGGCGGCCATGTCGTTCATTTGTGCAAAACAGACCCCTAGACTATTGCGAACGTTGGTATCACTTGGATCCAATTCCAATGCCGCGCTATATTCGGAAACGGCTTTATCCATCTCTCCGGCCTGATAGCATTGGTCGCCGCTGATATTCAAGGTAACCGCATCCAGCCCAACGATACTGCCGGGTCCTAATAGGGCTGCGTGTTCCAAGGCTTTGCACGTGTTGGTCCAGTTCTGTTGTTTAGTGTAAGACAGCAGAGGATATGGGGCGATCCCGATGCTGATGGTTTCCGGTCGTTGAAGGGCAACCGCTGCCTGGAGTTCTTTGGAGAATTTACGGGCCGCAGTCATATCGACATTGGGCAGCGCGCAGAAATAGAGACCCTCTTTCCACTTGCAGCCCACTGCCCCGTGGCTAATTTGAGCGGATCCGATGAATTGCATCAGCAGCTTATGGAGGGATTGGGATACCTTATCGGAATTGGCATCGTCAATATGAACGGCCAAAGCACAATACCGGCTCCACTTTTCCAATTCACGACGGACAGCGTGAATGGCATCTGTATCCGGTAGTTTTTCATCACTTGCCGGGCCGGCGATTTCAGAACGCGGTTCCTTCCGGCGCCGGAACAGTGGGTGGGGAGGTTCCGGTCCGGTGGTTTGGCGCAAAAATGGGTGTTTAAATGATGGAAATTCCCGGTTTCCGAACGTCATGATAGAGCTCCTGTCGACAGGTCGTGAATAACGGCGTTTATCGCTTCGACGATGGTTTCCATTTCGTCCTCTTGGATGGTGCGCGGGTCTATGATGAATATATCCTTGTCGATTCTTCCTATGATGGGTGGATTGTATCTCCTCAGCGATCTTTCGATGGTATTGACCGATGTTTCCGCAATTTCAATGCCCACACAACAACTGGGCAGTTCGAGCAGGGGCAGAGAGCCTCCACCCGCTTTGGACGGCAGATCGTATAGGCCAACGCTGAGTCCGGGCTGACCCAAATCTTCCAGTTTTGCTTTTAACTTTGACGCCCGCATTTCGATTTCCGGTTTTTGCATTGTCAGCATCCGTACCGTTGGGATCCGACGCATCGCCATGGGGATGTCCCGATATAAATGCAGCGTGGCTTCCAGAGCGGCCAGGGTAAGTTTGTCAATGCGCAGCGCCCGTGTCAGGGGGTTTTGTTTGACTTGATCGATGATGGCCTTTTTGCCGACGATAAATCCGGCTTGGGGACCGCCCAATAACTTGTCACCGCTGAAGGTAATGACATCGGCGCCGGTGGCCACTGAAGCCTGCACCGTGGGTTCGGTTTGCATTCCATGGGCGGAAAGGTCAATGAAATTGCCGCTTCCCAAATCCTCCATTACCGGAAGGTTGAATCGGGTGCCCAACGACACCAGCTCTTGCAGTGATACAGCAGAAGTAAATCCTGTGATGTGATAATTGCTGGTGTGTACCTTGAGAAGCAAACCGGTTTCCGTGGTTACGGCCTTCTCGTAATCCTTTGGATGGGTTCGATTGGTGGTCCCGATTTCTTTGAGAATGGCGCCGCTTTTGGCCATGACATCCGGTATGCGAAACGATCCGCCGATTTCCACCAATTCCCCCCTGGATATCACCACCTCTTTGCCGTGGGCTATGGTGTCAAGGCAAAGCAATACAGCACCGGCGTTGTTGTTCACCACCAGGGCTGCTTCAGCGCCGGTGAGTTCGCACAGCAGATCCTCAACGATGCTGTACCTCGACCCGCGCCGGCCCGCCGCCAAATCAAACTCCAGGTTGGAATAGCTGCCGGCCACTGCAACCACGTGCTCAATGACTTCAGAAGACAGACACGATCGGCCTAAGTTGGTGTGGACCACTACGCCTGTGGCATTGATAACACGTTTAAGATTGAATGCTTGAATGGTTTGCGCGTATTCAAAGGCCTTTTCCAGTAAACGGCTGTCGGACAGATTGAAGGGCTGCGCATCACCGGTGGAAGACAGAATGGTTTTTCGCTGTGCATCCAGCGTCTCACGGACGGCTTTCAGGATCACGGCCTTTGGTAGTTCATTCCATTGCGGATCATCTTTGGCTTTTGCCAGTAAATGATCCACACTAGGTAGCTGCCGAAGCCATTTTTGTTGAATGTCGCTGATTTTCATGGCAAATGGGTCATCTCCTTTAACGATGAGCAGTGAGATCTCATTCCTCGGTCAGAAAAATTGAAAGGGGTATGGAATCTATCAGATCTTCAAAATTTCCATGGGTTAACCCAAGTGTATCCAGATGCTTATCTAGTGCCCTGATTCCCAAACGTTCGATTTCCAACCCAGTGTGAAACCGTGACATTAATAGATCGGCCAGATAGACAGTGGCCGATAGTTCAGCGTACTCAGCCGATGGATACGCATGATGGTGGTGACGGATCGCATATGCTAATGCCGGAGGGAAGGACCATTGCCGGGCGAGAAGGCTTCCGACCTCTGTATGATCCATACCCAGCAATTGTTTCTCAATGGGGAGGATATCGCCTTTTTCTTTCATAAGATCTCGATAGAAAAGCGGATATGCAGATGCTACGTATTGGTCCAGTACCACTTTACCGATATCGTGCAGCAACCCTGCGGTGTAAGCTTTTGCCGGATCTTCTCGATTCGTTTTTCTGGCCAGTATTTCGGCAACGTGGGCGCACCCGACGGAATGAAAGTAGACGCCCCCTTTGCACAACGCATATCCCATCCCCGATTGTTCGTAGTATCCCTGAACAGCCGCCGTCAGCACCAGTTTCACCAACAGATCCTGTCCTAAATAAACAATGGCGTGGTCCAAAGAAGAAATCGTCTTTTTGGTTGGAAACATGGCCGAGTTGGCCATTTGCAGCATGCGGGCCGTGATAACCTGGTCTTTGCGAATCTCGTTGGCGATCGACTCGATATCGTATCGGTTTTTGTCTATCAGGCGCATGACTTTCAGGGCCACTTGGGGAATGGGCTTGAGCGCATTTATCGCAGTTTTTATCTCTTCAGCGGTGGCTGTTTGCACTTGTGCATTTTCTGACAGCTTGCTCTGTCCGGCGGGTTCAATGGTTACTTTTCCAGTGGCCATGTTCAGGTTCAGGCAACAGGTGAAGAACCCGCCTGTTTCAGAGTTCACGATTTTGATGCCTTCCCGATTCAATATTTTTCGAACCACCTCAACCGTGCGACCGCCGATGTCCAAATCCAAATCCTGCCTTCGCAAGGGGCCCACCAATGCGCCGCCGGCAATACTGGCCGATAAAGTTTCCTTTTTGGCACCGGCTGCGAGGAGTGATTCGATAAAAATCGGCACCCCGGTTTTCGCATATTTTTCCGGA
>JASFER010000318.1:0-6912 GCA_050124755.1 Desulfobacteraceae bacterium
CTCGGCGGTATGGGGTCTCGACTCCAGGAGCGAATACGACCTGAATCGACCTCCGGCGGACGCCTTGCCGCTGACCCCGGAACAGTTCTGGGGCACGCAGGTGTATGGCGAGCAGCCCAGTGAAGGCATGCAGCGGGAGAGTCTGGCCAAGCATGCCCAGTTCTATGAATTCATGGGCAGTTGGGTGAAATTAACCCTTGCCAGGTTTGGCGTATGCCTGGTTTACGATGTGCATGCCTACAATATCACCAGGCAGGTCCAAAAGGGTTGCGCCTCTCCGCCGGTGTTCAACCTGGGTACGGCCGCCATCGATCGCCGCCGCTGGGCCGCCGCGGTGGATGATTGGTTGAACCGGCTCAAAGGCATTGAAATCCCCGGCGTAGCAACCAGCGTTGCAGAAAACCTTGTATTCCAGGGCAAGGGGGAGCTGTGCCGCCGGTTGACCCGCTGGGATCCCCGTATCCTGGTGCTGCCCACCGAGGTGTCCAAAGTTTATATGGATGAAGAAAAAGGCATTGTCTATCCGGCAGCGGTGGAAGCATTGCGTGACGGGCTGGGACGCGCGATGACCGGCCACAGCCGGAAATTTTTAGAATGGTATGGATGAGATCCGGATTAAGGGTATCTTGGCCGGTCCGATGTCAATTGATAATATTTTTCCAGCCCTGACTTGCGAATGATTTCATTGATCTTTATCCAGGCCTTGTAAAGCGGTTCGTCAAAGTTGGTACGATCGCAGGGAAATTCGTCACACTGGTAGCAATATTCAACCTGTTTTTCCTGATGGCAGGGCCGTACGCCACAATCCCTGAACAGTTTGCACTGTTCGTTGCGGCAGCCCCGGCAGTTTTCCGATGCAAAATAGTCCAGCACCGCCTTAAAATCAGCATATTTTCCTAAAACGGGTTGGTCCAGCAGGCGTTCAAAGCGCGGGGCATAATTGTGAAAGTTTCCCAGCAGTTCTTTAAGCTTTCGACTGTGCTTTCGGATTTCGCCATCCACATGGGCAAAGCACTTTTCACAACTGAGACCGCAAGGGGCCACCGACGCCTGGATCGATTGTTTCGTCATCTTAGGTCTCCTTTCCCTATGGTTTCAAACGTTCACCGCGTTTCTGGTTTGAGACCATTCTATCGGTTGCAAATCCAAAAGGAAAGTGGCATAAACGACATTAAAAAGGGTGATATCGACAAGAACCTCCCTTCTATAGAGCGGTCAATGAAAAAGGTTACCCTGCTCGGGCTGCATAACACCATGGCGACCACGCTGTTTGGCCCCATGGATATCTTCAACCAGGCCGGTCGGCTCTGGCAGCGTCTGGACAACCGACCCCGGACGCCCTATTTCGAGGTGGTGATCGCCTCCGCCGACGGAGCGCCCATCCGTTGCGCCAACAACGTGTTTGTGCAGCCCCACTGCAGTATTCAAACCATTGAGCAGACCGATCTGCTGGTGATTGCATCGGCCACCTACATCGATAAGATCCTGGATAAGCATCCCCAACTGGTTCCCTGGATTCGCAAACAATATCATCAGGGCGCCCATGTGGCCAGCATCTGCACAGGTGTTTTTCTGCTGGCGGAAACCGGCCTGCTGGACGGAAAGTCCGCCACCTTGCATTGGGGCTATACCCAGATGTTCAGCCATCGGTACCCCCGGGTGCGGCTGCAGTCCGACAAAATGATTCTCGATCAGGGACGCCTCTATTGCTCTGCGGGCACCAATGCCGGTCTGGATCTATCGCTCTACCTGGTGGAGAAATTCTGCGGCCGCAGGGCCGCCCTGGAGTCGGCCAAAACCATGGTGTTGGATCTGGGACGCAAAAGCCAGATGCCTTACAGCCGGCTGCTGATTTCCACAGAGCATGGCGATCCAACCGTCATAAAGGCGCAAAAATGGCTCGAACAGCATCTGGCTGACCTGGTGGATTATGATCGCCTGGCTGCAACATTCGGAATGAGCCGTCGTTCCATGGAGCGACGCTTCAAGCGGGCCGTTGGTGTGACGCCTTTAGGCTATGTGCAGCAGCTGCGGGTGGAAAAAGCCAAGCGTTTGCTCGAAGAAGGCGGTCAAACATTCAGCCAAATCACCTACGAAGTCGGTTATGAGGACATCTCCTTTTTCAGGAAGATCTTCATCCGCTTGACGGGACTGCGGCCCAGGGAATACCGGCAACGGTTTGCAGGATATTCGGCCAAACCTCTCTTGTAGATACAGTTACCGGGACACGGCACAAGGGGTAATCCATACCATAGTCTTTTAAACTTTACAATTGTTACAAAATCAATGTACAATTATACGGAAGATGTGACCAGCGCTGCCGAACATTCCGCTACTCAGTATGAGGCACAAGCCACGGGGAGAATTGGAGAGGCCAAATGGATCTAAAACTCAACGAAAAAATTCAGATTCTACGCAAACGTATCGGATACAATCAGGGTGATTTCGGAGCTAAAGCGTTTAATACCAGTTTTGAGTCCGGCAGAACCAAGGTAAAAAATATCGAACTCGGCAAGCAGGTCCCCACCAAAAGTGACTTGAACAAAATGGCCGCTGTATTTGGCATTCCGCCCGCCGAACTCTCCAACAACAGTCCTGAAAAAACCGTGGACAACAGCACCCGCACCAAAGACGGCATCCTGGTATCGCAGAAAGTACTCGACTACTTTCCCAACCTTGGACCCTATCTGGACATGCTCAACAAGGCGATCACCCTTGAAGATGAAGAATTGATCGACCACATTGCTGCAAAACTTGCCCTTATGATGAATCCGGCCAATCGTATGGCCGACATGGTGACCAGGACTGAACGATAGGAGGCTCAATTGCCTGATAAATATCTAAATTTCGACGAAACAACCGACCAGTACCTGCAGATCTTACGGGAGGCCCAACGGGTTGAGGACAAAAAGCTGGTCGAGATGATCCGGTCCAGGCTCAAGCAGAAGGCAACCAGGATCCTTGCGACCGGTTCCGGATGCGAAATCATCATGTTCCCACGCACCTGGGCCCCTTCAATGCTTCTTCGGCAAGAGCGCCAATTGTGGCCACGCCAACCGGTCGCCCAGGGGCTTGCCCTGTGCGGCAGTTATTGTTTCTCCGTCCTGCTTTCATTATTGCTGGGATTGGGATAGTTCACACCAGCGCTGTTGCCAAGCATCGAGAGCGCAGGCCGGAACCTTGCTTCCCGCGGGACAGACGGGGTTTGTGCGCTGATGCGTCCCACCTTGGCCCGCCTCAGCCAACCGCTTGCATTTCCGCCCTTTCAGGATTCCCGCCTTTAGTCTCCGGCCATTCAAAACGCAAGACCCTGCATCCCCAAGGAAGGCCAATTCCAATGCCGGGACTTTTTACTTCCCCTCATGATCCTTGTGGCCATTTGCCGACACTTTGGAGCGGGCATGGCGCTACGATGGCGCTTTTCCAATGAAGAAGCTTCCATAAATGAGTCCGTATTTATATTTTGTACTTGACTAAATGTAATTATGAGTAATACAAAGACTCATATGTACTTCCTGTGCCGGGACTCACTCCTGGAAAGCACCCCGCGATGCAGATACCAGGCGTCCATCGGCAATGACCAGGAGCCGGAGGCGTAAGCCAAATGGTGGCCTGACCGTTTTGCAAGCGCCAAACAGCGGGTGCTTTCCGGGTCCGTGAGGGTTTTATTCCCCATGAGCATTTCGTCTTCGAAGGGGGGTGGTAAGGATCACGAAAGCGCAGTTGCCCTAAATATGTCCCGTTTTATTTCCATTCCGGCCGAATGCCCATCAAAAAGACATCTAAATCTAAAACGGACCATATTGTTGTCATTCGGCATATTGCCGCCAATCCACGGCCATCCAACTATTTTTTGAATATGACCGGGGGCGGGCTCATCGATCCGCGCCCTGAACATTTGAAGCAAGCAAAGGGGGAAAAAATGAGTGGAACAACTTGGGTCTACATCATGCTTGGGATTTACATTATATATTGTTTTTACTGGGGGCTGAAGGGCTACTTCACAGAGAAGACCTCATCGGGCTACGCCATTGCCGGACGATCGATTCCATTTTTCGCCTTTCTGCTGGCAGCCACCGCCGCCTCTTTCTCGGGCTGGACATTTATCGGCCACCCTCACGCAATCTTTGCCAGCGGTTTGGCCTATGCATTTGCATCCTTCTATGTATTGACCATTCCAATAACCGGTACTTTTTTCAACAAACGCGTTTGGCTTCTGGGAAAGCGCTATGGCTTTATCACCCCCGGCGACATGTACGCCTATTACTTCAACAGCGAAGCCGTCCGCTGGCTGGTTGTCCTGGCCGCCTTCCTTTACGCATCTATCTACTCTGCCGTCCAACTACGCACTGCGGCGGTTCTTTTCAATGTCATCACCGGGGTTCCCATCAGTGCCGGAGCGATTTTCATGGGCTGCATCGTCTGGTTCTACGTCTGCACCGGTGGACTACGGGCCAGCACATGGGTTGGCGTCATTCAGTTCGTACTCCTCGTGGGGGGCATAATGCTTCTGGGTTTCTTTGTTTTACGGGCACCGGAATTCGGTGGATGGAGCGGTTTTTCTGCAAAATTACACGCTCTGGATGAGACCTATTTAAAGGTGCCGAGGGTGATGAACTTCGGTCTTGGCGGAGCCGAAGGGGAGAATGCCTGGACCTCCGTGATGATCCTCACCTATATGTTCGCTCTGATGGGAATTCAATCCTCACCGGCCTTCACCATGTGGACCTTTGGGCTCAAAAGTCCCAAACCGCTTGCTTGGCAGCAAGCTTTTATGTCCACCTTTGTTGTCGGCTTGGCGCTTTTCTTTTTCACCGCTTTCCAGGGCATGGGCGCAAGGCTGCTGGAGGTATCCGGAGCGGCGGCCTTTCAAAATCTCGGGTCGGATATGGTGGTCCCATCCCTGATGAAAGCGTTTTTGCCACCGTTTGTTCTGGGGCTTGTATTCGTGGGCGCAATTGCCGCGATTCACTCCACGGCGGCGCCCTATATTGGCACCGGCGGTTCCATCCTGCTGCGCGATGTCTATTTTCGGTACATCAAAAAAGGAAAAGCAAGCCACAGTGAACAGATTTGGGTCAACCGCCTTCTGGCCACCGCCTTGACGGCCGTGGCGTTGACCATCGCCATTTCGGCGACCGGTCTCGTCGTCATCCTGGGTGCCTTGGCAACGGCTTTCGGCTTTGTTATGTACATCCTCCTGGCCGGCGTGATTTGGGGATTCAAGTTTCCCCGCATAGGCGCTGTACTGGGGGTCTCCGCCGGTTTGATTGCTGTTTGGGTCTCGGACCAGGTTTTCCGGTGGCCTCTTTCCATGCACTCGGCTTTCTGGGGCACCTTCGTAGGCTTCACCGTGGCTTATCTTTGCCGGGGTCTCGGCGCCAAGGACAATGAAGAGACCACCGAGCGGCAAGCCGAACTGCGCAACTGGTTGGACAGCATCGATGAACCATCCGAGTCCGGCAAGCAATGGCGCAAGATCATGAAAGTCATCGTACCCCTGTGGTATTTTTTTGCCATCGGCCCGGCTTGTATCCTAGGCAACAATGCTTTCTCCTTCGCCGGTTTCCCCTCCCTGTGGTCATGGCAGATCTTTTGGTGGATCCTGGGTATCGTCATGATGTGGGCCCTGTGTTTCAAGGCCGAGATGGCAACCACCAAAGAAGATGTCCTGGGTCGTGTCGAAACGGAAAAGAAAATAGTGGTCAAGGAGACGTGATGGTTCATCACCTTTCCATTTTAAGAACCATAAAATGACCACCATAAATAAAGGGAGTATACGATTATGAAGAAAGAGGATATGTGGATGATCGTTTTGGTGACCTTTTCAATTCTCTGGGTCTGCGCATTTGGGGTGGGGCTCTTCGGATAATCCGAATTTCCGTCTACTATTGAAATCGCGCCGGGTGCCGCATTGTGCTGCGTACCAGCATTTGATGCTTCCTGTAGGAAAGGTGGCGCCCGGTCCCCTCGGGGGGAGCGTCCCAACCCTGCCTCAGCGGCGCACGGTCCTTGCGCTCCGCTGAAGGCAATGATTCGCATATTTATTCACCATGAAGGACATGAAGAACATGAAGGATTAGAGAACGAAACTCTTCATGCCCTTCATGCTCTTCGTGGTAAAGAGCAGACTTTTTACGAGTTCATTAAGTTTGAAGTTTTAAGTTGTGGATCGGGTCTGATTTTATATAAAAATCGATAGAATACCTTTGCTTAACACTTAACGCTAATCCGTTAGAGGTAATGATGCCGGGGCGACTGTTGTCATTGAACCGGTGCCTGGGTTCGACGCCTGCGGCCGTATGCAATGCCGAGTTTCTGCATCTGCTTGCGCAGGGTGTTGGGATGAATTCTCAATATGTCGACGGGTGGCACCGGCAAGAATTGCCGGTGGCCGAAGGCCGGGAGGTCTTCATTTATGATGAGTGGTTGGGCAGCCGTTTACAAAAATCTATCTATCCGTTCGGACACCGGCCATTTTTGGCGATTTGGCCTAAGCAAGCCGATATCAAACCGGTTGATCAATTGCTCCTCTTGTTGCTGCGCAACCCAGGCAGCAAGTTGCCTGGGCCACCCGCAAAAAAAGAATGGAACGAGAGCAGTCCCATAGTGTTAACGGCACTAAAAGCGGGCTCTCAGCCCCCGTTCCAATAGCCGATATTATATCAGGTGTGCTTGCTAAAATATAGACTTTACCGAATTGTCAAAGAACGTAAATTTTAATTGACTTTCCACGGATTAACTTCATGGTGTGCTCCTGTCCGTAATCTCAAATGCGAACCTGGACATTGACGATTCAGAAAAAAACAACTAAAATAAAACTGCCCAATACGGCGCCCGGAATCATCCAAAATGAGCGCTGGATATACGCCAACCCAAGAAATACGGCCAGGGCCACCAGAAAAGATGCTC
>JASFER010000319.1:0-6800 GCA_050124755.1 Desulfobacteraceae bacterium
TTCACCTCCTGGAAGCTGGCCAAAGGCCTTTATATCATACCGCTGGTCATGGCCTATCGGCCGCTGTTGGGTGTGGGAAAAGGATATACTCTGCTCACCGGGGAAGTGGCCATCACCATGATTGCCACCATCTTCGGCTTGGTGGCATTTGCCGCTGCCATTGAACGCTACTTTTTCCGCCGGGCCACCTGGGTGGAGACCATCCTGTTTTTAGTTGCGGCGTTCGGTCTGTTGTGGCCGGGACACTTGTATGATCTGGTCGGAATAGCGGCTTTTGTCACTGCGGCGGTGTTGCAAAAGCTCTATCAACCAACCGGGTCGGCCTCCCCATGACGATGTGACCTCTTTTAACCTAAAACATAAAGCGTGCCAGGCGAATAAGATCCAGGCAGATTCTATTTTATTCAAGTTATAGGTCGTTTTTTATCTGCCCGAGTACTGGAGTTATTTCCAAATCATCCGATAATCTATGGTGAGCCGGATTGAGTGGACTTTGTAAGGTGTCACTTTACATTCTGGAAGAATCGGCGTATCTTGACTTCTGTCACGAGCTCGGGGAACCGTTCGGCACGTCAAAATCTATGGCACTGAATCACCCCTGGCGGTATGGTCGTCCAACATGGCCGCCGTGTTTGGTTAACGGATTTATGAACATGATCCATTCTGTTTTCCGGATGCCGGATGCGAAAGGCTTATGTCGGCCGGCGTAACCAGTTGAGCAAAATCATATCAAGGGGTGAATGCATGCAATTTCCATCACTAAAAATCGGGGATCTGGTCAGCCGAATCCCCATCGTTCAAGGCGGTATGGGGGTCGGTATCTCCCTTTCGAGCCTGGCCTCGGCCGTGGCCAATGAAGGCGGTATCGGGGTGATCGCCTGTGCCATGCCCGGTATTCATGAACCGGATATCAAGACCAACAGTATCCAGGCCAACCTGCGCGTTCTTAAACGGGAGATCCGCAGGGCCAAGGAGCTGACCAAAGGGATTCTGGGAGTCAACATCATGGTGGCCATGACCGATTTCAGCGATCTGGTCAAAACCTCCCTTCGTGAAAAAATCGATGTGATCTTTTCGGGCGCCGGGCTTCCATTGGACTTGCCGGGCTATCTCAAAGAGGGCATGAAGACCAAGTTGGTGCCCATTGTTTCATCCGGACGGGCTGCCAAAATCATCTGCCGGAAATGGCTTTCCAAATTTAACTATCTGCCGGACGCTTTTGTTGTGGAAGGCCCCAAGGCCGGCGGGCACTTGGGCTTCAAAGCCGAACAATTGGATGATCCCAAATTTTCACTGGAGAATCTCCTCCAGGACGTCATTGCGGCAGTGAAGGGCTTTGAGGCCAAGATGAAGCGAAAAATCCCCGTCATCGCCGCCGGCGGTGTGTATACGGGTGAAGATATTCACAAATATTTAGAGATGGGGGCTGCCGGTGTTCAGATGGGCACCCGCTTTGTGGCCACCCATGAGTGTGATGCCGATATAGCTTTTAAACAGGCCTTTGTGGATGCCAAAGAGGAGGATCTTGTGGTGATCAAAAGTCCGGTGGGGCTGCCGGGCCGAGCCATCCGCAATGACTTTATCGACAAGGTGATGGATGGGAAAACCAAGCCATTCAAGTGCCCCTACCATTGTATCAAAACCTGCGACCACACCAAAAGCCCCTATTGCATTGCCGTTGCATTGGGAAGCGCCAAAAAAGGGCGGCTGAAAAGCGGTTTCGTGTTTGCCGGGAAAAACGCGTTTCGCGTGGACAAGATCGTTTCGGTGAAGGAGCTGATCCAGTCGCTTTGGAACGATTATGTTAAAGCGCTGGCGATTTAACCGCCGCCTTGCCGATGGTATGTCGATCAAGCCGGAAAGAATCACGCTTTATTTTTTAACGCTGCATTAACGCGATTCAGCTCTTCCACGGTCAAGGCCTTAATGGGGACGGGCGGCTGCAAAAATGAAGGAGGCGAGACGAATTTTTGCATCATGGCGATGAAATGCGATATGTCGTTAAAATCTTCCTTTGGATAGCTTTTGAGGTGTTTCCATCCTCTTTTGCGACTATATTGGAAAAAAAGGTAGCGGTGCTCTTCCACCACACATCCACGATAACCTTCGCCATAGGCGGTCAATAGCAGCAGTTCCATTCACATTACCCCGACATTGATCCATAGATAGCATAGAATAGCAAGATAGTATGGTTCTCCACAAAGCTCAAGCCGGAGTGTAAAGTCAAGTCCGAAGGTTGTTTGGGGAAAGTTTTGAGTGTTAAGTGAAACGTTTCAAGTGGTTGGTCGGGTCTAATTTATATAAAAATCGATAGAATACCTTTGCTTCGACATTCCTTGTTCAATATTCTGCGGTCAACGTGCAGTTTGTAAATTCATCCCCTTGCAGGGGTTAATCCCAAGCCGGGTCCTGAAGGACCCGGATGCTTTACAAACTCATTGTCAAGCTTGCTAGCGTCGAGGCCGTCTCCTTCTGAAACGCTTGCTGGTATTTTAACACTTTTTGGATGTAGATGCGTGTCGCCCTAAATGGGGGAACCCCTCCATATTTGCGCACATACCGACTGCCGGCGTTATAGGCGGCAAGGGCCAGCTTAATGTCTCCGTTAAAGCGGTCCAGCAATTTTTTAAAATAGCGGACGCCGCCGTCGATGTTTAAAGCCGGATCGAAAGCATCTTCAACCCCCAGCCACTTGGCCGTGGTGGGCATCAGTTGCATCAAACCCTGGGCGCCCCGGTGCGAAACGGCCCTGGGGTTGTTATTCGATTCGGCCATGATAATCGCCCGAATCAATGCCGCATCCACATCATAGGTCCGGGAAGCGCGCAAAATATGGCTGTGAAAAGGCGGCTCGTCAGGCTTTTTTGCCTGAATTTGCGTTTCCGGGCTTCTCTCTTCGGTTGCGACTTCGGATATCTGTGTTGGAGCCGTATCGGTTTGCGCTTTGAGAGCAACGGGTACTTGAGGTGGAGCGATGATGGGCGACCCAATGGTCATCGGCTGATATGAAGTGTTGCAAATGCCTGCCGGTATGGCCGCCATGACCACTACCATATATAGCAGGGCGCCATATTTAACCGTTTGTTGTAATTCCAATTGTCTTAAGAACTTTGGTTCTCCCATTTTGAAACGGTTATGGTCATGAGTTTCCATTCTAAGCTTAATACCAAGTAGATCAAGAAGTGTGCCACAAATAACGGTTTTTAAATGTCTCAATATTTCAATAGGATGTATTTCTGCTTCATCGGGGGCTATGAAAAAATGCCCATAATGATTAGGTAATCCGCTGCCTTGATATGTAGCCTCTTTCATGGTTTTTTCCTCCATCGAAACATGTTGCCAATACCATTGAGCAATCGTCATACCAACTTTGTTGTACAACGGGCTGTTAATATTTTGTGTGTATTATCAAATGGATATTGATTTGTTGGTCTTCGTTGGAACACTAATGCAGGCGTTGAGGCTCTCAAAATGAGCGAGGTATATATGAAAGGCACACAGAGATTATTTCAATCTGATAGTATTTGGATGGCCGAACTCCTGGGCGTGTTTTATCGCAAGCAGCGGGCCATTCGGCAAACGTGCGGCAAGACATGTATGGGCGGGCCTAGATAATGGCTGAACCTTTAATTCCCTCCCCCTTGACCGGGGAGGGCCGGGATGGGGGTGAAGGCTGCGGAACCTCTATCCCCTCCCGCCAGGGGAGGGGCGTTCTTGTAGCGGCACTCATTCTGAATGATGTGGATTGGGCAGGTTGTATCCCGGGCGGTCAGTTCGACTACTTATGCGCTTGCAGGTAGCTGATGGCGTCCAGGTCGCCCAATTCTGCGGCTTTATTAAAATCTTCCAATGCCCGGTCTTTTTTGGACGACAACAGCAGGACACGTCCCCGGCCATAGTAATAGCTTCCCTGGGTCGGATCGATGGAGATGGCCTTGTTGATATCCACCAGGGCCTGGTTCAGATCCCCTAGTTCAGCGTACGACAATCCCCTGTTGAAAAAGGCCTTGCTGTTGTCGGCATCCAGTGCCAGTGCTTTTTCATAGGCCTTTATGGCCGCATTGTAGCTGCCGTAAGTGGCGTATAATCCACCGCGATCCAACCAATAGTTGGGATCGTTAACGTCCGTAATCTTTTCGTTGACGTATTGCGCCGCAACCTGTGTAGCCGTCAGCAAGAGCAACGCCAAACAGGCGATGATCAGTAATCCCGGCTTAGTGATCGGGTTTCGTCGATCCATGGCATTCTCCTTTTGGGTCATCGCCCCCCATTGATAACGTTGGTTACCAAAGGCTTAATCGGGCGTTGGCTTCGAAGTGACCGAATATGGCTTCACTTGGTTTTATCTCATAAATTTGGGTGGTTGGCAATATGCAATTGGTGTGGTAATGTCATTGACATAAGCGTTTGATGCTTTTCAAATGTCTTTTCGGGATCACTATCGGGATTGGGATCGAACATGTTGGTATTGTAGTTTTTTTCGATTTCGATCGCGATTAAAACAGCTTAAGTTAATGACATTGATTGTTGGAGCGATAAGCCCCGGACATGGAAGCCGAGATAAGGACGGCTAAAACGGCCGGGCAAACAAGTGATGTAATAAAATGGGACGCAGGATTGCCTGCGCCCCATCACATGGGGGTGTGAAAATACTGCGACCGGCCGCATCGACCGCAGTTTGTTGTTTATTTTAACGCCAGGTCAGGTTGATGCAGCCGGGCGACACAGCGCCTGGCAAATGCGGCAACGGCGTACGTGATGCCGATGGTGACAAAGGAGAGACTGAAAAATACCACGAACATCACTCCCAAATACAGTATGCCGGCAAGTATAAAATCGACCATTATAATCCTCCCTTTCCTGCCTTGATCCGGTATTCAAGAGAGCAATTAGCTTGCCAAGTGCGCCTTGCCGGCCCTGGTTTGTATATATCTGACCGGAATAATTTATAAAAAGTCTGTTGGGCGACCGCCGACGGTGTTTCCCGATGTCCTGGAATGCCATCCAAATGATAGAGAAAAGACCATAATTTTTAAGTAGTCCATTTCACAGTGAGAGATCGATTGCCCACTGACGCACATTTTCATAAAGGGCAATGCCCACGGAGGTGGAGAGATTCAAACATCGAATCTCAGATTGGATGGGGATGTGATAGGTTTGATCGGCAAAGCGCTCCACGAGAGACGCCGGAAGGCCCTTGGTTTCCGATCCGAACATCATAAACACGCGTTTTGACAACGGCATTTGCCAGAATGGACGGCGGCCGTTTTTTGTGAACAGGGCCAATTCAGTAACCACAGGCTGCATGGTTTCCATGAATTGATCAAAATCGTCCCAAACCTGCAGGGGCACTTTGGGCCAGTAATCCAAGCCCGCCCGTTTCACCTGCCGGTCCTGCAGTGAAAATCCCAGCGGACGGATCAGGTGCAACACAGCACCAGCCCCCAAACAGGTGCGGCCCACGTTGCCCGTGTTCCAATGAACTTGCGGCGCCACCAACACCACATGGCGGCAGCAGGTCATCATCGCGTCACTATCGCCGGCCGGCGAATTGGATTCACTTTGTTCAGCGTTAATCTCCACATCTCACGTTAGGCTTACTGTTTCTTGATATAGCCCCACTCCACCAGGCGGTTATAGGCATATTGGGCATTGTCACCCTGGTTCACGGCCTGCAGGTATTTATAATAGTGGTCAGCGGCTGTCTTGCGTACACCCTTGCCTTCGTAGGCCAGACCTTTGAAAAAGGTGGTGTTGGCGTTGCCCGGCAGTTTTTTTTCATACGTGTTGAATTGGGACAGCGCGGTATCATATTGTTTTTTCTTTAATTTAACGTATCCGTCCAGATAATGGGCCTGGGGTTCCTGGGGATAGACCTGCTGGGCCGTCTTGAGATATCGCTCAGCAGGATCAATTTTCTTCTGAACCAGCTGGCACTTGGCCATGAGCATCAATCCGGCGTAATCCTTGGGCGCCTGTTGGAGGGCTTTTTCAAAAAGGCCTTCGGCGGCAGTATACTGCTTCTTGCCCATTTCCGTTTCGCCCTTTTGCATGTTTTCAATGGCACCCTGAATGCGGCGCAATCCGGCGGTGTGATCCATGTAACGCTCGCTGTAGAGCGGCTGTCGTTTGGCGGCCGCATAGGTGGACCTGGCCGTGTTTACAGCACTGCTGTAGCGCTCGCTGCTCATGGGGTGGGTGGCAAACAGCAGGTCGGCGTAGCTGTGCTTTCCCTTGGACATCCGGTTTAAAATGTCCATCAGGCCCACCATGCCGTCCGGGCCGTAGCCGGCCTTGACCATATACTCCATTCCCAGATTGTCAGCCTGGCGCTCATTATCCCGGCTGTATCGGGCCAGCAGTGCACCGCTGCCAAGCATGCCCAGTTGAGCCGCCAATTGACCGAATCCGCCTCTTTGCCCCACATAGGCCAGTCCGGTACTCAATATACCGGCAACCTGTGCTTTAGACTGAATTTCAGCGGTATGGCGCGCATTGACATGGCCCAATTCATGGCCCAGCAGGGCCGCCAGTTCGCCTTCGTTGCGCATCTTGAGCAGGATACCCCTGGTGACGGCGATGCTGCCGCCGGGAAAAGCATAGGCATTGACATAGTTGGCATTGACCACACGGAACGAATAGGGCATCTGGGGCCGGTGGGAAAGTCCGGCCAGCCGGCGGCCGGTCTGGGAGACATAGGCATTCAAATTGCTGTCCTGGACCGCGCCGTAATCCGTGGAAAATTGATGAGGTGAATTTCTTTTATCCAGGTCAATCTCCTGCTGCTCGCTGACCAGCAT
>JASFER010000320.1:0-6789 GCA_050124755.1 Desulfobacteraceae bacterium
CCTCCCATTTGGATTGGAATGTCTGTTGATAGGACAAATGGTTCTGGGAAACCGACTATTAATAGCGCCAATTGATGGCTTTCGCGAAAAATAGTTCACGGTTCAAAGTTCAAGGTTCATGGTTCATAGTTCATAGTTCATGGTTCATGGTTCATGGTTAAGAAAATGCGCGCCAGCTCCTTTGGTATTAAGAAACACAACCATGAACGGTGAACCATAAACTATAAACGATGAACAGGACCGTAGGTCCCGAACCATGAACCGGACCGTAGGTCCTCAATGCTGGACAAAACCGCTAAAGCGTGTCATTTTTACGGTCAGATTTAACTTCAAACAGAGGAAGCGACATGCATAAACTATTGGCAGACGATCCAGGCGCTCAAGTTCTCATGCTGGGCAATGAAGCCATTGCCCGGGGAGCCGTTGAAGCCGGCGTGGCATTCAGCAGCACATACCCGGGAACGCCCTCTTCGGAAATCTCCTTGAACCTCTTCCAGATCTCCCAACAAAGTGATCTCTATTTCGAATACAGCACTAACGAAAAAGTCGCTCTAGAGGTGGCCGCCGGTGCCGCCAATGCCGGCCTTCGCACCTTCTGCATGATGAAGCATGTGGGCCTCAATGTGGCGGCCGATCCACTGATGACCCTGGCTTATGTGGGCGTCAGAGGCGGACTAGTGATCCTTACCGCGGACGATCCGTTCATGTTCTCCAGCCAGAACGAACAGGACAATCGCTATTACGCCAAGCTTTCAGGGCTTCCCATGCTGGAACCGTCCACCGTAGCCGAGGCGAAAGAGATGTCCGTTTACGCGTTTGATCTGTCTGAGAAGCTGCAAGAGCCGGTCATTTTAAGAACCACCACCCGTATCAATCACTCCAACGCTTTGGTTACCCTGGGAAAAATCCGGCCACGCCAAACCCGTGGAGATTTTACCAAAGATCCATTTCGGTATGTCACCGTTCCGGCCGTCTCCCGCCAATTGCACGCCAGGCTGTTGGAAAACTTCAAAAGCGCCCGGACGTTGGCCGAAACGTCCGAATACAATCGAATTTCCGGCCATGGTGCTTTGGGCATCATCTGCAACGGCGTCAGCCTCAATTATGTGCAAGATGCATTAAATGATCTGAAATTGAAAGATAAGGTCAAAGTGCTGCGTCTTGGTTTTTCTCACCCGTTACCCGCCCGGCTGATCCAGGACTTCCTGCAAAATTGCGAAAAAGTTTTGGTGGCCGAAGAGGGCGAACCCTTTATGGAGGAGGCGGTTAAAGCCATCGCGCAGGAAGCCGGACTCACTCTGCCCATCAGAGGCAAAGGCGACAATCTGTTCTCCCGGCTGTATGAATTTGATCCGGCAGTGGTACGCCGGGTCATGGCGACCTATTTCGATGTGGAATATACGCCTGCAACCAAAATTACCACAGAGGATCTGCCGGAGATTCCGGCCCGCCCGCCCAATCTGTGCGCCGGCTGCTCTCACCGTGCCACCTTCTATGCCGTCAAGGAGGCCGCCCGGGGAAAAGAGACCATCTATCCCACCGACATCGGCTGCTACACATTGGGATTTCTCCCCCCCATGGCCATGGGCGACTTTCTCATTTGCATGGGCTCTTCGGTGAGCAGCAGCTGCGGTTTTTCCAAAGCCACCGACAAGAAGGTGATCGCGTTTATCGGCGATTCCACCTTTTTTCACTCCGGCATGACCGGCCTGGTCAACGCCGTCCACAACAATCATAATTTTACCCTGGTCATTCTGGACAACGGCACCACCGCCATGACGGGTCATCAGCCTCACCCGGGTGTTGACATGCAGGCGCTGAACATGGACGGCTACAACCGTATCTCCATAGAGGCCGTCGTCAGGGCCATCGGCGTAGAGCATGTAACCATCATCAAACCATACAAGGTTCGGAAAAGCATTGCGGCCATTAAAGCAGCGCTGGACTACAACGGTGTGTCCGTGGTGATCTCACAGGAAATCTGTACGTTGTATGCCCGGGGTATGAAAACACTGAAAGTAAGAGCCTTTCAAGTGACGGACAAATGCAAAAATCATCGCAATTGCCTCAATGACTTTGCATGCCCGGCGTTCTACATTGAAGGCGATCAGGTGCAAATCGATCCGGACGTCTGCGTGGGCTGCGCGGTATGCGCCCAGATTTGTCCGGAAAACGCCATCACGCCTCTCAAACAAGCTTAAACACAAAGGGATAAGATTCATGGACACCATTCGATTGATCATCGTAGCCGTCGGCGGACAAGGCAACCTGCTGGCTTCCAAAGTTTTGGGCGAAGCGGCCCTTTTAGCCGGAATACCCTTTCGCATGAGCGAAATCCACGGAATGGCCCAGCGCGGCGGTGTGGTCGAATCAGCCATCGTCTTGGGCGATGCGCAGAGCATGCTCGTCTCCGATGGAGAGGCCGATGTGCTGCTCGGTTTCGAACCCTCTGAGACGCTGCGTGCCGTCGGCAAATGCAACCCCGACACCATCGTGATCACCAACACATCGCCTTTGCCGCCTTTTACCGTCGCCATCGGCAAAGGGGTCTATCCTGATCTTGATAAAATGCAGTCACTGATACGCCGAAAAACAAAAAAGCTCGTGGCCTTCAATGGTTTGGACCTGGCCAAAGAAGCCGGCAATGCCATGTCCCTGAATATGGTGCTGCTGGGGGCGTTGATCCAGACCGGCACGGTTCCCATCACAGCCGAACAGCTTCAAAAAGCCATTCAAACCAAGACCAAACCGGCCTTTGCGGAGATCAATCTCAAAGCGTTTGAACTTGGTTACGAAGCCGCTCGGAAGACCGCCTGACGATGACCACGCCCATTGAACAAAAATCCACGGTGGATCAAATCCGCCGCAGGTTTGATGCCGACGTGGACCGTTTCAGCAACCTGGACACCGGCCAGGAAGCCACCATGGATGCCCCCCTGATGATGGCATTGACGGCGCAGGCCGCCTTGGCCGCCTGCCCCCATGCGACGCGCATGCTGGATATCGGTTGCGGCGCCGGCAACTATACGTTAAAGCTCCTGCAATCCAAAACCGATATGCATTGTGACTTGGTGGATTTGAGCCAATCCATGCTCGCAAGAGCCTATGAGCGTGTTGCGGCAAAGACCAGCGGACGCGTGCACACCTATCGGGGTGATATCCGTCATGTGGAACTCCCCGTACAAAACTATGATATTGTCATAGCGGCGGCCGTGCTTCACCATCTGAGGGACAATGACGATTGGCAGCGCGTATTCAAAAAATTATTCACGCTTTGCGCCCCGGGCGGCAGCCTTTGGATCATCGATTTGATCCGCCATGAGTCGCCGGGCATTCAGCGCATCATGGAAACCCGATACCATCGCTATCTCGAAGGCGTGGGGGGAACTGAATACCGGAAAAAGGTTATGGATGTCATCGACCGGGAAGATTCACCGCAAACCATCTCATTTCAGACGCATTTGCTGATGCGGGTCGGTTTTGCAAAGGTCGAAATGCTGCATAAGAACGGCTGTTTTTCGGCCTTCGGCGCCTTGAAATCCGTTTGACAGGCTCTATACATAATAAAGCTCATAAAGCTCAGGAGTTGAAAGGTAATTGCGATGCGATTTCTAAAATTCTTTTTGACGTTGATGATCGTATTATTGTTGGCCGTGCCCTGCTCCGCCAAGATTTACAAATATAAAAAGGACGGCGTATGGTACTACTCCGATTCGCCCCCAAAAGATCAGATCGAAAACAGTGAAGAGATGATCGAGAGCGGAAAGTCCGCGCCGCCGCCATCTGCCGGAGGCACCCCCCTGCTTGAAGACCATGTGGCGCGCAACAAAATAGAAGAGGCTGCGGCTGCGACAGTGGCCATTAAAACAGCCATTGGATACGGCAGCGGTTTCTTTATCTCCACCAGCGGCCACATCATCACCAACAAACATGTGATCCGTACCCCGACCAAACAAGCCAAACAGATCAATAACTATTTCAATAAAATCGATGGCCGCGTGGAAGATATTGAGAAGCGCTTCGAAAATGAAAAAAAGCGCATTCAGGCGTATAAAAAAAAGCTGGATAATTTGAAGCAATTGGCTGAAAAAGAAACCGACCGCTCTCGTAAGAAATCTTATGAAGACGAATACGATTATCGTAAAAAAGAGTACAACGATTGGAAGGCACGTTACGAAAAGCGAAAAAAGGAATTTGAATCCAATAAAAAAAAATACAACAGCAGCCGGGGGGATTACAGCTATCGAAGCAGTGTCGCCAACCTGTCTCAGAGTTTTACGATTATCCTGATAGACAATACGGAATTATATGTCCGCCTGCTGGCTACAAGCAAAACCCAAGATCTGGCCCTGCTCAAATTAGATGGATATAAAACACCGGCACTGACACCCGGATCGGCCTACCAACTGGCACAGGGTGATCCGGTCTATGCCATCGGCAATCCCGCAAATCTTAGAAATACGGTCACATCAGGCATCTTTTCCGGATATGAAGGCGACTTCATTCAAACCAACGCCCAGATCAACCCGGGTAACAGCGGTGGCCCCTTGATCGACCCGAAAGGAAACGTATTGGGGGTCAACACCAAGAAAAAAATCGGCAGCGCCATAGAAGGCCTTGGATTTGCCATCCCCATCCAGGTTGCCTTGAGAGAATTCAGCACTCATCTGCCATAGGCAACGGCTATCTGCAAAGCGGGTCAACAGGATTTCCAGCCATGGGCCCGGAAAGGCGAAATCAAGTAAACGCTTGAGCTTGGCAATTGGGACCAGACCCTCGGCATCCGGTCCCGACGGCCGTTGCGATGCCCAAAGCGGACAAGAAACGAGTTTATCACCCGCGCTTTAATCACCAGCGAGGTGGAGCGTAAAAAATCCCTGGTTCCTCAAATCCGGGAAAGTGTCAGCGCATACGCCGGCCATGAAGCCGGAACCTATGAGAAAGTGATCCGGGAACGCTCGGCACCGGTTGTCGAAGCAACCGGAGGGGATCTAAAAATGGATCAATCCTCATTCCCTTTTCAAGCGTTGGCTGATATGCCGCTCATGAAAAAAGCGTCTTAATAGCTGTGACAGAGGCCCGGACCAATGCCAAAAACATCACCCCCTGAGAGTCCGCATGCTCAACAGATGGCTATCCAACTAGTGTCCATCTTAAACCACAGGTGAGCACTTATGAAAGGTTATCCGGCTCAATCCGTCACCGGTTCCCTTGGCTGTCTGAGATCCATCTCATCTGAAAAACCGGATCACCCTTTCGATAAGCTGACGGCGAATCTTTGATCCGGTGATGAAATGATCGCTGTTGATTCGCCAGAATTGGGTTCTCGGACAGATCTGTTCAATCAGGGCTTCATATCCTGCCCAATCTGAAAACCCGACGTGTTGCAGCATCCGATCATGTTGACCGTAAATGCACAATACCGGCGTGGATCTGATGGGTTTAGCGTCCAATTTGCGAAGGGTAAATAAATCCCTCATCATTCGGGGCCAGCGAACACGCTGCCGAGATAGAATGCCGAAGGCCTGATGACGGTGGCGCACATTGGGCAGAAGATCATCCCGGTAGGTTTGAAGGGCTGTTTTTAATCCCTGAAGACTGGGCTGCCAATGACGACTTTTTCGCCAGTAGCGGTAAAAATCGAACACCATTTTCTCCCAGCGCAAATGCGGCAAGGCGTTGATTAGCACCATTTTGGCTAAAGGCTCGTTGCGTTGTTGGACGGCATGTAGCAGGGGAATAGCGGCAAAACATGAAGCGAACCCGAAAAGGGGCAAACCCTCCCGGCGGCTCTGGGATATGGCCAGGTCCAATGCGGTGAGGCTGTTGTCCAGAGCGGCCTTCAAGGAGAAAGCACCTCTGGAACCACCATGACCGGCATAGCTGAAGGAAATCAAATCCAAATTGCTTTTAACCAATGGCCTGAGCAGCCGGAGTTGCTGTATGGCATGGCCGCCGATCAGCGGCGGAGCGATCACCAACCCCTGGGCACAGGAGCCATGGGACCGCAACCACTCCACTCCGTTAACTCTGCCCCGTTCAACAAATCGATCACTTCTCATGCGCATTGGCTATCGGAGATCTCTATATTAATAGAAAGCGTTATAGCACGGACATGGCGATTAATCCTTAATAGCATTGAGTTCCGTGCCAGGCCGGCGCAGAGCCCGGCCCTACATTCAAAGTGGCGTCGTTGGCCAGGAAAAGGGTTTTCGTAGGGCCGGGCTCTGTCCCGGCCGCTCCTAATTCTTTTTTTGAAAAACCCTCAGCCGCTGACCGTGTCCGCAGCACCAGGTTTTTCGAGCTAATTCAAAATTTCTGACTGATGGATAGAGGATACACCAGCTACCATGAAGTAATTTGTGATGTACGCCAAAAATCAGCAACAATGATCTTTGAACCATGAACCTTGAACTGAGCCGCAGGCTCCCCTATTTTACAATAAATTGGGGTTTCAGAAATCCTCTTGTTTCGGCTTCTTCACTGCCGGAATACTTCTTCCCCCTGTAGGAAATACTTTGCATGATAAAGCCGTTTTCGCCGCAATCGACCAGATTCAAACGCAAGTGCCTTAGTGCAAAACGATCGGCAAGTTGGAATTCGAATGCCGTAACCCCCTGGTAGTACTCGCCGTGAAAGACGACAACATTCTTGTCCGTCAGTTTCGGCAAGGGAGGTGTGGGCTGAAAACCGGCTCGGATCCTGGTATGATCCATATCGATCAGCCGTTCGTTTTCATAAACCTTAATGTCTGCAACAAAGGCATCCAACAGGTTTTTCCTGGCCAGG
>JASFER010000321.1:0-6778 GCA_050124755.1 Desulfobacteraceae bacterium
ATGCCTTTTAAAGCCTCGGCATCGGGAACACCTCTTGGTGGCTGGTCTATCCGCTTTACGGATGAAGGCTTGCAACATGGGAGACAAGGGGAATACAGTACGATAACGGGACAACTCGAGTATGGCGGCTTTATTATTAATGACGGTGAACATGATCACTATGCCGATCTGTTTTGGAAAGGATGGCGATGGCGTGCCTTTGATCCTAGAGCGGCCGTCGGAATTTGCGCCAATTGCCCGCCGGGCGTTCCGGATGAAGTGCCCATCGACCCTAACTGGTGGACGTATAATGCCCATTATCGTCTCAGAAGCTATTTCAGGCCAAGAAATAGAAGGGTCTATATGTCCATGCTGGGAACGCGGTTATTTAATACTGTCGCTCCGCGGTCATATTCATCACCTGCGCAAATATTAGCCCCTGGATATTATATCAGCAGTATCGGGACTTTGCTCACAACAACCCACCATTCTATCGGCTTTTATCCGACGTTGAAGGTTGAACAGTTTAATAAATCCTATCAGGGTTACATTAGAACCTTTAAGCCAATCACCGTAGGGCCATTTACATTTTATAGGTTTAGAATGTATCGGTTTGATATGGGAGATATTGATTTGCGGTTGGATGATTACCCGCGCAACGGACCGGCTATCGTTCATATCCTCTATCGACCGAATTAATTTCAATTCACAAAAAATGATGGTCTCGTAAAAAGTCGCTAAAAAGCAATGTTCTAAAATACCACGAAGGACACGAAGAGCACGAAGCTGAAAATATGATCTATTTCTTTATTCCTTCGTGTTCTTCGTGCCCTTCGTGGTAAAAATTTGACTTTTTACGATTTCATCAAAATTGGAAATTGCATGCGACGCTATTCTCTATATTTTATACTATTTGGCATCGTCATTCCGGTCTTGATTTATGCTTTGGTCACTTCCGGGCCGCAAGTTGCGTCTCAATCCCCTGAAAACGTCTCGAAAGTCATGGAAAAGTCTAAGAAAGTTAATCGGTTTGTCCAGGATTCGTCTGCTTCTTCCTGGGATAAAGTTGATTATCCGGCTAATGAAAATCATCTATCTGGTAAGCCGTTTTGGTTGCGGGGGATGGTCTTCGATCCTTCTCTAAATCCTGTAGAAAAGTTTAAAGTGATCTTGGCTGCAAGTTATCTGGAGACCTCTTCAGCATTGGTTTCAAAGTCTTTTCAGTCCCGGGAGGGAACGTTTGAACTGCAATGGGACAGCCCCGGGCCGTTTGATGTTATTATTGTGGCTGATGGCTATACGGAAGGCGTCGTCCCCAAGGCTGAGTTAATGCCGGATCTCGATCAAACCCTTCGGCAAAGAATAGTATTGGTGCCCCACGGGCGTCTGCGCGGGAGGGTCGTGGATGAAGACAACCAACCCATTTCGAAAGCTTTAGTCGAAATGATGGTTTATTTGTACCAGATGCAAGTCCCTGATGAGATTTTTTATGAAGAGACGGACAACGCAGGCATGCTCGCAGCTTATCAGGCCGAGGCGGCAACGATTAGCCTGAATCCGCATGCATCGACGGATGAGCAGGGATATTTTGAGTTAACCGGATTGCCCCAGGGTCCGTATCCATTGCATATCCGTCATCCCCAATATTTTCCGGCAACACGGGATATTGTCGTTCAACCCGGCAAAGTGGTTGAGGATATTCAAATTGTCTTATCTCGAGAGGGCGGCTTTATCAATGTTCGGACCCTGGACGCAAACGGGCATCCCGTCCCCGGGCAAGCGGTTTATCTTGAAGGTACACCTTATAAAGGGGAGACGGATTCTATTGGAGAGTGGCGCTCCCCGGAACTTTTACCCTCAACCTATAAAGTCGTTACCAAAGGTGAGATACCTGGAGTACGTTCAAAAATAAAAAGATCAAAAACCGTTAATATTGAGAATCGACAAGAAGTCCAGGTTGATTTTATTTTGGAACAAGGCGTGGCCGTTACCGGCACGGTCTATAAAGAAGGTTGCCTGGCAGATGATGTGAAAGTTGGGCTGATGCAGTCTGATCAAGTTAAACGTGAGGACGAACAGCAAAAGGTTGACCCGCTTTTTGCCTCTGCCTCTGTCCGGACTGATTCAAATGGATATTTTGAGGTAGAAGGCCTTCCACCGGGGACATATCATTTGAAGGTTCGGGATGGGAATGTACTTTACCGGTCTCATTTGACATTTGATGTTGATGATACGTTGCGGGAGTTGAAAATTGATTTGGGCGCTGCTTGTCTTAAAGTTGTTCTGAAAGATGACATTTCAGGAGAGACGATTGCGGATGCAGCCGTTAATATGTATTTCTTAAGTCCTCTGGAAGAAGAGCGTGCTGATAGAGATGCGATCTGTCTTTATTCCAATCGGCCAACTTCTTCGAAGATCGATGGGACCTATTCTTTCGGGCAGCTTGCTTTCGGGCATTATATTTTGGAAGTGAAGTCCGATCGATACGGGTTCCATTCAGAGTCTGTCTTGATCGATAACGAAACTGTAGATCATGACATCCGGTTGTTGCCGGCAGGCCGGATGATTGTATATGCCACCGATTTAACGGGTGTGCCTTTACGTCATGCTCATGTTTTGGTGCAGTCTCTGACCAACGATAATAGTACATTGGCCTCATATACAAATGTATGGGGCCTTTTTGAATCCAACGATCTAGCCCCGGGAGAGTATGAAGTGATTGTCGGGATGGCCGATAATGAACACGACTTGCGGGCTTCACCAACATCCATACGAAAGGTCGTGCAGGTTGCATCGAATACAACGAGACGCCTTCAAATCAATTTAGAAGTTCCTTCAGATAAAAAGTCAATACAGTAATGGCTATCATTACAGTTATAAATATGGATCCCCCGGATCCTTGAATAATTCACTATCTGCATCGTCGCTTGACATTAGATTGATGTGTATATATGGTTAAAATCATACACATCAAATCGAGGGGTATCCCATGCGAACCAATATTGTCATTGACGATAAACTTATGAATGAAGCCATGAAGCTGACCCGGCTGAAAACGAAAAAGGCCGTGGTTGAAACCGGTCTTAAGCTGTTAATCCAGCTCAAACGGCAGGAGCGTCTCAAAAGCCTGCGCGGGAAATTAAAATGGGACGGCGACCTTGAAAAAATGAGGTTGGATCAGTGATCCTGGTGGATACTTCCGTGTGGATCGACTATTTTAATGGCAATCCCACATGGCAGACGGACCTGCTGGAATGCTATTTATCCAACGAGCCCATTGTCATGGGGGATTTAATTCTCACCGAGATTCTTCAAGGTTTCAGATCCGACAGGGACTATAAGACAGCCAAGTCATTCCTTAACGCCCTGCCCTTTCGTCAAATGGGGGGGTATCATGTGGCCATCCGGAGCGCCCAAAACTACCGCCAACTTCGAAAAGGCGGTATTACCGTCCGAAAAACAATCGATGTCATCATCGCAACTTTTTGCATGCTGGAAGGGTTGGCACTGCTCCATGATGATCGTGACTTTGAACCCATCGCTGCCCACTTCCCTTTAAAGGAAATCAAGGTTAAGGACCGGTAGTGCGTTCTGAGAAGCAATCGATGCCGCCCCCGGCATTTTTCTGCATGGTGAAAGGTTCGCCTTCGCCTGATGAATGGCTCGCCGCAACCGGGCGGCCAGGCCCCTGTTTATTGCAGCGCTCTGGATTGCGCTTTTGGGGGCTGTTCCAGGCGGTCGACCTGCTGTTGAAGCCATGCGATCATCTCTTTGGCGGTGTGCACATCAAAGACAATGGATGCTTGTATGAGCCGGACGATATCTGCCTCCTTGTCCATCGACAGGCGCTTGCCGAGCTTGCCTCCGGGCATGATTTCGATGGTTTCCTTTTCCGGAAGAGCGGGTCTTTCAGAAAAAAAGTGGCAGTGGATTTTGCGCGACGGCGCGATGCTGCCGTAAAAGCCGGACACGAAGCAGTCATTGAGATGGTCGCAGTTGACATACTTGAAGGTCAGCGTTGAAGGTTGTTCTCCATTCGGTATAGTGGTTTCAGTCATAACAGCTCCTTTGAATCGTAAATGTGTTGGATGGTGTCGGTAAGGCTTAGAAGCCATCTCAAAAAAGTCTTTTGGCCCAATCTGGGTGTTGGAACCGGGTTTCAAATCCTCGACATACTGCAGTATGCCTGCGGTTTGAAATCCGGTTCCGCCTACATCTTGGACCAAAATCCGTTTTTTGAGATAACTTCTAGCCTTTTGGATGATCTTTTTCATTCTCCAGCAGGGCCGCTGGTTTGGGCTTCACCGCGATGCTTTGCGGTGTTTGGGTTCTCAGATAGTGCTGAATATGTTCGATCAAAGGTTTTGAGCGGGGCACGGGGCTCTGTTCGAGCACTTTGGCGGCCAGCTTGACGGCCTGCCTGCCCTGACCCTTGAGCTGCATGGAGATCGCCTGGGCAAACACGGCGCCAAAGCCTTTGCGATCCAGTCCCATGGCCTTTTTGATTTCCGTGCGGGCCTCTTCCAATCGATTCTGAAATACAAGGGCGGTGGCCAGTCCGCCGTGGGCTTCGCCGAAGTTGCGGTCGGCATCGACGGCGTCCCGGAAGGATTTTTCTGAGCCGATGGCATCTTTGCCGGCCAGTTTGGCCCAGCCGATGAGCAGATGGTTGGTGGCATTGTCCGGCATCAGGGTTTGGACCTTTTCAAAGGTACGGATGGCCTTTGCAAAGTCTTGCCTGTACATGTGGGCCAGTCCAAGCCCCTGCCAGCCGCGGGGATTGCCCGGATCGGAACTGACCACCTTTTCAAAATGAGAGACCGCGCGCTCCACTTCATGTTGTTCCATGTGCCAGGTGCCCATGACCGTATTGGCGTCGGCGTTGGCGGATTCTTGCCGAAGCACTTTCCCGGCTCGCTCTCGTGCGGCGTCCATATCTCCGTGATCCAATTCCATCAGGGAGATATATCCTTCGGTTTTTGGACCGGGGCTCTCTTCGCGCCAGATTTCGGCCAGTCGGAGTGCCTCGGCGGTATCATTGTTCATATGCAGGCTATAGACCATGTACGCCAGATTGGCCGGCGCCCGCAGGCCTTGTCCGCGGGCCTGCTTGAACAGTTCCCAAGCCTCTTCAAACCGTTTTTGGTAGAAGAGGGTCAGGCCGAGGTTGTGCAGCAGGGCGTTATCCTCACCGGTTTGTTTTACGATGGAGCGAATCATTTTTTCAGCTTCGTCGAACCGGTGCTGGCTGATCAAAACATTGGCCAACCGGCCACGGGCGATCATATTGCCGTCGTCCAACATCAGGCATTTTTCAAAACATGCAATGGCTTTATCAAAACGGCCTGCCTGGTGGTAGAGATCACCGAGGCTGGTCCAAATCAGTTCATTTTCAGGGTCGGCCTTGATGTAGGATTCAAAGCGACGGATGGCATCTTCCGTGTGGGTTTCAATTTGGGCCATCGCCTTATTCTCCGTGCGTGACTTTTATTGATAGGCGCAGCTGTTTGCCGCTTTAATTTCAATTGGCATTCGGCCGGCTGTTCAACTGCGCCCGGATCTCTTGCAGTTTTGAATAGAGCGGATGATCGCCGGGCATGTATTTGTCGGCGCGTTCGACCATCGGCAGGGCCTCTTCGCTGCGGCCCAGTTGGATTAAGACCAGGGCGCTGTGAAAATTGGCCATGAATTCATTTTTCAGATCCAGCATGGGTGCCCAAACAGCCAAAGCCTTTTCAGGTTCCTGGTTGGCGAGTCTGGCCATGCCCAGTTGGAAGCGTGCCAAAGGATTGTTCGGGTATATGTCCAGCAGGGTCTTAAAGTGGCTGATGGCTGGTTGATGCATTCCAATTTGCAAATAAATGGATGCCAGCATGCCAAGCGAAACTTCATGATGGGGTTGGGATTCAAGAATTTGTTTCAAGTGGACAATGGCCTTTTCCAGATCCCCTCTTCGGGCATTTTCAGTGGCCTCCAGAAGTTTGTCTTTGAGTTTGTCTTGCGTGAGTTTGCTTTCCATTGAGCACCGCCTAATCTGTTTTTTTGGACCCGTTTGTTTCCGTGTCCCCACCGCCACCATAATTGCTTTTATTTGTATAGGAAAGGGCCAAGGTTGATGCAGCGCGAAAAGATTAAATGGCACATGCATTGCGTCCAGAAGGTCGTGCGAAAATAATCTCTGAGTGTTCTAAATGGCCTTTGTTAGAAAGAATCGTTTTTTGTTTCTTCATGTTCTTACTATGATATTGTAATGAATTCAACTGCAGATCCTGGGAAAATGAGATTTTTTTGTGCTTTGCTGCGCGCTGATTGAAAAGAAATGCTTGCATTCTTAAAATTACTAAGCTATGGTCCCGCCACCTTTCAAAGTCATCGGGCCGTTTTTGCCAATGCGATGACAACGAGACATTAGATCCTGTTAATGTCATAAACTGTAAGTAGTATGGCTTCGATTGAAATTCCGACCGACGAATTTCATGTAATTTAAAATGTGGTTTCTTTTTGTTGCGACTGATTAAGTTGTGGATCATCGCCGCGGCGAAATGGGATTGAATCGGATGAGTACTGATTTTGCAATCGCATTGACCCAGGAAATGCTGTGGAGTGCAATCATCATCGCTGCGCCTGTGCTTTGTTTAAGCATGCTTGCAGGTCTGATCATCAGTATTTTTCAGGTGGTTACTCAAATTCAGGAGATGTCATTGACCTTCGTTCCGAAGATCTTTGTCGTGGCCCTGACGCTGATCGCCTTTGGCCCCTGGATGATGGCGCGCTTGATGCAATTCGCCAAAACAGCCAT
>JASFER010000322.1:0-6752 GCA_050124755.1 Desulfobacteraceae bacterium
GGCATCGAAAACACCCATGTGGTGACCAAGAACGGTTTGCAGCAGCTTGGGGAATATCCAGACGCAATAACTATCATAAGATAATCGGACCTAAAATAAATAGTTAAAAGTTTAAAGTCCTCAATTTGGGCTAAAGCGCCGTAAAAAAAGGGAACCGCCGCAATGGCCGGTTCCCTTTAAGTGTGTCGTCCAATGGTAAGGGATTAACGCTTGGAGAATTGGAAACGCGCGCGGGCGCCTTTCTGACCGTATTTCTTGCGCTCTTTCTGGCGCGGGTCGCGACGGACAAAACCGGCCTTTTTCAATGCCGAACGCAGATCCGGATCGAATTCAATCAAGGCTTTGGTGATCCCATGGCGTATGGCCCCGGCCTGTCCCATGATGCCGCCGCCCGCAACTTTCACATTGATATCGAATTTATCCTGGTTGTTGGTCAGCATCAGGGGCTGGGAGATGATGGTTTTGGCCGTGTATACGCGAAAATAATCTTCCAGCGTGCGTCCGTTGATGTTGATCTCTCCGTTGCCCGGCGTGATCCATGTTCTGGCGATGGCGTTTTTGCGTTTGCCTGTTGCGTAAAAGGTGTTTTCCTGAGCCATTGATATCCCCAAATATTTAGAATGGAATGATTTATATTTCCAATGTTTCCGGCAATTGAGCGGTATGCGGATGATCGGCGCCGGCATACACTTTGAGTTTCTTGAACAGTTGACGACCGAGGCGATTTTTCGGCAGCATGCCTCTCACCGCATGAAAAACCAGGTCTTCCGGTCGCTTTTCGTGTAATTTTTTTGCGTTAATTGTTTTCAGGCCCCCCATGTATCCGCTGTGGCGGTAATAATTCTTTTGATCCCATTTTCGGCCGGTGAGCTTGATTTTGGAGGCGTTGATGACAATCACCGAATCACCGGTATCCACATGGGGGGTGTACATGGGATTGTATTTCCCTCTGAGTCGGGCGGCGACCTGAGTGGCCAGGCGGCCCAATACGGCACCCTCTGCATCCACGACCCACCATTTTTGAGGGTTGTCGCTCCGTTTTGCGCTAACTGTATATTTTTTCACAGCATTTATCTCCTGTTCATGATTCAGAATCGAAAATTACTAATGGAAAATCATATCCAAGTCAAGGGAAAAATCCATCAACAGTAACTTTTTGACTTTCCCCGGCAATCATGATTTGTGGGTAGCGTCACCTGACGAATGGAAAAAAACGGTTCAACCACAAAAGACCGGCTGACCATGAATCAAAACCCTGATCATCTTGAAGTCGAAGTCAAATTCCATCTCAATCATCCGGAAGAAACGCTCCAGCAGCTTGTGGACCTCGGTGCTGTTGCCCATTCCAGGGTTTTTGAGACCAACGTGCGTTTTGAGGATGCCGAACATAACCTCAAGGCCAATCACCAACTCCTGCGGCTGAGGCAAGATGACAAGTGCCGGCTGACCTACAAATGCAGGCCGCGCCGAACGCAGTCCCAGTGCAAAGTATTCCGGGAAGTTGAAGTCGAAGTCGGCGATTTCATGGCCATGCGCGATATCTTAGTCGAAATTGGATATCATCCGGTGCAAACATACGAAAAATGGCGCCAAACCTTCCACTGGAACGAGGTGGAACTGTGTTTGGACACCATGCCGTACGGCGATTTTTTGGAGATCGAAGGCCCGGAAAAAAACATTAAAAAGGCGGCCCGCCGACTCGGTTTGCCCTGGGAAAAACGGATCCTGAGCAACTATTTGGCCATGTTCGAAGCCATGCGCGCACATTATAAGCTGCCTTTTCATGATGTCACTTTCGCCAATTTTGAGCTGCACCCTGTGGACATCGTCCCGCTTTTGGAGAACTTTGAAACCCAAGCAAAGGCTGTCGAAGGATGACACAAAAAGCTGTGGCGCACGCCCGGGATTCTCTGAAGGTGTTTTGCCTGAATCTGAGATTCGGCCTGGCCGACGATGGCGCCAATAGCTGGCAACGTCGCAAACAGATCTATCCGGAACTGCTGAAAACATATTCCAGCGATTTTTACGGCTTCCAGGAGGCCAACGATTTTCAGATCGCTTATTTGCAGAATCTTCTGGACGGCGGTTGGCATTTCATCGGACAGCGTGTTCCGGCACCGGATTATTGGCAAAACAACGTCATCTTTCATCACCGCCGCTGGACATGCCTGGATCATCAGCATTTCTATCTAAGCGACACACCTGACGGACCCAGCAAATTCAAAGAGAGCCAATGGCCGCGACAGTGTACCATGGGAACTTTTCAATGGGACCGCTATCGCTTGACAGTGATCAACACCCATTTTGATTTTAAGCCGGAGGTCCAGCGGCAAAGCGCTGTGCTGATCCTCAGGCGCCTGGCCCAAATAGAACCCCGTTGGCCGGTCATATTGATGGGGGATTTGAATGCGGGACCGGAAAGCAGCTGCCTTTCAGAACTCATGGCATCCCCGAATGGATTTAAAAGCGCTCTGTGGCCTCCGGTGATGGGCACACATCATGAATTTCGCGGTGTGGCCCAAGGAGATCCCATCGACTGGATCCTCTATCGGGGCGACATTGAAAAAAGGGATTCCCGGATCGTGACCTATGCATCCCATGGCCGCTATCCCTCCGACCATTTTCCACTGACCGCCGCTTTCCGCTTCGAAGAATGAAAACGCAGTTGCGTTTGGCCCAAAGCATCCCGCCCCGTGCTCACCGGCTTATGGAAACTGAAATTTGAGCTATGACTTAATCTGCTTGCAGCTCACGTTGGCATTGAGCCGTCCGCCGGCTTCAACCACAAGGTCGTGGCATTTGACCTCTCCTGAACATTTGCCGGTGGATAAGATGACCAGTGCTTTTTCGGCTTCAACCTGACCGTCAAAAGTGCCGCCGATGGTTATCTCTTTGGCCCTGGCTTCGGCATAGACGGCGCCCTCTTCGGCAATCACGACATTATCTCCCGTAACCGCGCCTTTTACGGTCCCCTTGATCACCAGCCGACCCTTTCCGGTGACTGTGCCGTCCACGGTAAACCCTTCATCAATGATGGAAAATTTCTTTTGGTCGTCTTTCTTCACTGCGGTTCTCCTTCACTTTGGGGTTTCGGTGCTGTTACGGGCGGCTGTGTTGTTGTTTGGGCCTCAGTGGAGACACCGCCAGCCGGTTTTTCCTCATGTACAGCGCCGCCGGGAGTACTTTCGGTGGATGCACCGGTCGAATCTCCCGATGGTGCTGTTTCTTGAGAAGCCGGCGTTTGCTTGCCGACGGCGCTCTCTTCCGGTATGGGCGGTACGGTCGGCCCAACCGGTTCTTCTTTCTTATCCTGCACCGCGGGCTTTTCCTGCACCGGCGGCGCTGCCGGAGATGCTTCCGGCGGTTTGCCGGCGTCGGAATCGGTGCCGGCTTTTTCAGTGCTCTGGGTTTCGGTGTCTGCTTTCGTTGGCTCCGGTTTCGTCTCCACCTTCTTTACCGGTGGGGTATAATCAATCTTAAAAGCGAAATCTTTACTGGCCAGCAATTGACCTTCGCCTGAAAAGACGTAGATCGCGGCCATATTGTAATGGATGGGGGCTTTTTGACGGTAAGCTCTGAACTTCATGGTTCGGTAGTTATTGATCTTGAATGCCTGTCCCCGCTTTCCGGATGGTCGACCATCACTGAGTTGCACCCGCGGTACAGAGAACCATTTGATGGGCGGATCATCCATTGCCTTGAACACCACCACACTCCGGCCGGACAGCGCCTTTTTCGGCTTTGAACGATTATAGATCCTGAATTGGGCATTGAGTACTTCCCGCTTGGGATCGTAGGAAACGGAAATTCTCCTGATATCGGCCTTCCACTGAACCTTGGGGGGTTGTTTTTCAGGCGGCTCTTTTTTGATCTTTTGAAGTGCGGCGGGTTTGGTCTCCGGCTTTGACGGTACGGGTTTTTCCCGTTTGGTTTCATTTTTGGGTTCCGTTTTTTCAGGTACGGCCGGCTTATTTGCAGTATCCCGGCTCTGGTTCTTTTTGACCATCAACTGGGTTAGATAGAGATCTTTCTCATCCCTTAATTTGCTATTTTGATTTAACGCTTCTTCGAGCCGAGCATTCAATTGCTCCAGCTTTTGGCCCTGACCGGCATATAATACCACCAGCACAACGACGGCGATCAGTGCCAGCATGAATCCAAGGCAAATCCCAATGGCCAGCGTTTTGAAATGCTTAAAAGGAATAACCCGACCGTGATCTCCCACCAACATAACGCTCCAGTAGCGATCCCGTTTCGGTTTAACTTTTGCTTTCTCTTTGTTGCCCACGATAGCGTCTTCTCTCCCTAAGTATTGTCAGCATCCTGTTTTGGGACAGTTATTTTACACCGTTGTTGGTCTTTTTGCCATAATTTTCGCCAGGCGTAAAACAGCGGGTCATCGGTGTCATCTGGAACGCATTGGTATGTATCACCAACGATGAATACATTGTCTTCTGCGACGTCCACATACATTTTCCGCCGGCCCACCCAACTGCTATCTGTGTTGACTGCGAGATGATGATCAAACAGCAGCACGCAATGGCCGTCCGACCGATAAATGGCCCGTTTTTGCATCCGGCTCTCAAAGCTGGAATCGGTTATGTGTTTCCGGCGCTGCCGGCACCAGCGTTGCCACCACTTCATCGACGGTGCCTGTCCGGGTGCGTAGCAACGACGAAATGATTGGTAACTTCCGTACATCAAGGCCTGGTGCCATTGGTCCGCAGCCGACAGGATTTTCTCCGCCATTTGACGGGCCGCTTTGACAGACCATAAATGGCCCTGTTCCACGATGATGACAGGGGTACGGTTCAACCGGATGTGCCTTGCCAGTCGATCCATGGTGGGATTTTCAATCACGACACAGCCATTGCTGTCACGAGCGAGCAATGGTTTATTGGTCCCGTGCAGCCAAATGGCGCTGCCGGAACGTTGTCGCCGTCGATCCCACCAATTGGGATAATCAAGGGGCATCGCGCGCGTTCCATAGGTGTCGGTCAAAAACCTTGCCCCCACGTCGCGCACCGCGAAATAGACCCCTTCGGGGGTTTTCTGGTCCCCTTCACGCTCCTTGGGGCCGGTTTTCTTACCCGTTGAGCACGGCCATTTGGCCACAGCCCTCCAGTACCCTCGATAATTGTAGAGGCTGATTTTCTGGCGCGCTTTATCGACGATAACGGCATATGGTGTATCTCGATTCCCATGGAGGTCAGGATCGGCATACACCAGTGCATGGGGAATGGCCTTGGCTTGATATCTCCTTGAATTGCGTGCCAAAACCTGATTGTCTGCAGCTGCCGTCAGCAGAAAAATGCATCCCAGGACTCCCAGCACACACCGGAAATAACCCGGCAAAATGCTCCAAACACCTGTCCTGCTTTGGGGTTCATTCATGCGTTTGGAAACTAGATCCATATCATCAACTTGCAACCTTTACCCGGACCATATCCCCTTTGGCCATGTTCAGCGTGCGGGCGGCATTGCCGGAACAAATGGCGATTTCAAGACAGCCACGACTTCCAAAGATGGCCACGGGGCTTTTCGATCCGCTTTGAGCGTAGTTTTCTACCATACCTTCAATGGTATGATTTCCTATGTTAATGGTCATTGCCCCGCCTTCCAGTTTGGCCATATCATCGCAGTGTACGTTGGTAATCAAATTACCAAAACGATCAATGGCAACAACCCGCCCCTCAAGCTCTTTGGCACCTAAAAATCGGGGGCCTCCGGTCGCCAGGGATAGAACCTGCTCTATCCCAAGGGACGGCCCCAATGCCTCTATGGCCAGCCCCATGGAGAGATGGGCCGCCACCGGCGCAAAGATGTCCCTTCCATGAAAGGTTCGGCTTACCGGATGCCGAAACAGCTCTTCATTCTCGACACGATGAATGGTTGTAGAAGAACCGTTGCGCAGTATGGGCTCCAGCAAGCCATTATCCGGTGCCAAAAACAGGTGCCGGTTGCACCGGGCCGCAATGATGGCGCGCTCTGTCCCCACCCCGGGATCTACAATGGCTACATGAACGCTCCCCTCTTGGAAATAACCATAGGACGATTTCAATGCATGGGCCGCGGCGACAATATCATGGGCGTCTATGCCGTGGCTGATATCCACGATGGTGGCCTTGGGGTTGTTTGAGAGAATCACCCCCTTGAGCACACCGACATATTCGTCTTGAAGACCAAAATCCGTCAAAAGGGTAATTACGGCCATTGCGGTTATCCGTTAAAAGAGTTTCTCCTGGATGCAATAACCCAGGTGTCGATAAGCCTCTTCAGATGCCTTGCGCCCGGAGGATGTGCGAATGACCATGCCGATGTTCAGCAGATAGGGTTCCACCACGTCAACCAGCGTATCCGACTCCTCCTGCAATGTGGCGGCGATGGCTTCGATTCCCACCGGCCCGCCATGGTAGTAGTCAATAATGGTTTTAAGGTAGCGCCGATCAAGTCTTGTCAGCCCCTTGCCATCGACGCCTTCAAGGGTCAAGGCGGCTTCCACTGTCTTTTTGACAATGCGCCCGTCGCCTTTCACCTGGGCATAGTCGCGCACCCTTTTGAGAAGCCGGTTGACAATCCGCGGTGTACCGCGTGAGCGCTGGGCCAGTGCTTTGGCACCGGCGTCATCCACGGCAACATTGAGGATAAGCGCAGATCGCTTGATGATTTGTATCAATTCCGCAATACCATAGAATTCCAGATTACGGAACAAGCCAAAACGATCTCTTAAAGGTGCCGAGAGCAATCCAACG
>JASFER010000323.1:0-6736 GCA_050124755.1 Desulfobacteraceae bacterium
ACTACTCCCCTGCCAAGGTAATGTGTTTTACTTACTGAATTGATCATAAGCTTCTTTCATCAGTTGACCTATCGGCATTTTCTGAGGACAAATTTTTTCAACACTTGAATAATCGCTATTGTTTATTCTGGCCCGAATCTCAGGTGGTATTTGTTGAAATTTTTTCGCCATGGACTCATTCATTCCATATCCTCTTGAATACATGAGCATTTCAATGATATCAAATATGGGTACTTTATCCGAATTTTTTGTCTCGCACAGAACACAGCGCCTGCAGAAGTATTTTCCGGAAATGTCCGCATATTCGGACAGAATTTCATTTATTTCCGTATCAAGAAGAGACTCGTCAATCGCAGCCGACACATTTGACTGCAAAATCTTCTGATTCGGCATAAGAGAACATACTGATGTCACATTAGGATTTTCCCAGATCGTTTTCAGTTTTACCTGTTCAAAAGAGATATCACGAATAGAGAGCAGGTAGTTTAATCTGTCTTGAAGTGGGAACTTTTCAGGGTCGGCTTTATAATTCACAGTTAACCCCATGGATTTAATAGCAAATATTCCAATGCCTTTTTCGTGACATTTGTGTAAGGCTTCTTCCATGCTGTTAATTTTTTGCAGTCGATAATTATAAGCAGTTTGAATACCGTCTATCCAGCCGAGTTCAGCCCCGTCACTCAGACATTTATCCATATTCCTGTGCGTACAAAACCCAAAATATTTAATCTTTTTTTGTTTTTTGACTTTATCAGCCCATTTTTTCACATCATTGTTAAGTACTTTAATATCATCTATTGCATGTACGGCCAGAAAGTCTATAAAGGAGGTTCCGTTTTCATCGAGAACCTTGTCCAATTGTTTTTGCATAATATCAGGATCCGTTGAGTACACCTTTCCGGATAAAAAAACTTTTTCCCGTATGCCGGGATGTTTCATGAAATAATCACCATATGTTTTTCCTGTGAAAGAGACTATTTCCCACAAGTCCACACCATGTTTCAGGGCCCTATCAATTAAAGCCTGACTGTCTGTGACTGAAAAAGAGCCTCCGCCAAGGCAAAGTTTGGATACTTTTAAACCGGTATTGCCGAATAATCGTTTGGGAACGATAGTATTTTCACTCATCTGATTTCCTGAAAATTAAAAAGATATACGAGCAACGCCCATATCTGAAGCAGAAGTAATTGAATCACATTGGTTGATATTTTAGCTGTAATTCAACCAGGCATTGTATAAGGCCCAACATTAGTTACTCACCGCAATACGATGAGCAACCATATGATTTTATCCGTCATTTTTTGGTTTAAATTTGATCATTGCCCATAATTTTATAAGTCATTTCCATCAATACCATATCCTACTGATAAATCAACATATTATCAGATCTATACATTTTGCCTGGCATTTTTTTATCAACCCGGTTATCCATAAAGCTCAAGTTGCAGGTATCGGATTTTATGCCAGGCCGGCGCAGAGGCCGGCCCTACGCGAATCACTCCGATCCCTGGCGTTTTGAGGGTTCCCGGGTAGGGTCGGGCTCTGTCCCGACCGGTGGGGATAAACCCCACCCGCTTAATCTTTTAAGATAACCGCGTTTATCAATATCGTTAAAAATGTAACCCACCAGGAAATTTCGGACCCAAAATCAAGGCGGGCGGCAGATTTAAATCCCGCCTCGGCGGGAAACTAGTCTACTATCTTGGAAGATTAAAATCTGCAGCCCAACACCGAGTTCGGGTTCGAGGGGAGGTTTTGAAACCACTTCCAATGATTTCAGTCCGGGTTTTGGCAACTTGCCCTGGAAAGGGAATCCTGCTTAAAGATAGGCGATTCAGACCGTATGGGGGGGATCCCCAACCGCAATTTTTTGTAAAGGCGGGGTTTATCCCCATTAGCGCTAAGTTGGTTACTTTATTATATTCTTAATATAATCGGTTTATTACAACACATACCGATTTTATTCGTGCTCGTGCGCGTGCTCGTAATCGTTTTTTTGCGATCACAACAGATCGATTCGATTACGATTACGATTACGCGAACGCGCACGATTTTCGTTAGTGCGAAGTAAAAAAACAACTTAGCACTTATGGAGTTTATCCCCTCCCGGTTTCGCTTGACAGGGAATTGCCGAACTATTCCTCCTCGCCACCGGCCATTTCAAGTTCGCGGCAATCCGGATCACTGCAGCAAGGGGCTTCTTCGGTTTTCATGGTATCGATACGATCTGCACACCTTTCAACAATGAATTTTTGACTGCAATTCGGGCAATATGCGTAAAAGGGAGCATAATCAATCGGCTCATTTGCTGAAGTGCTCGCGTTGCAGTACGGGCAATTGACATTAATTTGGGATGCTTGATTTCCTTTGTTTGCTTTGCTCATCGTTGGCCTCCTCATTCGGTTTGTATGGATCGGCGAAAATGGCAATGTTTGCAGTTTGCAAAATTTGGGGAACGATGTCTGCCCAGCCGAGGGGCATAAGGTGCACTCCCTGGACCATGTCTTTGACTTCCGCCAGGAACCGTCCCGTCATTTCAGCGGCCTTCATTTTGCGATCCGCTTTCGCCACGCTGCCGATTTCGTCGATCCAGGATTGGGGGACTTCGATACCGGAAACATTGTCGTTCATGAATTTCCCCATTTGGGGGGATTTGAGCACCACCAGGCCGACCTGGATGGGGACATTCAGTTTTGACGCCTGGTTGATGAAGGTTTCGAAGATCTTACGGTCGTAAACCGCCTGGGTTTGGAAGAATTCCGCGCCGGCATCGACTTTTTTCTTCATCTTGAGCAATTGCAGCTCCAGGGGCGCGAAGTTGGGATTGACCACGGCGCCATAGGCCATGTCCGGCGGGTTCTCGATTTCGTTGCCGGTGATGTCGTGGCCGTTGCGCAGCCCCACGGCCATGTCGATGAGTTGGACGGAATCCAGGTCGAAAACCGGTTTGGCTTCCTTATGGTCCCCCAGTTGAATGTGGTCTCCGGTGAGCAGCAGTACATTGTCGATGCCCAGCGAATAGGCGGTCAACAAATCGCTCTGCAATGCAATGCGGTTGCGGTCGCGGCAGGTGAGCTGATAGACCGGCTCCACACCTTTCTGCTTCAGACTGACACTGGCGGCCAGGGAGCCCAGCCGCATCACCGCCGACTGGTTGTCGGTGACATTGACCGCATGCACCCAACTTTGCAGGTGTCTGGCCTCCTGGGTGCAGGCGGGTTCGATGTTTCTATCGCGGCTTACAGCGCCTTTGATGGGTCCCACTTCTCCGGTGACGACAAATTCACCTTTATTGAACAAGGTGGTTAATTTCATTTGATAGTTCCTCTTCTATTGATCGTTATCAATCCTGGTTGCTGACGGTTATCCTGCCGGCCTGTGAGCAGAACGTGGCTTCGGTGGCGCTGACTTTGAGGGTGCGCGGCCGGCTCCACCTGGCGTGATTCTTGGCTTTCTGAAAGGGATTGAGCAGTTCCAGCCGTCCCAGTTTCTTCAGCCGCTCGTAAATCATGACCCACCCGCAGGGGCGCTCTTTGTCCACTTCGCACATGCCCTTTTCGGCTCCGCCGCAGGGCCCGTTGAGCAGTTGTTTGGAGCACAGGGTCAAGGGGCACAGGCCGCCTGTGAATTCGATGACGCACTCCCCGCACAGCGAGCAGTACTCTTCGATATCTTCCGCCGAGACGGTTTCGCCGCCGAAAATGGTATCGCAGCCCGGGTGCACCATGCCGCCGTCGGTGGCGTCGATGACCGTATGGACACCCTGGCCGCAGCCCAGCACCAGAAAGCTGTCCGCTTTGGAGACGGCATCGGCGTAATCCTCCTGGAGCACCTTGCGGGTGTGGTCCAGTTTGCACAGGGACATGCCCTGGGGACCGGGCACCGTGTGGCCCACCACCGCCACCCCCCGTTTGGTGATCCGTTCGGTCATTTTTTCAGTTTCATCTTGGCCCCCGGAGTGGCATTTCCAGGCGCAGTTGTTGCAGCCGACAACAAACACCTTTTCACCGGGCTTGATGTAGCTGACGATTTCCTCAATAGGTTTCTGAATGGTTGCATGCATGATTGACGACCTCCTAGGACATCAACTTCTATTGCCGCATGATCTCCTGCGGCAGTAGAAAGTGGGTTAGCTGAAATATTGCGGCCGGTGCATGATACCGCTGTCCTTGAATTCACTGTAAACCCGCGCCAGACGCTCATTGGCCACACGGATGGCGGTCTCTTTCTCCTCATCCTCATGATCGGTGGCAAAACAGGCGAAACAGCGATGGCAGTGGTAGGTTGCGTCCACGGTTTTAGCCGTAAGCTCACCGCTCAAAAAAGTTTGGGCATTATCGCTGTGTGAAAAATGCTCCACGGCGGGAATCAGCTCCAACTCAATGCGAACCGCAATGGATTTGCCGGCTTTGGCCATGGCGGTCAGTTCGGGAATGGACAACTGGGCCGGCCCCTCTTCCTTGAGATTTTCAAATTTGACGATCATGTCCCCCAGGCTGAACAGGGTCTCGGTGACCGTTATGCCGCCAGATTTGAGCGCATGGTAATCACGCTGCAGGTACCGGTTGGCGATGTTCACGGCCTGGGATACATGGGTGCACAGGTTGTTGGGGCATCCCCGGGCATAGCATTTCCTGAAATCGAACACCCTTCCATCAATGCTTCCGGAGTATTTGGCCAAAAAAATATAGGCCTGGAACGGATGGGAGCGGTGTTGGAATTCGGCCGGAAGGATTTCAAAGGCGATCTCCAGGCGAACATCGGTTCCGGCCGCCGCGGCATCGAGCAAATCGGTAATGCGCCGGGGAAATTGGGTGATGGATGATGTTTCCATAACATAACCTTTTCACTGGTGGTCGGGTACCCCCTGACGTTGCCACATCAGGGCGAACCGGAACGCCGCCCGGCCTAATAGACGAGAACGGCTTTTGACTCTGTGGCTTCTATGTTTACCGCCCCGCCGGCCGTCGTCTGGGCGCCGGTCACAAGTTCACTCTCTTCATCAATGTTGCGCTCTTTGATGCAGGGCACGCACACCAATAATTTTCCGCCCAATTCGAGAAAGTCGCTGATCAATTTTTTCATGGGGGGGAATCCGCCTGAAGGGGGCATTTTTTCCACATAGCCTTTATGCGCCAGATAGACCCCATTGCCCTGCAGGCAGATGGTCGCCTGAATGTCCAAGGCCAGCGCCGCATTGGCCATCACAAAGGGCATGGCCGCCTTTTCAGGATTTTCAGCGGCGTTTGTGCCGATATACATTATTTTTTCTACTGCTTGATCACTCATTGGTTTCCCTTTCTGGTTATTGATTGTCGATCTTGACAAGCACAGGACAGTCCCTGCTGATTATATGTTATGCTTTTGCCATTGCATGGGCTTTGACTTTCATCAGATAGAGCACCAGCGGCCGGTAGAGTTGATGGGTCCACTTGGCAAAGGGCACTTCGATAACCAGCATGGGTACGGCAATCATCATATGGATCACGTAGAGGTAGTAGGTGGTCATGGGCAGTTCAAGCAGCCGTGCGAAATGGATCAGGATACCGCTGAAGGTGGTCAGCCAGAGCAGAATCAGAAAAGCCCAGTCCGATGAATGGGAATGTTGATATACCGGTTTGCGCTTGCGCAGACGTCCCCAAATGGCCACTGTGGTGCCGTACAATATGGCGAAGGTGGCGTAGTAGCCCAGCAGCCGCACCGGATGCCAGAGGGCGTAAATTTCATCTCTTTGAAACCAGCGAATGCCCACCACCACCAGCAGGAACACGGTGGAGTAACCGGTCATGATCAACAGGTGGTTGATCCATTGAAACCGCTGGGACGATGTGCCGCAGGCCTTGAATTTTTTCTGGGTGAGAAACTGGACGATGAACTCTTTGGCCTCTCTGATATAGATCGGCGCAGGAATACCGCGTATCAGACGGTTGGGAAACCGCTGTTTCTCGGAAAAGGAGAGTTCCGGGTACTGCCCGGGATTCCCCATGACCCCTTTGAACAATCGATAGGCGTTGGTCAGCAGGAAGAAGGAGAGCACGCTCAGCATGATCAAATCCAGAATTTCGATGACCGTGTTGGGGGCGAACAGGTTCAGCGCCACGCGGTCGGTGCGCATGGGGCCGTGGAAAAAGTAGAATCCGAGGCCCACCAGGGCGGCCACCACCAGGATGGACATGACTTCGAAGATTTTCGAGGTGTAGAACAGCCGGGAGATTCCGGTCCAGTCGTAAAGGGATGTCAGGTAGCGGCGCAACCCCATCATGACTTCGCCGGGATCGGCCTGGCGCGGACAGGTTTCGCTGCAATCCCCGCAATAGTAACACATCCAGGGCTCCGGGCTTTCCATCAGTTTGTCTTTCAGTCCCAACTGAAGGTAACGGATGGATTTGCGCGGGAAAGGGACGGTTTCCGAAGAGAGCGAGCAAACCGCTGTACAATTGCCGCAGTTAAAACAGGTTGCGGCGTCCTTGACACCAAATTTTTCGAGTTTTAAAAGCAATTCCGGATGGACCTCTGAATGCATTGGTTTTCTCCTAGCTAATGGCTGAACTTAACCCGTACTTGAAATAATCGCCATCCTTGGCGCCCTCAGCCACTTCGCCGTATTTTTTCATGGCTGCGACAAAGAGCAGGACCTTGGCGGTGTCCATCCCCAGCGCCTGTGAGATCTCCGGAATGGTTTGCGGTTCACCGGCGATCTGCTCCCGTATGGCTTTGAGGATGCGATTGTTTTCCT
>JASFER010000324.1:0-6736 GCA_050124755.1 Desulfobacteraceae bacterium
GTTGCCGCCGGCGAGCTTCAATGCTTTTGCAAGAAATACCCTTTCAGCCTGACCGAAGCGATCTTCCAGAAGATGTTTTTTAAATGCCTTGAGTTCATCGAGGGTGTTGGGCACCTGCATCTGCCCGGAACTTTTTCTGGTCTGCAGTTGTTCGGAGACAAAGGCGATATCCAAAAAAGCCTTGTCCGCCATAATCACCAGGTGCTCGATCACATTTTTCAGCTGACGCACATTGCCGGGCCATTCGTGTTGGACCAGCATTTCCAGGGCTTCGTTGGAAAACCCCTCGATCCTTTTGCCGGTTTGCCGGCAAAAGGATCGTAAAAAATGGTAGGCTAAACGGGGAATATCATCTTTGCGTTCCCTCAAGGGCGGCAAATAAATGGGAAAAACGTTGAGCCGATAAAAGAGATCTTCACGGAAGCGGCCCTCTTCCACCAGACTTTTCAGGTCCTGATTGGTCGCAGCGATCACCCGCATATCAGTGTTTTTAGGTCGCGCCGCCCCAACGGGTTTGTACTCTTGGCTCTCGATAACGCGCAGCAATTTACCCTGCACTTCCATGCTCAGATTGGATACTTCGTCTAAAAACAGCGTCCCCCCCTGGGCCACCTCAAAGATACCCGCTTTATCTTGCACGGCGCCGGTGAAGGCGCCTCTGACGTGGCCAAAAAGTTCGCTTTCCAACAGGGACGCGGCAATGGTGCTGCAGTCAAAGGCAATGAATTGTCTGGCGGCGCGCTGACTGTGGGCATGGATAGCCTTGGCAAAAAGCTCTTTGCCCGTACCGCTGTTGCCTTCGATGAGAATGGTGCTGTCGGTGGGGGCCACTTTGCGAACCTGCTCACAAAGTTTTAATATTTTTGGATTTTCACCGATGATGTTGCTGAAATTGAAGCGGTCGAACAACTGCTGGCGAAGGGCCAGATTCTCTTCTTTCAGGCGTTTGTTTTCGATCGCCTTACCTACCGCGTGGGATAAAACATCTTCTTCAAATGGTTTGGAAAGATAATCAAAGGCCCCGTGTTTCATGGCCGTCACGGCGCTTTGGACCGATGCATATCCGGTCATCACGATGACCGGCATCCGCGGATGGGTCTGCCGGACGCTGGCCAGAATCTGCATCCCGTCTGTGTCGGGCAACTTGATGTCCAGCAAAAGGACATCAAAATTCTGATTCTCAAGTTTGTTCAACCCCTCCCGGCCGGTGGTGCCGTATACCACCGCATATCCCTGATCGCCCAACACCAGGCAGCAACCTTCACAGATCGCCTTTTCATCATCAATCACAAGCACCGTAGCCGTATCCATGGCAAATCCTTTACCGGTCGGCTGTTTTATCCACAATCGGCAGGGTAATACGGAAGCGGGTCATTTTACCCTCCTCGCTTTCCACTTCGACCTGGCCTTGATGGTTCTGGATGATACCGTAGCTGACGGCCAGGCCCAGGCCAGAACCCTCCTTTTTGGTTGAAAAGAACGGTTCGAAAATTTTATCCAGGTTCTCTTTGGCGATACCGCACCCTGTATCGGCAATCTCCACCATCAAAAATTCCTGCTTTGGGTCCAAATGGCTCTGCACGGTGATGGCACCGTTTTCATCGACGGCCTGAATGGCATTGAGCAACAGGTTCACAAACACCTGCTCCAGCTGGTTCTCGTCCAGCAGGGTCCTTTTCATGTTTTCCGAGAGTTTTTTTTCCAGTTGGATATGGCGCAGACGAAATTCATTTTCCAGAATGCTCAGAGACTTTTCAATGACCTGGTTGACATTGGCGTGCCTTTTCATGGGCTTGCGATCCCGGGCAAACTCCAACAGCTCTTGAATGATGATTTTACAACGTTGGGTCTCCCCCATGATGATTTCCAAACCCTCTTTTATCGGCCCTTGGGAGGCTTTTTTGACGAGATTGGAGCTGAAGAGCAGGATGCCGGCCAGCGGATTGTTGATTTCATGGGCGATGCCGGCGGCCATGCGCCCCAAAGCGGTGAGTTTTTCGGTATGCAAGGCCAATTGATCATAACGGAATTGCTGGGTTTCAATGAGATGGGCCTTTTCAATGGCGCAGGAGCACTGTTGGGCCATTGATATGGCAAAATCGATCTCTTCTTTTGAAAACGCCCGCGGCTGTTCAAAGAAAACCCGCAACACCCCGACCAGGCCGTCATGAAACGTCAGGGGCAGGTCGAGGAACAGCCGGACACCTTCATCCAAAGCTTCTTTTGGATACTGGACCCTGGGATCGTTTTCAATATCATCAATGATGATCACCGGTTTTTTACTGTAGATATCGGTGATGATGTTATGCTGGGTAACCGGACCTTTGGCCAAATACGCTTCACTTAGACCAAAGGAAGCGCTCAATTCGAGTTCCTGTGTATCGAGGTTTAAAAGCCGCAAAAGGGCGCCCTTGGCGCCAAGGATCTCAGTTGCCTTCCACACGGCGAGCTCCAACACCTCTTCGACCTTGGTGCTGGCTTGCACCAGGCCGCTCATTTCACGGAAAGCGTTGTAAAAGGATTCGATACGTTTAAATCGTTCCACCATCCCATCCCCTTGTTCAAGCATTATTTTTTTAATATCGGAATTTGCAATGCACGAAGATGTGTCCTGATGAGATGGCGCTGCAGGCGAAAAAGCGTCGGCAAGTCGGGTTGATCGGCCACGGCAGTGGGTGAATCGCTACAGCTTTAATGGATTGGCATTAAAACACATTCGTTATATTATTTTGCCACAAACATCCTGCTGTGGCAACCATCTATCCTTTTACCCGGCCATTTACCCGGCGCTTGGAATTGTCGGAACCCGATTTTGATCAACGACATGAGCAATGCCCGGATCATTTGACGACTTTTAGGTGAGATTTCTTGACCCGCCAGGTATCAAACGCCTTGAGATGGGCCAGCAGGTCTTTGCATTCCATTCTCAGCAAAGGCACTTGCCAGATGCTGCTGGGTGCAATACGATCCTTGAAGATGCAAAAAATACTTCCACGGCCTTCCGGATCCATGCGGTCGAGCAATTCCGTCAACTTTTCAGCGGTGGGCAAATACGCTTTAATATCCAAAGGTTTTTCAACGATATCGACCGCCAGTGACTTGAGTTTGCGATAAGCGTTCGGATAGCGGGAAACGGCGGCCCGGGTAGCCGCCAACGCCTCTTCCCACCGCTTTTCCAGTTCTGCAATAGTCAGCTTTTCATCCATAGCAGCGCCAATCCTCGATGAAACCGGTGTGGATTGTATCAAATCCTGCAGAGGCATCCCGCGATGAAGTTCCCGTATTGGAACCGTGGAAATTGCCGGGCAGGCATAGAGGCCGGCCCTAGTATTGTGTCCCGGTTTAAATCAGGGTTCAGCACGTAATATGCTTTACAACGCCGTCTCCGGGTGAAAAACGTTGACCTCTTTCAAATCGTCTCCCAGGTATTCCCGCTCGTTGGGGCCCAGAATCCCCAATGAGAGGCAAATCAGGGTCCACAGATGCACCACCGGATAGCCGCCGCCGTAATGCTCGCTGAGTTCATGAATCTGGGCGTGGCAATTGTGGCACCCGGCAATGCAGTAATCGGCGCCGGTGGCCTTGATCTGCTGATCCTTGAGACGGCCGTATTCCAAGCGCTGCTCCTTGAATCCGGATTGCAGAAAACCGCCGCCGCCGCCGCAACAAAAATTGTTGGACCGGTTGGGCTGCATGTCGACAAAATTCTCTTCGCCCACAACCGACTTGACCACGAAGCGGAGATCTTCGGCAATGGGATCGCCGTAGCTCTTGCGCACGATCTGGCAAGGGTCCTGAACCGTGAATTTGATTTTCAGATCCTTGTTCCAATCGGAATTGACCTTGAGTTTACCCTCACGGATCCATTTGGCATAGTACTCATAGATATTTTTGACTTGGAAATTGTGCTCAAGATTGAATTTTTTCAGTCCGGCCCGGACTGAGAAGGTAACGTGCCCTCACTCCGTATTGAGAAAGGTCTTGACCTTGAGCTTGTTGGCCTGATCCACGGTAGTGCGGGTGACATGCTCCCAGGAATTGTCATCGGCCAGAAACATGCAGTAGTTCTCCCCTGCCCATCCGTGGCTGCCATAAGTCCAGTCCACACCGGCCAGGTGGAGAATTTTCCACAACGGCACCAGTTCATCCGGCTCGGTCACCGGCTCCCTGGAATTCTGATTGAGGAAAAACTCGGCCCCCTCTTTATCGATGGGCGCCTGCATGTCGGCAAACTCGGGTTGGGCCTCCCGGTACTCCTCCAGCACATCTTCCACCACAAACACGAAATCATCGGGAGAGGTCCCCATGGCGCTGGTGCTTTCGTTTCTCAAGGCCATATCGCACGAACCCAGAATCCCTTTGGGTCGCTCCTCCCTGGGCCGCAGGGCCCTGGCATTGTAAACCAGTTGGGGAATATCGATTTTCATGGGGCAGACATAGATGCAGCGCTGACACATGGTACACATCCAGGGCCAGTCCGATTTTTTAATCTCCTCGTCCATTCCCAGGGCGGCCATGCGCAAAAATTTACGCGGATCCATGCCCTCCAGGCCTGTGGCCGGGCATCCCGACGAACAGGCCCCGCAGGTGAGGCAAAGATTGAGATTGCCGCCATCGGGCAGCAGCGCCTTGACCTTATCGATAAAAGCAGAGCGCTTCTTACCGCCTCGTTTCAACACTTGATCGGTCATTGATTGAACCTCCTGTGATACTCCCATTTCAGGTTAAGGGTAGTCGTGAGTTCCCTGAATCACTTCGATGCCGGTCTTGTTTTTCAGGATCTCGGCCATCTCGTCTGCACCGGCGTATGGGCAACCCGGATTGGCGTTGGTCATGCAAGAACTCATATAAATCTTGTCGGGTTTGATCTCGGACATCTTCATCGCGACCCCCATATTGGCAGCCACCGACCGGCCGGGGCACTCACATTTGACAAAGGACACCACATGCGCCGGTTTATTAAAAGTCCCCTCCCCCAAGGCAGCCGCCTTCAAGCAACGCCACTCACCAGCGCAGCCGTATCCACTGTCCATATAGGCTCCGCAACCGACGACAGCGACTTTTTCCATCTTCACCTCCTGTGTTGAAATAGATTGGATGCCCTTGCGTCGTACAAAAAACACAGCTCGGATAGAGAAAAGAACGTTGGCTGACTTCCCATTCGAGACGCTATGGCGTTGATATCTGTTAGCGGTTCAGTATTATTCAGCATAAAGCATGCCGAACCGGCAAAATTTACCGAAGCATATAATTATATAATAATCAACATGCTAGTATGATTTGTGGGTAAGGTCTCAATTACGGAGTCGCATAATTGCTACCCAGCGTTTTACACCTGTTTCACCGTTGCTACTCTTGCGACTCATATCTTGAGCCCTGACAGATGCTTGGAAGCGGTTTCAAAAACTCCCCTCGAAATCTATCCAAAGCGTTGGGCGCTCGGTTCCAATCCTCGACAATACCGGCGTATTCGTCCGGTTTGAACATCGCGTCCGCTTTGATCTTGAGCCCCACTGAAGGTTTTGAAACCACTTTTAATGATTCTGAAATTAGATGCCATTGGCGACCGCCTGTTATGAATTGAATGCATGTTTTTCACCGGTTAATGGCATTTTTGCTTTCATTTTGAAAAAGCGAACGAATGTTCTGTTTCAGCGTGATCACGCTGGTACCGGATTTTTCGACAAATACGGGCCGAAGCCGTTGATGCTTTAAAGCAGGATTATCCGCGGGCAAACAGTGAAAGATAACCGGAACGGATGGAATCTGTCCCAGTAGGTCGTCCAGTTTTTTGCCCCCGTCATCCTCCAAAAAGCAAGGATCCAAAACCAATAGGTCTAGCGGGTAATGGTGGATAATCCAATTTCGCAATTGCTCGACGGTTTTCACTGGGAAAACCTTGTAGTCCTCTCCTGACAACTCTCGGGTGAGATAATTTCGTATTCGCGGATTTCGGTCAGCGATGATGATATGATATTTCTTTGTCATGTGAATACGGAGTGGACCTTTCTGTTGCCGCATCACCGCGTGGATCTATGCAGCCGCAAAGATTTCACGATGGTTGCCGATATGATCAACGATATAAAGCAGGATGCCCATTTCCCTGAGCTTTGTAACCAGGCCGTCAAGTTTCCAGTGGTCTAAACCATATATCCGTAAATAGACCTGCCGGTATCCGTCAGGGACATGGTTATCTGTGCTGATCAGGCTGGAAATGCGTCCGCCGAGGTTGCGAATGCAGTCTGCAATTTCTATGGCGATACCGGGCCGATCCTCAACCTGCAAGCCTAATTGGATTCCCTTACGGTCGTAGGCCGTCAAAACCAGAAAGGCTCTGGAGAGATCCGATGGAGAGATAATGCCGACGAGTTGGTTCTTTTCGTTCGTGACCGGTAATATGGAAACATTGTCGTGTAAAAAGGTATCGGCGGCTTCCGCCAATGTCATGTTGGCGTGAATCGTGACGGGATCGGTTGTCATAATCTGTGCGACTTTGATCTTTTGTAAAAGGTAAGCCAACTCATAGACATCTAGCGTGGTGGCATCGGACGCCGATGCTTTTTTCAGATCACGATCCGTCAGGATACCCACAATCTTGTCATCCTCGATGACTGGTAAGCTATGAATGTTGTGCTTTTTCATGAGCTTCTGCGCCATCGGCATGTTAGCGCCGGGCACGATGGTCACCACCGGACTGCTCATCCAGTTCTTGATTAACATGGCTAATACTCCTTTT
>JASFER010000325.1:0-6734 GCA_050124755.1 Desulfobacteraceae bacterium
CAATTCTCAGTGAAGCGAACCCGAGGGCGGGGATAAATCCCAATGCTGTTCAATTAAGGGGACAATTCAACAGCATTGGGATTTATCCCTGTCCGCAAACCTTGAAAAAAGGTTGCAGAACAAAGGTATAAAATCATCTAACATCCGCCCATAGAAGGCATTATCATGTTCACCGAGAATTGCCGGGCCCCGCGCGAGGAGTTGACCCTTCATAAATTATAAGCTATTTTAGGCATGTATGAGCATCCGTATTCCCCGGTTGCATTTTTAACGAAAAACCCACCGTTCACAGTGTGGAAATCAAGCGACAGCGGACAACACATGAGCACCATCAACAAAAGCCTGCGCAACAGTCTGATCACGAAGATCCTTATCGGTGTGGGCGCCCTGTTGTTTCTCTCCTTAGCCTGGTGGGGCTATTACAATATCAAATATGTGGAAGACAAATTCATGACCCATCTTACCGGTACGATGGACCGGTTGAGCAACATCGTATTGCTGGGCATGCGCCATGACATGATGCTCAATTCACGGGAGGATATCAAAGAGAACATCAAAAACATATCCAGTTTGCATGAGATCAAGAATATTCGCATTTATAACAAGCAGGGTGCCATCAAGTTTTCCAGCCAACCGGAAGAGGTCGATCGGATCACCAATATCAGGGACGAGGCATGTCACATCTGCCATCATTCCGAGCCTCCCATCACATCGGTTCCGTTAGCGCAGCGCGTCCGTTTTGGTATATCCGAACAGGGCTACCGCATCATGGGTATCATCAGTCCGGTCTACAATGCGCCGGAATGTTCAACCAATTGCCACGTGCATCCTGAAGACAAAAAGGTTTTAGGCGCGTTGGATCTGGTGGTATCGCTCAAAGAGATGGATGAGCGGGTTGCTGGGCATAAGACCAATCTGGTCATTCTGGCGGTAGCGCTTTTTTGCAGTTCCGCTGTCATGATTGTTTACATTATCGTTCGATTTGTGATCAAGCCCGTCAATCAGATGATTCGAGGCACCCGCCAAATAGAGCAAGGGAACTACAATACAACGGTCCGCATCAATCAAAACGACGAGATGCGCGAGTTGGCCTCCGCCATCAACCAAATGGGCCGCGCCATTGGCGAAAAGACCGAAGCGTTGAACCAGCAACGGGATGAATATCAACAGCTGTTTGAACTGGTTCCTTGCATCATCACGGTTCAGGACCGCAGCTACCGGCTTTTAGGGTACAACCGCGAGTTTGCGGAAAAGTTTGATCCCCACATGGGCGATTATTGCTACCAGGTTTATAAAGGGCGTGACAAAAAATGCGAGGTCTGCCCGGTGGAAAAGACTTTTAAGGACGGGCAGTCCCATTACAGCGAAGAGTCGGGCATCGACAAAGACGGCACCGCCAAGCACTGGATCGTGCGCACCGCACCGATCAAGGATGCCGACGGCCAAATCGTGGCGGCCATGGAGATGAACCTGGACATCACCGAACGCAAACAGTTGGAAGACAAGTTGGAGCAGTGGGATAAAAAATACCATGCCATTTTTAATACCATTCCCAATCCGGTGTTTGTCTTGTCCCCGGATACACTGGAAGTCCTGGACTGTAACGACAGTGTGGCCGGGGTTTACGACATGCAGCCGGAAGAGCTGATTGGAACATCCTTCCTGGACCGGTTCTGGGATCCGCCCGGAGAATTGATTATTAATAGCCTCAAATCCGCCTCATTGGTGGAACGGGTCAAACACCGCGCCAAGGACGACCAGCTGCGGTATGTTACCATTCGTATTTCACCGTCGGAATACGAAGGCCGGCCGGTGCGGCTGGTGACCATCAATGATATCACTAAAAGTCTCGAAGCGGAACTGCAATTGATCCAGGCCAGTAAATTGGCCACCCTTGGTGAAATGGCGACGGGGGTGGCCCATGAACTGAATCAACCCCTTTCGGTGATCAAGACCGCCAGCAACTTTTTTATGCGCAAGCTGCGTAAGAAGGAACCCATCAAGGAAGAGATCCACCTCACCATGGTGGAAGAGATCGACAGCCATGTCCAGCGCGCCTCCAAGATCATCAACCACATGCGGCAATTTGGTCGCAAAACCGACCTGAGCTTGGAAAAAGTCCAGATCAATGACGTGCTGGAGCAGGCCTTTGAGATCTTCAGTCAGCAGCTCAAAGTGCGCGGCATCAACGTAAAATGGGATATTGATAAGACGCTGCCCAGCATTATGGGATGTCCGGACCGCCTGGAGCAGGTGATGATCAACTTGCTGATCAATGCCAGGGACGCCATTGAAGAGAAGTGGGAAAGCGTTCATGAGGCTGAGGCTGTCAAAGAGATTCGAATATCCACAGCGCGCAAAGGAAGTAAAGTTGTCATCGAAGTGGCCGATACGGGCAGCGGCATTCCCGACAACATCCAAGACAAGCTCTTCGAGCCTTTTTTTACCACCAAAAAAGTCGGGCAGGGAACGGGGCTCGGGCTTTCCATCAGCTATGGCATCATACAGGAATGCGAAGGGCGGATTCGAGCCGAAAACCATTCAGGCGGCGCCTGTTTCATTATCGAGTTTCCCATTCCAATGGATGAAAGATGAGTTATCCGATTCTTTTGGTAGACGACGAAGAAGGTTTGCGCACAGTACTGGGGTTGTCCTTGGAGGACCGGGGGTATGAGGTCCACACCGCCGCCAACGGTCAGGAGGCCCTGGCCGTTTTTCAAGACATCAAGCCGCCCATTGTGCTCACAGATATAAAGATGCCGGGTATGGACGGCATTGATTTGCTGAAAGAGATCAAGCGCATTGACACCGATGCGGAGATCATCATGATTACCGGCCATGGTGAGATTGATTTGGCCATCAAGAGTTTAAAGTTCGACGCAACGGATTTTATTACCAAACCCATTGATGACGATATCCTCGACATTGCGCTTAAACGGGCCAAGGAGCGCATTACCCTCCGTCGGCAGTTGCGCGACTATACCGAAAACCTGGAGCGGTTGGTGGAAGAGAAGTCGCGCCAGCTGATTCAGGTCGAGCGCATGGCCGCCGTGGGCGAGACGGTGGCCGGGTTGTCTCACGCCATAAAAAATATCTCCGGGGGCCTTAAAGGCGGGGCTTTTGTCGTTGAAAAAGGCCTGGACCTTGAAAACCCGACCTATTTAAAGCAGGGTTGGCAAATGGTGCGTGACAATGTAGAGCGCATTCAGCAACTCTCCATCGATCTGCTCAATATCGCCAAGCCGGCTCCCCCGAAATTTGAGCCTACCGACCCCAATTTGCCGCTGAAAGAGGTATATGCGCTCATTCAACCCCAGGCGGAACAATTCGGCATTGAGATGGGCCTTGACCTTGACCTCGAATTGGAGCCGGTTACGCTGGATAAGGAAGGGATTTACAGATGCCTGCTCAATCTGGTGTCCAATGCCATGGATGCCTGTCTTCAGGGAGGGGCTTGCTCCGGAGCGCCCGAGATCGCCCTGAAAACAACCCGGATAGACGGCTGTGTGCAATACCATATCATTGATAATTGCGGTGGCATGGAAGAAGCCGTGCAAGCCAAAATATTCAATGCCTTTTTTACTACCAAAGGAAGTCGGGGAACCGGCATTGGCTTGATGCTGACCCGCAAAATCGTCGAGTCCCATGGCGGAACGATAACGGTAGACTCACAAAAAGGCCGGGGAAGTAAATTTGTCATCAGCTTGGGACCGGATCACCCTGAGGGTTGAATCGATTGATTGTCCAACAAAGTTTGGACGGTGGTGGTTGTGCAGATTTGATCGATGGCCTTCTGCATCTCTTTCCATACCGGTAGAAATGGGCACGCACCGTAAAACGGGCAGCCGGTTTTGGAAATACAGCTGACACAGACCGTTGCCTCGTCAATGTCCTCCATAGACTTGAATACATCTTCAACCGTGATTTGATGGGGAGCGCGCTTGAGCTGGAATCCGCCGCAATAGCCCCGCTTTGCGCTCACCAATCCCGCATGCTTTAAACGATTCAAGATAATCTCCAGGAAACGTTGCGGAATCGCCTGCGCTTCGGCAATCTGGGCCGTCTTGATGGGACCCGTTTCCCGGTTCCTGGCCAACTCGTAAATAGCCCGCAGAGCATACTGCTTCTTCTGTGTGATTAACATGGTTTGCGTTGATCCATTATGGCTCACCAAGAAAAAGGTTCAATTGGTGCTGAAAATTGGTGTTCATAATAACCTGTTTGACGGATTTGGGCAAGATCGCACTCATATATTTAAAGGCTAAAACTTAAAAATATGTAAATACAAATAGTTATGCATATATTGGGTTGGCATGTCGTTTTTATCACTTTTTCAGTAAGAAAAGGATTGACTTTGCCCTATTATCTTGACTATAGAGGTCGGCAAATTTTCCGACTAATAAAGTCAAGAAGTCGCAATGCTGATTCCGCACAAAAAAGGTCAATATGCCTTGCGGGCCATTTACGAGCTGGCTAAACGCAAAGGGGACGGGCCCATCAAAATTTCGGACATCGCCCTGGCGCAAGCCATTCCTCGTCGTTTTCTGGAAGTCATTCTCAATCAGCTTAAAGGCAGCGGTATCGTCATGTCCAAACGTGGATTCTATGGCGGCTATTCTCTGGCCAAATCCCCGGACCAGGTTACCGTGGGCGATGTCTTTAGATATCTGAGCAAGGATGAGGGCGACGCTAAATGTATTGCTTGTGTTTCCCAAAAAGCCTGCCCGTTCCTCGATCAGTGTGCTTTTTCCAATTTGTGGCACGAAGTCAAGGCGGCGGCTTTCAATATATATGATGCAACCACCATGCAAGACCTGCTCGACGCCAATGAAATAGTGACGACAGGCACGCATTAAACGACTGAATGAACGCGTCTCGGGCGCAAGGAATTTTGATGCAAGGGATTGGAGATATGGGCATTAAAAGAGGCTTCCCTGTCGGTATCGGCATTTTGCTTTGCGTAATTTTTGTCCTGGTCGGTGTAATGGCGGTGGCGGCGGCTGTAAAACAGGCTGTGCTGACGGATACGGGCCGCGCCGACATGATTGTCATCGACAACCTCAAGGCCTTCGGCCCGTTGGAAAGGCCGGTGGTGCGTTTCTTTCATGACAAGCACACCGACGCTCTGGTCAAGCAAAACAAAGACTGCGCGACTTGCCACGAAACCGTCAAAGGCAAATTATCACAGAAATTCAGGCGACTCCAGGACAATGACAAAAAGACGGTCATGGACATCTACCATGACCAATGTATTGGTTGCCACAAAGAAAGCACCACGCCGGATAAACCCGGCGGACCCGTGACCTGCGGGGCATGCCACATCAAAGATGCTTCCCTCCGGACCACCTGGCAGCCCGTCGCAATGGACAAGTCGCTTCATTACCGCCACGTTAAAGCCAACGAGAAAAAGTGTGAGAGCTGCCATCACGAGTACAACGCCCAGACCAAAGCGCTCTACTATGCCAAGGGCAAGGAAGGGACTTGCCTGTATTGCCATAAGCAGGAGACCGAGGAGAATCGCATCTCCAACCGATTGGCTTCCCATCAGTCCTGTATCGCGTGCCATCGGCAGTTCACAGCCAAGAACAAAGATGCCGGACCGATCCAATGCGGCGGCTGCCATGATCCCAAACAGCAGGCGCTGTTGGAGAAAGTGACCAACGTACCGCGCATGGAACGCAACCAGCCTGATGCTGTGCTGGTCAAAACAATGCTGAAAGAAGGCAATCCGCGACCATTGACAAACCGGATGCGGCCGGTGCCGTTCGATCACAAATCCCATGAAGGCTATAACGATAGCTGTCGTCAATGCCACCATGCCGATCTGCAGAGCTGCGCCACATGCCACACCATACCCGGCGCAGATGAGGGCAGGCAGGTCAAACTGGCCCAGGCCATGCACCAGAACAATGCCGACAGCAGCTGTATCGGATGCCACAATCAGGAGCAGGCCAAGCCGCAATGCGCCGGTTGTCACAGCAGTATTCCCCAGGGACAATCCCTGACCAATGAGGCCTCATGCAAGGTTTGCCACCTGGAGACGCCAACGGCGATGCCTTTCCCCGCCGAGGGAGCCCAAGAGAGCCAACCCGCTGCGATGGATCTGCTGGCTTCGAGAAAACCCGCCCCTGAAATGGTGCCCCTGGATCAGATCCCTGAAAAGGTGACCATTAAAGCCTTGACCAACGCGTATGAACCGGCTGTTTTTCCGCATCGCAAAATTGTCCTGAAATTGGCGGAAGGGATGAAGGATAATCGCCTGGCAGGCCATTTCCATACCGATCCAACCACCCTTTGCCAGGGATGCCATCACAAAAGTCCTGGCGCAGTTAAGCCGCCCCAGTGCGCCAGTTGCCACGGCCGGTCGTCGGAGGCCCTCAATTTGACCCGGCCCGGTTTGATGGCCGCCTATCACCAACAATGTTTTCAATGCCATAGCGAGATGGGGCTTGAAAAACCCGCTTCCAGGGATTGTACGGCCTGTCATGCCAAACGCAAATAAAACAGCAAGCAGCTTTTGAGGTAATGCGTATGTCGATTTCACGAAGAAAATTTTTAGGCTGGATGGGTGCTGCCGGTTTGACCAGTGCTGTGGGAACATCGGCCCGGGCGGCTTCCAACCATGAGTTCAAGGGATACGAAGGCAGCATGGCGGTGCTGCACGACACCACCCGCTGCATCGGCTGTCGCAAGTGCGAAGGGGCATGCAACAAGGTCAATGATTTGCCGGCGCC
>JASFER010000326.1:0-6734 GCA_050124755.1 Desulfobacteraceae bacterium
GTTTATGGTTCATCGTTCATGGTTCATGGTTCAAAACATCGTCATAAACGATGACCATTGAACCGAGTTGCAGCCGCCTCGGATCGTCCCATCGATCCTATGGGTCCATTTCATAGCGATCCTTTAATATGTAAACATGGTTTTTCCAGATGCGTTGAAAACGTGCGGCATTGTCGGATGGCTTTTCGATCATGCGCAGACATTGATCCATTTGGACTCTGTTGCTGCTCGGGTGGTTGTGGAGATTCAACGCATAATGTGAAAAATCACGGATCATGAAATCAAAGATTTGATCCAACAGATCCTCCTCTACGGCGTCCATTTGGCATTTTTCAATTAACAACTGTCCGTAAACCACCAGGGTGAAAAGTTCTCCAAGAGAGAGCAAAAAATCCATATCCTTGATCTGCTGCTTGTCGGGGGGTGACGTTGCCAGCAGATGGGCAAGGGCTTCGATTTGGCGCTTGAAGATGGCGATATTGGGCAGATCGACGGCATCGTATGCCAGGCGGTAATCGTGGAAACGGATCTGACCCAATCCCCGCGTGGGCCCCTGGTTGAAAAGGAAGGCATCGTGTGTGGCCTCTTTGCGCTCGGGAATCACCGGGAAACTGTCGGGATTAAAGAAGTAGCTGGCCATGAATTTAACGATCAAGGCCATATTCACGTGTACAGTCCCCTCCAGCTTGGGAAGGGCGCGAATATCCGCTGTGGCGTTTTCAAAATAGACGTCTTTTTCAAAGCCTTTGGCGGCGATGACGTCCCACAGCAAATTGATGACCTCTTCTCCCTGGGTGGTCACCTTCATTTTTACCATGGGATTATACAGCAAATAGCGTCTGTCCGTCGAAGCGGCTGAACGCATGTAATCGCAGGCCCTGCGGGAAAATAGCCGCATGGCCGCCAACCGGCTGTAAGCATCCACGAACAAGCGTCGGATATGAGGAAAATCGGTCACATAGCGTTTATAGAGATTGCGGCTGCCCGCATGGTTGATGGCTTCGTAGAATGCATGGGTGCAGATGCCGATGCTGGCCCATCCAAGATTGTATTTTCCCACATTAACCGTGTTCAAGGCGCTGTCCCAGGCATTATCGCCGCGGGATAGAATATCCCTTTCGGTCAGGGGGTATCCATTAAGGTGATACTCTGCCACATAGCTTTGCCACTGGACCACATTCTTCACCAGTTCGTAGTTTTCGTGAGTGGGTTCCACCACAAAAAAGACATATTCATCTGTTTCGGAGTCCTTGCCGAAGGTCGATACCAGGGCGGCTTTATTGGCATTGCCAATGTAGTATTTACCGCCGTCGGCCACATAGCGGCCGTCGCCTAACGGTGTTAAGGCCATTTCAGAATTGTACAGATCTGCGCCGTGTTTTTTCTCGGATAGGCCAAATGCGAATATGCCGCCGTCCGCCAGCATTTTCGCCGTCTGCTGCTTGACCGTCTCGTTCTTGCTCATCCAGATGGGACCCAGGCCCAATATGGAAACCTGCCAGGTATACCAGTAGGCCAGACCGTAAAATCCCAGGATTTCATTGAAATCACAATTGCGATAGGTATCCCAGCGGGCGTCGGCATTTTGGCCGGCCGATTCAGGGGGAGTCAGCAGGCTTGCGAATATGCCGTTTTCCTTAACGAATTCCAGGAAATCATCATACCAGACGCGATCGAAGTGGTGTTGTTTTAATTTATTTTTTCCCTTGTTCTCAAAGAAAGCGATGGTTTTGCGCATGACCGATCTGGAGAAATCATCCAGATGGCCAAAGGACTCGGTTTTTGGATTGAATAACATGATGCCCTCCTTTTACCGCATCAAGCGGGTCAATGATCCCTTGGAGCGAGGCGTTACATGGGGGGCGGCACACTCGGGGGGAATGTTAGTATACAAACAATAAATGTGTCAAGTATGACTACATTCCTACAGGTCGACTATCCCGGCGGGTATGAGGTGAAATCCGGATTTTAAACGCCTCTGTACAGATGGTGAGTTTCGATTGCTATGTCAGGTCTCTGAGCAAACGCTTAAACAGCACTTTTTCCTCCGGGCTGAAATCCACCAATAATTCCTCATTGGCTTTTATGCGCAAATCGATCAGTTCGTCTTTTAGGACTTCGGCTTTATCCGTCGTGAAAAGCAGAAAAACCCTCCCGTCATCAGGATCGCGTTCTTTTCGGATCCAACCGGATTCGAGCATTCTGTCAAGCACACCGGAGAGGGTGGCTTTGTCCAGAACAAGGAGCTTGCCCAACTCTGCGGCCGTGACGCCTTGTTGATACCACAAGCCTTCCAACACGAGATGCTGCAGGTTGGTCAATTCGTATGGGCGCAGAAGCTGTTTAAATTTGCCATGGGCCTTTTGATAGGCTTTTGCCAGCATAAATATGGTGCAGTCGGGAATATTACAGGGAAGTGGCGACATGGTTTAATCCCTTCGTATACGAACTATATAGAAGGGAAACTCACCATTTGTCAACACTGAAGTTGGAATTTAAGAACCAGCCTTTCAGGGGATGAGTTCCGCCCGTTGAAACAACTTTTGGAGATCCATGCGATTGACCGTATCGGTAAATATTTCACTGATGACCATATCGGCGCCTTTGCGCCCGATCACCCGTACGCGCTCCGCATTGCCGTTAATCTGCTCTTTGGCCACTGGATGACCCGGCTTTGTCAGGACTGCCTGGTAACTGACATTGGCGACCCATTTGCGACCTTGCAGATCAATGGTGAATTTATTCAGCTTGATGGCCAGAACAGGGGTCTGGGGGGTGTTGTCATTGGAGACCGCTGCATCCATCAAAGCCAACCGCTTTTCAAAGCTGTTTCTAAACAGAGCGGCAAGATCATATTCTCCGGCCAGAATGCGCTCCTTGTCGGGCATGATCCACGCCAGGCTGTAGCGATGGTTGAATGAAGGGAATTGATCGGCGGCTGTTCTCGTAAAAATGGTCTTTGTACCGCGCTGATCATCGATCTGTAATTGAACGGTCTGCCCTGTGAGTTGCTCTGAGGCCATGGGCACCTGGTAATCCACCATCAGATAAGTGCGGCCGGCGCAGCCCCAAAAAGAACCGATGGAAATGATACAGGACAAGATCACAAGGCTTTTCCAAATTTTCATTTTCATTTTAGCTATCCTATTGATTTGATTTTAACCTGAAAACCTTGTCCTTCAGGCCAGGACAGAGGCCCAGGGCTTTGCCGAAAAGGGATTCAGGATCGGCTGGGACGGAGCCCAGCCCTACGAAGACCATTTTTCAGGCTAACAATGCCACTTGGAATGATATGGTTTCAGGGTTCGATGCGCGTGCCCAAAAGTTCCAGAAACTTGCGCATCCATTCGGGGTGGCCCGGCCAGGCTGCAGCCGTGACCAGATTGCCGTCCACATATGCGTTGGAGAAAGTATCATTGACTTCCCCCCAGCTGGCGCCGGCGCCGATCACATCGGGTTTCACCGCCGGATAGGCCGTGCAGCGCTTACCTTCGAGTACGCCGGCCGCCACCAGCACTTGTTGCCCGTGGCAAATGCATGCGATGGGTTTGTTGCCTTTCGCAAAGCTGCGCACAATGTCCAGGACTTGTTCGTTGAGCCGGATATATTCCGGGGCACGCCCGCCGGGTATGACCAGGCCGTCGTATTCATCGGCTTTGATCGCTTCGAAATCGGCGTTGATGCCAAAATTATGTCCGGGTTTCTCACTGTAGGTTTGATCGCCTTCAAAATCATGCACGGCCGTGCGCACAGTGTCGCCGGCCTTCTTGCCGGGGCACACCGTATGGACCGTGTGGCCCACCATGGTCAGCATCTGGAAGGGAACCATTGCCTCGTAATCTTCGACGAAGTCGCCTACTAACATTAAGATTTTTTTAGAAGCCATAGTATTCTCCTTTCAATTTGAAGTGATATTTATTGATGCATTTTGGGTTGATCTGTTGGTTGCCAACCTTGAAAGAAAAGATTTTCAGACCAGATATGAAAAATTACCGTTGGCTGGCTTCATATCAACAACCATTTTCTATTATAATCGATAAAATACATCAACCTAAAACATAAAACTTAACACCTAATACTGTTCAGCGGATCAAGACCCACTACCAATAAAGGTCCAACTTAAGCTTTATAGAGAACCGGATATTTTTATTTTCTCCACCAAATAAGCATCCATCATCAGGTGAATGATATGGTGCGTTACGCATACCACCAAGGCCAATCCATAGTCGGGAAACAATGAGACCTGCAAAATAACTGAAAGGGGCAATGTCTTTTGGCCGCCCATGAAGATGACGCTTTCCCGACGCCCCGGGCCGATTTTGATTATTTTGGTGGCGGCAAAGGCAAGCGTTACCAGGATCAGGTGGAAGCCGAAGACAAGCGCGGCCACGGGAAGGACTGCATGGCCGCTGGTGACGATGGTGGCCCTGCTTTGGCACATTCCCATCCATACAATCGTTAGAATCAACAACTGGTTGATGATCTGCACGTTAGGCTGCATGGCAGCGATCCTGTTTCGACAGGTTGATTGAATGAACATGCCGATGACCAGAGGCAGTAATACCAGCAATGCAATTTTTGTCATAATGGCGGCTTTGTCGATTTCGATGGATCGATGGTCACCAAGGGTTGTGAGCATAAAACTCAGCACCACCGGTATGGTAAAAACCGCCATGGCATTGGCCAGTATGGTCACAAAAAGGGCGTGCGCCATATTGCCGCCGGCACTGTCCGTCATGACAACGCCGCTGCTCAATGTTGAGGGCATCACCGCCACCAGATAGAGGCCGGTCAGTATCTGGACGTCGAGCGGCAGGTATTGGCAGGCCAACGCCAGCAAGGGCGACAGGACAAAGATGAGCATGAGTGCGGTCCATGTGGCGTTAAAGTCTTTTAATCCTTTTCTAAGCAACCGTGCGTCTAATGTGGTTCCTGAAAAAAGAAAGATTAAGAAGATGACCATGTTGGGACCGCTGTGGTTTTTTAGCCAGCGTCCGGCCCACACCGTCCATTCATGCCGGTCCGCCATGGTGACGGCGGACATCAGCACCAAACCCGTGATAAACCAGTATTTAATAATCCACTGTTTCACTAAGGATACTCTTTATTTTGTCCCATAAAACCCGGTCCTCAATGCCAAGTCAGAGACAGAGAAAATTGGCTTTGCCTTCGAATCAGAGTTAAAAGGATCCTATCTTATTCGAACGTTGAACATCGAACATCGAACGTAGAACATCGAATGATGAGATCGTTTCGCTCCACCATGGTATAGATTGGCAGAATACCTTATTCAACGTTCGACGTTGGGCGTTCGATGTTGGACGTTCACTTTAAACGATAACCTATCCCCTTCCTGGGATAGATCCAAAGCCGGGCCTTATAGACCTGGATGATGAACCTATTCAACCCGTGCCACAAACGGTTCCAAAGGCAGTCTCAGCTTTGAGTTGTCCCTTACGGCGGCGGAGCTGTCAGGCATGGCGCCATAAAGGTATCGTACGGTCAAGGGACCCGGTGGCGCCGGGGTTGCTAGGTGAATGCGGATGGTACGCGGGTTGTGACGTTGTACTTGGGTAATGGCCAAGGGGGTATCCTGGTGGCGGATCTCAAAACCGGTAATGTCAAACAAAGGCGCAAAATCACTTCCACCCCGATGGTGTAGGTCGATATCCACAATGATGGGGCTGACGCGCCTGATCCGATCGAGGGAGGGGCCCCGATAATAATTGGATTTTCCCAACAGGTAGAGAACGGTCTGGGACAATCGCAACCCCAGTTCGCCATAAGCTTCGGGTGAGAGGTGCTGGCGGCCCAGATTTTCCAGGTCCAGGGTCGTGGCCGCGAGGTGGCACTCGGGGATATTTTGGGTTGCCGCCACCAGGGCGTTGCGGATCGCCTGGTGGGGTTCGTCCTGACCAATGGGCCGTTTGGGCATGCCGACAATCAAGAAAGGCAGTCGGGATCCATCATAGCCGTTGACGATATCCTTGCGGACCTGTTGGTTGATGAAGGCTTTGAGGGTATGGCCGTACTGGCCTTCAGTGATGGTCTTGCGCGCCGCATCGGCTTCACCTTGCATCCATACGACATACTCCACGGCACCGCCGGCGGCCGTGACGCCACGAACGAATTCCTGGTAGATGCTTTTTTCAGAACGGTCGGCCCAATATCCCGTGCCCCAGTCCGCTTCCCGCCTCAGCCCGGAACCGTTGACCGCATAATCCAGCAATCCCACCGGAATGGACAACCGGTCAATGATGCGATTGCCAAAGGTGGCCGCTCCTCTGCCGACATCCTCGGCGGAGATCCACTGACCATTGCGATGAATGCTGAGCAAATCCTTGGTTCGCCCGTTGCCGCCGGAGAAAAACCACTCTTTCATGTTCGACTGGCCGATGCATGCCACCAAAATCCCCACGGCCCACTGCGAACTTCCCCGCTGGAAGATTTCAGGTCGGTTTTGAAACCGCACGGCCATGCGGTACCATCCACCTTGGGGGACACCTGTGACAATACCCATGAAGATGCCGTTGGTCGGCGTGCTGTCCACCACGGTCCATGGAACCACCACCGCATTGGTGCGATAGTGCAGGACCTGGGCCTCAATAGCGGTGGGCCGTCCTCTGAAAGATCCTGAGATGAAAACATCACTGGCCCGGCCCCTGCGCTGGAAGATACGCTTGGATTGAAAGTCATTCAGAACGATGGACGGCGGCAGCGACGCCACCGGATCC
>JASFER010000327.1:0-6663 GCA_050124755.1 Desulfobacteraceae bacterium
TATGAATCCATTGTTATCAGTACATGGGTATGAAAGCTTGCGTTCCTTGACGCGATGTATGCTTGTGGTTCTGTTGACATGCTTCGTCTGCAGTTGCTCGTCCCCACCAATCCAACAACCACCTCCTGTCCTGCCAAGGCATCGAGCAGAGCAGGGCAAAACGATGGCTCCCGAACCTGCGCCCGAACCTGCAGCCTCACCTTCCCTTGAAGCGCGGTTACGTGCCGCAGTCCGCCATTGGTCTGGTACCCCTCATCAAATGGGTGGCAAGGGCCGCTCCGGCATCGACTGCTCCGGATTCGTTCAACGGGTCTATTATGATCTTTTCAACATCCGGCTTCCGCGCTCAACTGCGCTGCAGGTTCAAACCGGAACAACCATCTCCAAAGAAGCGTTGCGCATCGGAGATCTGGTTTTCTTCCATCCTCCCCGGAAAAATCGTCATGTGGGCATCTATTTGAGCAATGGTGAGTTTGCCCACGCTTCGACTTCCCGAGGTGTAACCATTTCCCGCCTGAACAATCCCTACTGGCGCGATGCCTACTGGACCGCCAAACGCGTATTGCCCAGCCAAATATAATATTGTATCCCGGAAATAAATTGGTAGGTTACACCTACCATAAAACTGGTGTGCGGCACCCATTGCGCATTCACTCACAGGTCTTAAAATATTTTCCAAACGGAAACAAAAAACCACTAAACAAGGAGGCCCGCAATGGCTGAGTATAAGACAGAAGACTACTTTGAAAGTGATCGAGAAAAAGAACAAGGGCATGAAGATACCCGTTCAGCAAACTTTAATTGTGAAAATAAAGACCCCCATCTGGGTTGCGACCCGGGAATCGATGTAGCCGGTTAGATCAAAGGCAGAGCTTCACGCAATCGAGGCAAAAGGTTCTCGTACAACAAAATGGCAGGGCCTCTCACGAGGCTCTGCCATTTTGTTTGCGCACCTATATACAAAAGCTTTAAACTATTTTCTTATATGACATCGTCAAAAAAAGCGCTGAACCTTATCTGGTGTTATAGGTCAGTTTTTTTATTGCCTATTTTTAAGAATTATCTGTAAAATGGCCGCATGGATTTCGGCATCAAAGGAAAAATCGCTTTGGTTGCGGCATCCACCAGGGGTTTGGGACGCGGCTGTGCCGAGCAATTAGCCGCTGAACAGTGCCGGGTGGCCATCTGCTCCCGCAACGAAGATTCGGCCAGACAGGCCGCCGAGGACATTGCAGGCCGCACAGGTGCCCGAGTCATTGGTTTTGCCGCTGACATGGGGCGTGAAGATGAGATCGATCGTTTGGTTCGGCAAGTTCAATCCAGTATGGGTGATCCCGAAATCTTGGTGACCAATGCCGGCGGTCCCCCCCCGGGAACCTTTGAATCCACCGCGATTCAGGATTATCAGAAAGCCCTGGATCTCAACTTGATGAGCGCGGTCCACCTGATTCACCGTTTATATCCGGCCATGAAATCCAAACGCTGGGGCCGCATCATCGCGATTACATCCATATCCGTAAAGCAGCCCATCGGAAATCTGCTGCTATCCAATATGGCAAGATCCGGATTAACCGGATTTCTGAAAACCATTGCCACAGAACTGGCCCCCCACGGCATCACGGTCAATGCACTGCTGCCCGGGACCCACAAAACGTCACGGATTGATCAGTTGGTTCGAGATCGCGCCATGCGTGAAAATAAAACCGAAGCGGAAGTCTACCAGGAAATGCTCGAAACAATACCGGCCAAAGTCATCGGAGACCCAGCCGACTTCGGCGCGGCAGCGGCATTCCTTGCCAGTGTTCAAGCCGGATACATCACCGGTCACAACCTGCTCGTCGATGGGGGGAGATATGGCGGTCTGCTGTAAATAAAGCCCTCACATCCTCAAATAATAGAACTCAAATTCGCCGTCATTGATATCCACCAACAGGTTATAGCCTCTCGCTTCGGCGAAAACAATCCAGGGCGAACGGCCACCGGCGCCGCACTCGTATTTGGGCCAATATTCACCGGTTTTGTTGCTGTGAAATGACAACATCATGGCATTGGGATCCATGGCACGCGCCTTTTCCTTAGCCAATGCACTGGCCGCCGCCAGATCAAGATCCGGATCCTCAACCGTCATTTCAACTTTTTCGAAGGGATAATCGTCCGGCAAAGATTTAATTTGCGCCATGGCCTCTCCAATTGTCAGAAGTTGTTTATATAATAAAAATAGTGGCGGGACGGCCTTTGTAAACCCTATAGGTAAACACTATACTTTAATTTTCCAGCAGCGATGGATCTTTTTATGTTTATGGTTTGGGAAGTAATTACTTTCAACCGACTGACATGCAACTCATCAAAAAAGGGAGTGAAAAACTGATGATTGGTTGAGAAGCATCAGCACGACTGCACCACACGATGAATCGCCGTGGTCAGTTTACGAAGAGGCTCCTCTTCAATGACGAACGGCGGCATCAAATAGACAAGGCGTCCAAAGGGTCTGATCCAAACCCCCTCTTCTACAAACCGTAGCTGGACTTTGGCCATATCGACGGGTTCATGCAGTTCCACAACCCCGATGGCGCCCAACACACGCACATCCTTAACCTGCTCAAACTTACGACATGGCTTCAGTCCATCTTTAAGCTGTGCTTCAATACTTTCCACTCGGGTTTGCCAAGGGGACGAAAGCAACAGTTCTATGCTGGCGTTGGCCGCGCTGCACGCCAATGGATTTCCCATAAAGGTGGGGCCATGCATCAGCACGCCGCTGCCATCGGCCGCCAGACCCTTTGCTACCCTTTCGGTGGTCAAAGTGGCGGCCAGGGTCATGTAACCGCCGGTGAGCGATTTTCCGAGACACATAATATCCGGCTCGATCCGTGTGTGGTCGGCGCCAAATAATTTACCCGTTCGACCGAATCCGGTGGCAATCTCATCGAATATCAACAATACGTCATATTGATCGCACAGGACGCGTGCCCGATTCAAATATTCCGGGCAATAGAATCGCATTCCCCCGGCACCTTGGACGACCGGCTCTAAAATGAGAGCTGCAATGGCTGCATGATGTTCTTTGAGGATCGACTTTAATCCGGCTACATCGCTATCATTCCAAGGTCCTTCAAACGGCGTTTGGGGGGGATCGGCAAAAAAGTGTTGATTTAACACACCGGCAAACTTTTGGTGCATGCCGGTTACAGGATCACAGACCGCCATGGCCCCGAAGGTATCGCCATGGTATCCTGAGCGAACGGTAAGCAATTGGTGCTTTTCTGGCCTTCCCTTGGCATACCAGTACTGGATGGCCGTTTTAATGGCCACTTCCACCGAAACAGAACCGGAATCACATAAAAACACTTTGTCCAGAGATTTCGGTGTCAATTCAACCAGTTTTTGGGCCAATCGCACGGCCGGCCGATGTGTAATCCCACCGAACATCACATGGGACATGAGACCGAGCTGCCGCTCAAGGGCCTGGTTGATTTCGGGCACATTGTAGCCATGAATGGCCGCCCACCATGACGACATGCCATCCACCAGCTCTCGGCCGTCTTCGAGATAGAGAGTGGTGCCGGAGGCCCTTTTAATCGCATACACGGGCAAGGGGTCGACCATGGAAGTGTATGGATGCCAGACATGCTTCCGATCAAAGGCCAGCAAATCATCCAGGCTAAAGCGTTCGTTCATCATTATTGACCTGGTATTCATTTATTTACGGACATATAACCCAAAATAAGCTTTGCGATTCTTTTAGAGGCATATGTCATATATAAACATAGTTTAAAGTTTCGGTTATAGGTCCGTTTATTTAACCGCAGCACTTCTTATACTTTTTCCCGCTGCCGCAAGGACACGGATCGTTGCGCCCGATCTTGGCCCCCTTTCTGATCACTTGCTCATACTTAGGGGCATGGCCGTCATAGAAGAACCACTGGCCGTTCTCTTTCCTGAATTCAGCCATTTCATGATGCTGGGATAACTTTCCTTTAATGCGGTAGCGCGCAATGAATTCAACCCATCCCGTTTGATCCTGGACCCCGCCGGCTTCTGTCCGAAGTATTTCCAATGAGTGCCAGTCGGTTTTTTTTGACCACGCCTCGCTGTCTTGCCGATTAAATTTATCCCGCATATCCGCATGGGTGGTGTTGAAGATGTGATCGATCTCAGTTTTAACATAGGCGGTGTACCGGGATCGCATCAGCACTTCCGCGGTCTTTGCGCTTTGGGTGCCACGAATTAAAGGTTCGCAGCAATCAGCATAGCTTTGCTCGCTTCCGCATGGGCATAAATCCATAAAGGGTCTCCTTATAGATAAATTTTCTGGGTGTATATTACATTGACGGAACAATTGCGAACAATTTTTTCTAACTTTTTGCCATCTTTTTTATGCAACTACAGGGTCGAGTTGACGGTTTGTAGACTGATCGGCCATTGATAACGTCATTTAATTTGAAAATCGATGAAAGGAGGACTCACAATGGTCGATAAATTGTATATTGCATCAAAGAATGTCAACCTCGAAATTATGGCGAAGCTGCTCAATGTTGTGGCAAAGAAATATGATTGTCAGGTCCGGTATAACCTGAGCGAGAACAGCTTAAAATTCTTTGGGGATGAGTCATACTGGCGTCACATTGCAGAAGAACTTCTTGAATTGATATTTCCCAATTCAGCAATGCAGCTTGTGCCGATCGGAGGCGCTGAACAAAACCGGACGATATGAACCGGCCAACTCTTCTAAAACCCATATTTTCCAGAAGTGGTTTCACAACCTTTAATCGGTGCGCCCTAATTTCTTCAAAAAGACTTTATGGCGCACCTTATCTAATTGCCGATCTTCTTCCACCAAATAGTAAGACGGTTTATTGTCTTCGTCATAGCAGGCGTACAAAGCATTGTAAGGCGAATGACCTTCTACATTTCGAATTCGGTGGACATCATTATCAAAATTCTCGCACACGTCGATCCAATTCTCTTTAATGCCGTCATTGATAATGTCGATGGTGCCTTTTTCCTTGTCGAATTTAACCTGCATCGCTTTCATGGGACCTCCGCCAATCTAAATTAGCCTCCTGAGAGTGATGAGTACAAAACACGTCAGTGTTTTGATCGTTGCGGTTTGCAAACAACCAATCATCCGGACTGACCAACGCGGTCAGCCAATCAGCATTTCCAAGATACTCCGAACATATACCGATGCTTTCCGCCATGGGTCAACCTTAAAGAACCGGTTTCAAACAAAATAAGGTGTTTCCATCGTTTTAATCTCTAGGTTTTGTAGACTTTTCAGATATCCAACCCGTCCTTTTTTTCAAAGCTATGATCAATGTTCAACAAGCATTTAAATTGATCGGTAGAAGGAGCCGCTTAGCAAACGACACAGCAACTTGTTAAATATGAAGGAGGAAAAAACATGATCGCAAAATCACTCAAAATCGGTATTGTGTTGGCTGTAATGGTAACTTTTTTCGGCGGTACGGCAATGGCTGATGGAAGAAATCGGGAAAATCGTCAGAACCACAGAACCGAAAGGTATCATAAGGAATATAGACATAAGCATATCCGCCAATACCGACATCATCATGCAAGACGCCATCACTGGAAACATCACTACTATGCGCACAGAGGGCATGGACACCGCAAGCATTGGGCCAAACATCACTATCGGCATAAACGATATCATGGGTACTACCACAACAAATATCGCGCCGATAGACGACATCCCCTACACTAGCGCTTGAAAAAATCTCTTTGGGCCCCATTCCAATTCCCCTGCCCCCGCCTCCCCATATCATGCTTGGTTTAGGGCGATAAAAAAATTAAAAGCCGCACCTTTCGGAAAGGTGCGGCTTTATTCTTCATTCAAACGGCAGCCCTTGATTAAATAGGGCTTAAACTTAATTTAGATCAAATATGCTTAAACGCCGATCACTTAATCCTTCAATTGTCTGATAATATGCATTCAAATCGCTTGCGCAATAAAATGGAAGCCATTAGATGATAACATATTGTAATATATAATAATTATAACTTATAAGCGCTTCACCCTGGCCAGAAACATCCGAAAAAGACGGTACGCGTGCACTTTTTACTTGCCAAGCCCTTTAATGTGATGTAGATCGCTCACGACGGTATAATTATGTATAAGATATGAATCCGGTGTTTTCTCATTACGCCGAATTCGCTTCATGATTTGCCCCCCTCGAATCATTTTCGATGTGCCAATCATCGCTGCCAGGGAAATGTGCAGATTGCTCGCCCGCAGCAGGCTTCTGAAGCCTGTGGCAAAAGCAATGCTTTAGATGAATGCCTACACAGGACAAGGATTGAACGGAGCAACGACAAGAAGTGGTTCCAAAACCTTCAGCCGAGTCCAAAGTCAAGGCGGGTGACGGATTTAAGCAGAAGGAATAGTACACTATTTCGATGATTTAACTACGACGTCCAACACAAAGATTGAGTTCGAGGGAAGATTTTAAAAACACTTCTAACCAAAGGCAAGAATTTGGGAGCAATGAAAGAAGACAAAAAAAGAGAAATAGAAGCGAAATGGAACCAATTGATTTCTGAAACAAATAAACCTAAGAAACACAAAGGGAATATCAAGCAGGCAACCATCAGAGCCAAAGTTATTCGGCGGCGTAAGGGAAACCCAGACCTGCATATTCATTA
>JASFER010000328.1:0-6631 GCA_050124755.1 Desulfobacteraceae bacterium
GAATGCCCTTGTCCGCTTGTGCGGCCAGGGCGGTGGATACGAACTCGGTCCCCAAATAGGATCCGCCGATACCCACCACTACGACATGGCGAAAAGGCAGGCCGGTGGAGCCTTTGATCTCTCCTTTGTGAACGCCGTCGCTGAATTGTTTCATTTCTGCGCATACCCTGCGGATGTCCGCGGTTACATCGTGACCATCAAGTATTATGGGGTGATCATCAACGTTACGCGTAGCGGTATGGAGAACGGCGCGATTTTCAGTGACGTTGATCTTGGTGCCTCGGCACATCTGTTCGAAGCGTTTGTGCAGATTGAGCTCGGCAGCAGCTTTGGAGAGCAAATCAAGGGTTTTTTCCGTCAGGCGCTGTCGGGAATAGTCCAAAAACAGACCGCCGCCGTTTTTTGTGTATTCGGAAAAACGCGACGAATCTTCAAGCAGGTGCTTGAGGTGCATGGCAGGCGCGTTCATACGCTTGGCATGATCGGCAAGATGGTGATGAAGGTCCAGTTGGTCAAGGCGTTTGGGTTGCATAAGACAGATCCTAATATTTTAGGGTTGCGGCTGTGGATAACCGGCCATGAATGTCTTTGGTGACATCCGTTGATATTTTTGCCAGAACCGCGCTCATGGCCTCGGACAAGGCCGCAGGTGTTCTGGCTTTGCAGGGTGCGGCGGCCTGGTAGCGTTTCTGAAGCATGATTTTTTGGGTGGGATCCGGATTCAAGTTGTTGATCAAGGAGATATGGATGATCGCTTTGGCGTCACAGTTGGGGTTGCCGTCCTTTTCGATGAACTCTTCGACCCACCCGTGCAGGCTGTGGGTGGCCGATAGGGATGCATCCGGCGTCAATACCGCCTTAAAACCATTGGTTTTTCGAAGGTCACGCACCAAAAAGTAGGGCAGCAGCTCTCCTGGTGGCGCAATCCATTGATGATAAGCATATGAGTTGCGCTTGGTGCCTTTGTCGGCATAGATGATCCGCTGGGTATGAAAGGGGGGGCTGACGGTAAAACGCTCGACACGAAGGGTCGCGGGCAGTTGGTGGTTGAACCGGACAGACGGTGAATGGTAATCCAACGTGTAATAATACGTCGGTCTGGATGGTGCTGAGTTGCCCATGCAGGCCGATTGCATGGCTGTGAGCACAATGATGGTGCATATTTGAAGCCCCGCTGAGAATCGCGATTTTATGAAAATATCCGATATCACTTTCATAGGCTTTTTCACTTCCCTAAGGTTTGTCAATAGCCGGTGCGCTGAAGATCACCTGGGACGGCTGGTTGGTCAGCTTGTCCAGAAAGCGGTTGAGCGAATCGGTGGCCCGGTCGATGCGATTGAGGGTCACCAACATCTGCCGCTGAATGGCGTTGACTTGGCGATCCGTATTTTCCAGCAGGGCAGTGGCGGTTTCCATGGCGCGTTTGACTTGCATGGCGGAGGCCTTGAGGTCGGCCGTCATAAGCTCCATATTGCCGCCGCTGCCTTCGATGATACGATCCAGTCGGTTGACGGTCAGGCGGATGTCGCTGATGCCGTCGTCCGCATTGACCGCCATCTTGTTTAAACTATTGGACGTCTGTTTAAAAGAGCTCAACAATTGATCCACCTGGTCCGTATCCATCAACACCTGAATATCTTTGACGGTTTTTCGCACGTCAGCGATCAATTCGTCGACTTGTGCGTCGTCAATGGTTTGATTGATCTTTTTCAAGGCCGATGTGAGTTGATTGGAAATCGTATCGGCATCCAAAGCGCGAAACAGGTTGAAGATATCTTCAATGCCTTGAAACAATTTTGAAATCTCCGATGGCCGGGATGCAATCACAGGGTATTGGGGTTTGAATTCAAAGGGCGGATAGGTGCGGGTATCAGCACCTTTTTGTTCCAGCTCGATGAACATGAGACCGGTGATCCCCACGGATTTGAGTTGCGCGGCCAGACTCTCGGCGTCGCCGTCGGGTTTGATGTGGGATTCGATTTTCAAAACCACCTCAATGAGCCGTCCATCCGGCGCCACACCGATGGTATGCACGCGGCCGATGTGAACCCCGCGGTATTTCACGGGTGAATCCACATCCAGGCCTTGCACCGATTCGTCAAAATAGGTCACAAAGAGACGCCCTTTTTCCAGGTAGCTGGACATCCCCAGCCAGATGACGCCCAGGATGACAATGGATATGCCGCAAATCAGAAAGAGCCCCACACTGAACTTGGTTTTTAGGGTCGCCATAAAAGCCTCTTCGTCAAGCCGGCTTGTCGGTTAAAGAACTGTTTGACAATGGGATTGGGGCTGTGGGCTTTGAGCTCCTTAGGATTACCCTGGGCCACGATGCCTTTCGCCGACTTGTCCAGCATAATGATGCGGTGGGCAACCTTGAATATGATATTGAGCGAATGGGTGATGATCACCATGGTGGTTCCCAGACTGTGGTTAATGCGCATGATGAGTTCCTCGATCTCCGCCGAGATCACCGGATCGAGTCCGGCCGTGGGCTCATCCAGAAAGAGGATTTCAGGGTTCAGGGCCAGCGCACGGGCCAGGGCCGCCCGCTTGATCATGCCGCCGCTCAGTTCAGACGGAAGATGATCCCCGTATCCGCCCAGGTCCACACTGCACAGCTTCATGTGGACCAATTCGGCCACCGCTTTCGAATCCAGATCGGTATATTCCATTATAGGCAAGGCCACGTTCTCCGCGATGGTCATGGATCCAAACAGAGCCCCCCCCTGGAAGAGAATGCCGATCTTTTTCAAGGCCTCGTCAAAAGAATCCTCCTCCTGGTTCGATATGTTCTTCCCGTCTATGGTAATCGTTCCGCGGGCCGGTGGTTTGAGGCCCACAAGATGCCTCAGCAAAGTGGTTTTGCCGCATCCGCTGCCCCCGATGATGGCCAGAATTTCATTGGCGTAGACATCCAGATGGACGTTTTCAAGAACGACATCATCACCGTACTTAGCGGTAAGATCCCGAACTTCTATGAGAGCTGGTTTGATACCCGTCATTTTACCAATAGCTGCGGATGACCGCAAAGATGGAGTCAAATAGAATAATTAAAAAAATACCGGAGACCACTGCCGAGGTGGCGGCATTGCCGACTTGCGAGGCGCCGCCGCGCACCTGGAATCCTCTCAAGCAGCCGATCCACGCAATCAGGGCGGCAAACACCACGCTCTTCATCAATCCCCATGAGAATTCAAACATGTTCAGCGCCTTTATGGTTTGGCTGATGTAGGTGCTGATGGTGAGGTCCAGCATGGAGACACTGATCACCAGTCCGCCGAAGATGGCAAACAGATCGGCAAAAAGGGTCAGCAGAGGCACTACAATAACAGCCGCCACAATTCGCGGCACCACGAGAAAAAGGGTCGGGGAAATGCCCATGGTAAAAAGGGCGTCCACTTCATCGGATATGCGCATGGTGCCGATTTCGGCCGCAAAAGCCGATCCTGACCTTCCCGCCACGACGATGGCTGTCATGATGGGGCCCAATTCAGACACCATGGCCAGTGCTACAAGGGATGCGACATAGATACTGGCGCCAAATTGCGCCAACTGGATACTGGAGACAAAAGCCATAATCAAACCGAGCAAAAAGCTGATCAGTCCAACAATGGGTACGGCATCCACGCCGGTCTTTTGAATCAGCAGCAGGGTTTCATTAATACGCAGTTTTTTCGGTTGCATGGCGACCTGCATCATGCAGATCGCTGCAGAGCCTAAAAAAGAGACCAGAAAACGAATGTTATAGAGCTGTCCAATGAAACCTTCACCCAATCGAATGATCAGGTTGTTTCGCTTCTTGGGTTCTGGAGAGGGGCAGGTGCCTGGCTCGTTAAAATTGAAAAGTGCCAGGACTTCGCCCGGTTTGGGCGGTGGTTGAATCAAACTGAAAGGAATTTTACGCTCGTTCAGGAAGTTGCGAAGTTCGGACAGCACCAGGACGCCGAAATCGTCAAAATAGGTGATGCGGTTGAGGTCGGCGGTGACTTTAATGGGGGCATGGTCGGCTATTTCATCCTTAAGCCGTTTAATTAATGCCGCTGCACGGACATGGTCTATGCGCCCGATAAATTGAACACCAATGGCGCCGTCCGCACTGGTAACCAATTTGTATGATGCCGATACATCCGGCAGTGCTTTGGGCATGGATGAACCTTCAACATTAATCGATTTACTTGTCCTGCCGTCTGTCCAAATAGATGGCAAACGGCTCCAGCGGTGAATGGGTGTGGGTGGTACAGATTCCTCTGGCCAGCTTGGTTTGGATGAGATCCAGCATATGGCAACCATCAGAGCAAGCGGGGAACAGCGATCTTTGCAAACATCCTTTACACGGGCTTTTTTTCAGGTGTCCGATGTCGAAGTCAAATTGTCTTTTTAAAGGGTTATTTCGTTTATGCATCGTATGATATGTTCCAGGCTGTCTGTTTGTGTAAATATGGCATTTTTTGTAATCATCAACAAATACCAGATAATATTCGATCGGACAAGCTGTCGTCGACCCAGTAGACTATCGGCTTAAAAATTCGTGGTACGCCACCATCTTTGATAGGGCGTACACCGCGCGTTCCGGAGTTTCATAAAAAACCCCTTTATAGGATGAGCCATCCACACGGTAAAGGGTTTGATCCTGGTCGTCCGTTAACAAATGAACGCCGACAATGGGTTTCTCATACTTCTCCATCAGCATGACGGTTTGTCGAATGTAGTTTTGCTCAAACTGATTGAGTATGACCCGCATTTGATCCAAGAACCCATCATCCGTTTGAGGATCGCATTTTAAGGCAGCCTTACCGAGACGCTCCAGGAAGATCCTTCGCCCTAATATGCCCAAATTGATGACGGCATCACAGCCGTTCCATGAGGCCAAAGCTTCAAGTGCTTTTGTGGGCAACTCAGGATCTTGCTCTCCAACCAAATCCACAGGATTGGCGCGACTCCAGTATGGCGGCAGCAGCCGGTCCAATTTTTCGATGATGCCGGGATCTAAATCGGGCACCTCAAGCCCATGGTGATGACACAGGTCGGCTGTAACCACACCCCAGCCACCCCCTAATGTCATAATGGCTGTACGGGGGCCGGAGGGCAGCGGCAAGGAAGAGAAGGCGGCTGCCAGATCAAGCAGTTCCATGGGTTGTTCGACCTTGATAATTCCTGCCTGGCGGCACATGGCGTTGAATACCCTGCTGTCGGTCATCAAAGCGCCGGTGTGGCTGGCCGCTGCTTTGTGGCCGGCCCGGGTTTGACCGCCTTTGAGGAGCACAATGGGTTTTTTGCGGCTGACCCGGCCTGCGTTTTCGTAGAAACGACGACCGTTTTTAATACTTTCCACATAAAGAATGACAGTACGGCTGAGTTGGTCGATTTCAAAACCTTCAAGGTAGTCTTCCACGGTGATCATGGCTTCGTTGCCGCTGCCCGAGAACCCCCGAATGCCGATGCCCTGTCTTTCGGCAAAAGCCAAAAGCTGAGTGCCCATATTGCCGGATTGAGAGACCATTGCTGTGCCACCGGCCAGGGGGGAAACCGATGATCCGGTGCAGAACAGGGATATGTGCGGATTGCTGATCCCCATGGTGTTCGGCCCCAGGATGAGCACGCCGGCATTTCGGGCGGCGGATACCAATTGCTTTTCCAAAGCTTTGCCTTCAGCCCCGGTTTCGCTGAACCCCGAAGTGATCAATACCATGTAGCGAATCTTTTTTTGGCGACATTGGGCAATCAGATCAATCACCTTATGGGCCGGTATGGTGACGACGACCAGATCCACATTTTCCGGGATATGGGAGAGGGTCTTGTACACTTTACGCCCCAGGATTTTTCCGCCTTTTGGATTCACGAGATAGACACCGCCGCTGTATCCTCCGCCGATGGTGTTCACCGTCAACATATGCCCCCATTTCCCAAGTTGGGATGAGGCCCCCACAAAGGCAATGGTGCGCGGGTAAAATAGCCGGCGGATGGATTTCGGAGAAACCGGGGCGGGAAATACAGGCGGTTCAACCGCAGGTTTCAGGACCACAAGTGCATCGACGGCGCATACGTCTCCTTGGGGGGATATCTTCAGCGGGTTGATGTCGACCTCTCCAATCTCAGGATGGTCTTCAGACAATCGAGAAAGACCTAACAATATATTCACCAAGGCCTCTAAGTCCGTCTTTTCTTCCCCCCTAAAGGATGACAGGAGCTTTTTGGAATTCAATTGTTCGATCAAGTCAAGGGCATCGGTTTTGTTGAGCGGAGCAATGGCCATCGACACATCATCAAGGGCCTCTGCAAGGGTTCCTCCCAACCCGAGCAGCACCACCGGGCCGAAATCGGGGTCCACAAAAAGCCCTGCCATCAACTCTCTGCTGCCGGGTATGTGTGGTTGGACCAGAATACCGTCCAACTCTGCAGTATAAGATGATTGAAGCCGGCGAACTTGCTTCCGAACATCTTCGACGCTGTTCAAATGCAAATGGACCAGGCCGGCTTCCGTCTTGTGATGCGCAGAGGCGCTCAAACCTTTCAGCACAACCGGAAAACCCAGTTCCAGTGCCGCCTGTACGGCTTGGTCGGCATTGTGAACCACATGTTCATCGACAATGGGAATATCATACTGCCTTAATAACTGTTTGGATTGATG
>JASFER010000329.1:0-6626 GCA_050124755.1 Desulfobacteraceae bacterium
GGTGTAGCGCCCGTCTTCGGTGGTTTGACCGTCGCTGATATGGATTTGTCCGCTGATCTGCTCTTTAATGCGTTCGGCACCGCGCACGTGGCATGCTGTTCCCGTGCACAGAGAGATAATGTTGCGGCCACGGGGTTCCAGGCTGAATGTCGCGTAGAAGGTGGCCACTCCGTAAATCTTGCTATAGGGGATGCCGATTTTTGTAGAGAGGTAGGTCAAGGCGGGTCGCGGCAGGTAGTTGTATTTCCGCTGAATCGCCTGCAGGATCATGATGAGGTTTTCCTTATCATTCCCGTAATCGTTTTCAATGATGTCGTCCAGTTCACGAAAATCGATGTCCGCTTCGCGACTGGTCTGGGGTGCAGTTGCTGTGTTCATCCGCTTCACTCCACGTTGTGGATAGAGTTTGTCTCGTACGACGCACAAGCGGGCTAATGCCCTTTGTCCGCCCCTTTTCAGGCCACCGTTGTTTGAACCACCGGGCAATTTTCAACACAGGCGCCGCAGCCGGTGCACAAATCTTCTTTGATACTGCGGGCCCGTTTGCGAACTTTGACCTTGAATTTGCCGGGTTTGCCTTCAACGGATTCCAAGTCTGCGTAAGTGATTAACTCGATATTTAGATGCCGGCCGACCTCGACCAGTACAGGCGAGATAATTCACATCGCACAGTCATTGGTCGGGAAGGTCTTGTCCAGTTGGGACATGACGCCGCCAATGGCCGGTGACTTTTCAAGCAGGTAAACGTAGTAACCGGAATTGGCCAGGTCCAGGGCGGATTGCATACCGGCAATACCGCCGCCGACTACCAATACGGAGCCGATAACATCTTTTGGCATGGTAATCTCCCCTCGTTTGATGGGTTGTTTTCAAACCGGATGCCATGCTCCCGGATGCAACCCAAGACGATGAAAGCACTGACGTGCTCTTGTCTTTCCGACCGCTGGCCGGAAATTCAAACCACCCGCCGGGCGGGTGGTCGTTGACCGAAAGCCGTTGCCTCCTATTTCTAACGGCTTAAACATGGCTGGGGGGCCAAACTATTTTTTATAGCAGGCTATTTTTTCTATAGATAGATAATTGGCTTGTCAATAGATTTCGGTAGACCGAAAGCGTGATCTTCTGGAATTTGTTCGAAATGCGAAAAAATACATATTTTTATCAATAGATTGACTTTGTTTTTAAAGCTTCGGCAACATTGGAAAAATGAAATTTTGTAACAATGTTACCGATTTGATAGAATTATGAACCAGACCATTTAGGTAGAAAATCATTCAGAACATTGGTAAGCTTGTAACACTATTATCCAATTTAACTAAAATTAATAATAAATTAAAATTATAAAAATAAAAACAATAAGATATTATATGTAATAAATGTGCATATAATGGAGACACGGGAAGATTCCGGGGGCGTTACAACCGGAATTATTTTGAGCATATTCTCATTTTATTGATTGACAACCGATCCGTGCGAACTTATTTATGGGCATATGCTCATTATGTGCCGGGAGGAAATTTCATTGGTCAGACCGCGAAAATGCAGAAGGGTGGGAGCCACGCCGGATGTAACTTATTTCAAACCGCGCGGTGTTCCGCTGAGTGAGCTGAATGAAATTCATCTCTCTGTAGACGGATACGAGGCCCTGCGTTTGGCCGACCACCAGGGCCTGAAGCATGAGGAGGCGGCCGCTCAAATGCATGTGTCGCGTCAGACATTCGGCCGGATGCTTTCCCAGGCCCGGCAGACCGTGGCCGATGCCCTGGTTTCGGGTTTTGCCTTGCGCATCCGCGGTGGGGACTATGCACTGAGCCACGAGATGGATGCCCAGCCGTCGTCACCGAAAACATGCCAAGATAATTCCCGTGCTTTGCCGGAGACACCGCAGAAAAGCATTGCTCCGAAAGATTACCAATCCTATGAGAAGGAGATAAAAATGGAAAAGATTGCCATCACCAGTGAGGGACCCACCTTGGATGATGCTGTGGATCCCCGTTTCGGGCGGGCGGCAGGTTTTATTGTGGTGGATCCCCAGACCCTTGAATTCGAATACGTCGATAACGGCGCCAGCCAGGCTATGGCCCAGGGGGCCGGGATTCAGGCGGCCGAGAATGTCGCCCGGGCCGGGGCTAAAGTATTGCTGACAGGGTATGTGGGCCCCAAGGCATTTTTGGCCTTGGAGGCTGCCAACATCAAGGTGGCCCAAAATCTGGAGCGTATGACCGTCCGCCAGGCTGTGGAGCGTTATAAAAACGAAGAGGTGGAGTGGGCTGCCGCTCCCAACCGAATGGGGCACGGACGATGAAGATCGCCATTGCCAGCGGCAAGGGCGGCACCGGTAAAACCACTGTCGCCGCTTCATTGGCCACGGTCTGGCCTAATCCTTTATATGTGATGGATTTGGATGTTGAGGAACCCAACCTGCATCTGTTCCTCAAACCCGACCTCCATGGAGCGGAAAAAGCCTTTATGGAAGTGCCCGAGGCCGATGAAAGCAAGTGCAACTATTGCCGTGCCTGTGCCGACATATGCCAGTTCAAGGCCATCAGCGTGCTGGGAGAGGTGCTGATGGTATTTCCGGAGATGTGCCATGGGTGCGGCGGATGCCTGGCCGTTTGCCCTGAAAAAGCCCTGTCGCCCGGCCGGCGGGAGTTGGGCCATCTCAATTGGGGGATGGCGGGAACCACCGGTTTTTTGATGGGGCAGTTGCGGATCGGGGAAGCCATGAGCCCGCCCCTCATGCGTCAAGCCAAAGCCAAGTTGAATGCCATCATTGAAGGGTTGGAGACGGATGTGATCATCGATGCCCCGCCGGGGGTCAGCTGCCCGGCGGTCAATGCCGTGATGGACGCAGATGTCATCGTGCTGGTCACCGAGCCGACCCCGTTCGGGCTATACGATTTAAAGCTGGCCCATCAAGCCTTTTTACCTTTAGGCAAGCCCATGGGAATCGTCATCAATCGCGCCGGACTGGGTGAAGACGCCGTTTACGATTTTTGTCGATCCAAACAATTGCCCATCTGGGCTGAGATTCCGTTTTCCCGCGAGATCGCCGAGGCCTATGCCGACAGCCGGATTGTGGCCCAGGTTTCGCCCGAGCTGCAATCCACCTTTGTCCATTTGGCGGAAACGATTTTAAATGCCCACACTTGCCGTCAAGAGGTGCAACATGCCTGAAATACTGATCATCAGCGGCAAGGGCGGAACCGGTAAAACATCGTTGACAGCGGCTTTTGCCCACTTGGCCGACAATGCCATCATTTGCGATCTGGACGTCGATGCACCGGACCTGCACCTGTTGCTGCAGCCCGATACGCAACAAACCCATGAATTTTATTCCGGCTACGAAGCGGTCATCCAACCGGAGCTGTGCGATGGATGTGATACCTGCCGGCAGATGTGCCGTTATGACGCCGTGAAGCCGGGCACTCCGGCGCCTGTTATCGACCCGCTCAAGTGTGAAGGCTGCAAGGTTTGTGTTGAGTTCTGTCCGGCCGATGCCATTGCCTTTACCTCCAAACATTGCGGCAACTGGTTTGACTCGGATACGCGTTTCGGCCCCATGGTCCATGCCCAGCTTTTTCCCGGAGAGGAAAATTCCGGCCGCCTTGTGGCCGTGCTGCGCCAAAGGGCCAAAGAGATGGCCCAGGCCCGGGCCCAGCCGCTGATTCTTTCAGACGGACCGCCCGGAATCGGCTGTCCGGTGATCAGCTCCCTGTCGGGGGTGAATCTGGCGGTGATTGTCACCGAACCGACACCCTCAGGGCTTCACGACCTGGAGCGGATTGTTTCTCTTTGCGATCACTTTAAAATTCCCGTGGCTGTAATCATCAATAAATATGATTTAAACGAGAAGATGACCCAGGTGATTGAAGCCTTCTGTGGTGGGCGTGATGACAGCGTTGTCGCCAAGTTGCCCCACGATCCGGTGTTTGTCCATGCCATGCTCGAAGGCAGAGCCGTGACCGAATACGCCAACGGCAATATATCCCAGCGGATCAGGCGGGCCTGGGATCACATATTGGCGCTTTCCATTGCATGTTCGGGGCCAAAGGTGATGGCTTCGTAAAGGGCGGAATAGGATTCTACTACTAGAGAAAAGCATGTGGCCTGGGCCATGCCAAACAAGTTTAAAGTTTAAAGTGTTCAGTTTAAAGTTAATGTATTCTGTCGATTTTAACTTAATAAATAATAATAAAGGAGAAATTGAACTATGAGTCGTGTTATTGCCATACCATCTACCAACCCCGGAGGCTTGGAGGCCCCCTTAGGCGCCCACTTCGGACATTGCGATCTATATACGCTGGTAACTGCGGAAAATGGAGAGGTCTCCGAAGTCAAAGTCATTCCCAATGTGCCGCATCAGCAAGGCGGCTGCATGGCGCCGGTTCAGCACCTGGCCAGCAATGGCGTCACCCAACTGATTGCCGGCGGCATGGGGCTGCGGCCGTTGATGGGGTTTAACCAGGTGGGCATTCAGGTTTACTTCGGCGGCGGTGCCCAAACCGTGGGGGAGGCCGTTCAAGCCATGCTGGCCGGTGAACTGCCCGAATTTAAACAGGAGCACACCTGCGGCGGTGGCGGCGGTTTTTAGTTCGGTGATCGGTGACCGGTGAGCGGTTATCGGTTATCGGTGTTCGGTTATCAGTGATCGGTAGTCGGTGGGTGTTAATCAGTAGTTGGTATTCGATGATAGGTCATCGTTTAGTAGTAAAGGACCAAGGCTGAGAGTTATATATCAGTGATGAGTAATTGGAAGTGATCGGTAATTACTGTTTACCGATCACCGATAACTGATCACCGATCACCGGCCCTCACCGATCACCGGTCTTCACCTTCGTCGTGAAATTTTGGGTAGTAGATGAACAAAAATCATATTGAACACTTCGATGAAGCAAAAACAGTCATCCCGCCCGGTGCGCGGTTCTGGCGGTACACCCGGACGCCTGGTCAGACGGGTGTGGGCGGCCGATCCAATGCTTCCGCCACAGGCGTCGGCAGCTGCGGGGACAAGGTGCGTATCGATTTGCGCATCGAAAACCAGGTTCTGGTAGAGGTCGGCTTCAAGCCTGAAGGATGCGTTTTCACGCTGGCCTGCGCCAGCGCCTTGAGTGCCCTGGCCCAAGGCCGCACCATCGATGAAGCTTTGGAGCTTCAACCCGAAGACGTGGCACGAGAGTTGGACGGGTTGCCGGATGACCACATGCATTGTGCCAGATTGGCCGTCAATACTCTCGGTGAAGCCATTGCCGCGTATTACGGCGGCAAGACCGCCGGTGATAAAGCGGAATCCACTCTAGACACCGATCCAAAGGGGGACAAGCATGCCGATTTATGAAATTCAATGCCGGGATTGCGACTACTCTGGAGAAGTACTGGTCATGGGCAGCGACGGGGCAATGCCATGCCCGTCCTGCGGCAGTCAACATACCACCAAATTAATGTCGGCCACCAGCAGCATGACCGGACGAACCGGACCAAAGATACCCGGTCCTCAGGACACCGCCTGCTGCGGCAGCCGGCCCGGCGAGGCCTCCAATTGCGCCGGTCCCGGAAGCTGTTGCGGGCAACGATAGGGTATGGAAGTTAGGTGTTCTGTCATTTCAATTTTGCGCGGTTATCTTAAAAGCTTAAGCGGGCGGGGTTTATCCCCATAAGCGCTTAATTGAGAACAATGATAAGACAATCTCTATGCAGGAGATGGGAATTTATACCAGGCCGGCGCAGAGGCCGGCCCTACGCTAATCACTCCGGTGCCTGGCGTTTTGAGGGTTCCCGGGTAGGGTCGGGCTCTGTCCCGACCAGGCTCAGAAGGTGGTATTAGCGAAACCTGAAAAATCTGCTAAATATCCTTATTTGAGCGCTTACGGGGTTTATCCTCGTCCGCCGAACTTCGACATTGGACATTCATTGTTCAATATTCTGCGGTTTAGATATCATAAAAGGGCCGGCCTCTGTGCCGGCCGAATATAGACTTCAATTCATTCGGAGTTGTAATGAAATCAATTGTGATTGTTTCACAGGAAGTGGACAAATGGGGCGATTTTACTGCTGAGTTGGGCGGTAGATGCCAAATGGATGTGATCCAGGCGCGATCAGGTGCGGAAGCCATCGCAACCGCTCGGGAGAAAAAACCGGTCGCCATGGTGATCGACCAGGAACTGGGCGATATGAAAGGCATTGACCTGGTGCCCCAATTGCTCCAGATAGACGCCTTTGTTAATATTGCCTTAATAAGCGGGCAATCCGAAGAGGTTTTTCATGAAGCAACTGAAGGCTTGGGCATTTTAATGCAATTGCCGCCCCGTCCCGATGCGCAAGCTGCCAATGATTTTTCCAAGCGCTTAACGGGAGTCGTTTAATATACCTCCACCTCCCTTTGGCAGCCGGCCCGGGTTTTTACTTGGCATCCCGGGCCGGCACATGCAGCACCTCCTGATCGACAGCACCTACGATTCAGCTCAACAGCATCGGAAAGAAAGATGAACGTCCAACATCGAACGTCCAACGTCGAAGTATGAATAAGGTATGCTGTCGATTTATAAAATGGCGGAGCACAGCGATCTCATCATTCGACGTTCGACGTTCAACGTTCGATGTTTATTTTTTCAGTTCCTTCTTGGGTA
>JASFER010000330.1:0-6621 GCA_050124755.1 Desulfobacteraceae bacterium
TGAACGCTATGTCAAAGAGCTGTTATGAAAGATGATATCTTCGCTTTTATAACAAAAGCGCTGTCAAGCTTTTTCTTCTATCTTTTTTACTTTTTTTCTAAAATTATGCTGAATAGTTACCATTTTGTTTAGTTTTTCCCAAAATCGCCAGTTCCAGGTTGTCTGTCGCCAGCATCTTATTTATAAAGATACTTATGACAAAGGAAAAGCTGATAGAGACGATTCAAAGGATTTTGAGCACAGACGTTGACTTAAAATTCTTGTTGCAGCTCAAAAGGGAGGAATTAGAAACCTTGCTGGCCTGCATCCGGGCCGGGATGGGCAGATAATCATGTTCATCTATTTAGACACCGAGACCACCGGCACCGGACCGGATGACAGGCTCTGCCAGTTGGCCTTTAAACCAGGGCAGGGGACTGTCGTCAACGAGCTTTTCAACCCCGGCCGGCGCATCGCCATCGAGGCCATGGCCGTGCATCACATCACCAATGAAATGGTCCGGGACAAGCCCCCGTTCAAAGGAAGCGCCGCTTATATGCAACTCATCGATCTGGTCGCCGGCCCCAATAATATCGTCGTGGCCCACAACGCCAAGTTTGACATCGACATGCTGCGCAACGAGGGCATCGATCCGCCCAAAGTGATCTGCACTTTGAAACTGGCACGCTTTCTGGACAAGGCCGGCGTCATCCCCCAGTACAACCTGCAGTACTTGCGCTACTACCTCGAACTCAAAATCGAAGCCAAAGCCCATGACGCCCTGGGGGATATCCTTGTGCTGGAAGCCCTGTTTCGGCGCATCTATGCGCGGTTTCAATCCGATGGCGTCGAAGACATTGAAAATGAAATGATCCGTATCTCCAACGCCCCCATCCTGATTGCCCGCATGCCCTTTGGCAAGCACAAGGGCATGCTGTTCAGCGAGATCCCCACGGACTACCTTGAGTGGTTGTATAGCACGGAGCTCGATGAAGATATGGCGCACACCGTGCGCCACCATCTTGGAAGGGCCTGATCGATGGCCGCAGGGCAATGGGTCGTCTATTTGGTGCGCTGCTCGGACAATTCTCTCTATTGCGGGGTCACCAACGACCTGGATAGCCGTCTATCAGCCCATAACTCCGGCAAGGGGGCCAAATACACAAAATCCCGGCTACCGGTGGAATTGGTGTGTGCAAGCCGAAAGATGTCCAAAAGCGAAGCGTTCAGACTCGAATTTAAAATTAAGCGAACTCCCGTTCACAAAAAGCAAATCGCGTTGGAAATGGGGTTGTGAATACGTTTCTGTGTTGCCAGAGCCGGGTCGACTGGATGGGATGAAAGGATCTGGCACGGATAGATCCTCGTCCCGATGATATCAAGCGGGCCTTCTGCCAAGCCAGTCAAAAAAGGACAGCAAACATTGCCTGTTGATTTATCGATATTATTGTTTTAGAATTACTCAAATTCAATAATTTAACTTAAATTATTTGAAAGCCCGATCCCATGAACCCTTTCAGCTTAAAAGTGCTCACCAATCCCAGCAGTTTTTGCAACCGCACCCAGGAGATCGCCACCCTGACCTCATACGCGAAAAGCAACAGCAACGCGGTGATCTATTCACCCCGGCGTTTTGGCAAAACCTCTTTGGTGCACCAGGTACAACGCAAATTGTCGCAAGACGGTTTTATCACCATCTATGTCGATCTGTTTGGACTAAGCTCGGCGGATATCATAGCAAACCGGATCACCAAAGGGGTCTACAGCGCCTTGCACCATCAAAAAAACCTGCTGCAAAAAGCCGTCACCATCATCAAAAGCCACCGGCCGGTGATCCGTCCCGATGAAACCGGCGTTTCGATCACCACAGAGGCGGTCAGTCCCCATTTATCCGGATCTGAGCTGCTGGATAAAACCCTTGCTGAACTTGGCCAACTCATTGCGGCCGGCAAGAAGAAAATCAATATCGTGCTCGATGAGTTCCAGGAGATCACCGAAATCCGTGATCCCAATATCGAGGGCATCATGCGCTCCTACATCCAGGAACATAAAGCCAGTTATTTTTTTGTCGGCAGTCGCAGACGGGTCCTGCTGGAAATGTTCAACCAGCGCCGGCGACCCTTTTTCCAGAGCGCGATCAATTTCAAGCTGGACAAACTGCCCCATGACGAGCTGGCTGACTTTGTGGCCAAAAGGTTCGAAGCAGCCCAAAAGCGCTGTTCCGAAAGACTGGCGGACGAGATCGCCTTAACCGCGGATGATCATCCCTACTATTGCCAGAAGCTGAGCTTTTTTTGCTTCGAGCTTGCCGGAAAGACCGTCAAGGAAACGGATGTGCAAAAGGCCTACACGGAGCTGATTCAAGCCGAGACCCCGGTCTTCGAGGCGATTGTCCAGGGCCTGGCCCCGCGCCAGATCGCCCTGCTTTGCGCCGTGGCCAAAGAGCCGTCAAGGTCCCTTTTGTCCATGGATTACATCAAACGGCACGGTTTAAAATCCATAGGCGGTATTCAGGCAGCGGTTAAAAAGCTGGCCCGGCTGGATTTAATCGAAAACGGCGGCAAGAATAAACCGTGGCGGGTTGTGGATCCTATTTTCGGGCAGTGGTTGGGAAGCTAAATCGCTCACCCCGGAAGAAAAGTGCTTTTGGCACCCTTTAACCTTAGGTCGCAATAAACACGAAGACCGGTTCTATTCCTGGCCGTCGCAGCAGCGCTGAATTGGATCAATAGAACCCATGGAGGTGGTCATGAAACGGCTGTTTGGCGTCATTTTCGTTTTGGCAATGACTTGCACAGCGGCATTTGGTCTTAATCCGGAACCCGCCGCGGTCTTTGTCAGGGTCATCGATGTGGGGGCGGGGCTTTGCTGTGTCGTTAAAATGCCGGGCGATCACTACATGGTCTATGACGCCGGCGACTATCCTGAGCAAGGAAAGGTCGCCTTTGACGGGATTGCCCAGCTCGTTCCCCAAGGCCAGCCAATCGAACTTTTGGTTCTGAGCCGCAGCGACAGCGACCATCACGGGGCGGTAAAAAGAATCTTTGATCACTACACGGTGAAAAAAGTCATCCGCTCCGGTCTTGAACGTGAAACCCAGACCTGGCAGCGATCCAATGCGGCCATCAAGGCTGCAAGGCAAGCCAAAAAGACCAGGGACATCAACCTGAAGTATTATGAGTTTCCGCCAGGGGCCACCTATCGGTTCGGCGATGTGTTCGTGACCTTTGTGTGTGGGTTTTACGCACCGCCGTCTGACTGGAATATCAATCCGCAAACCCACATGTCTGAATTTCGCAATGCCGGCAGCATCGCGATCCGGCTTCAGTACAAAGGCAAATCCATCCTTTTCACAGGCGATGCCGTGGGCCGGCATATCGGCGATCCGGACAATGCCTTGATGGCCACTGAAAAGTTCATGATCGCCAATTCTGCGGTGATACCCATTGATTCTGATGTATTGATCGCACCGCACCATGGTGCGGATAATGGCGTCTCAGCGGCCTTTATCGCGGCCGTAAGCCCTCAATACGTGATCTTTTCAGCAGGGCACAAATACGAGCACCCCAGGGCCGCGGCTGCAAACCGCTACCTGGTCCGCGGTCTGAGCACCGACTACATGTTCAGGACCGATTTAGGCGATGACGAGGGACAAGATGAGTGGGCCTTTGGCCGCATCCAAGGGCATACGGACAAGGCCGGCGACCAGGATATCGATATTTTAATCCGACCCGATGGAAACGTGGTGGTGGCCTATCGTGAATAAGTCTGCTCTTCTTTCTGTGGGGGATTGACAATACAGCTGTTTTTGAGGGTCGCGAGACGTTAAGAGGTTTAAAGATGTCTGATATTTTCATTAGCTACACCAGAAAAGATCAGGGAAGAGTAGAACCTTTAGCTAAAGCCCTTGAAAAGGCTGGCTGGTCTGTATGGTGGGATCTGGATATCCGTCCGAGCGAGATCTGGTCCCAGGTCATTGAAAAAAAGCTTAAGGCTGTTGGGTGTGTTCTTGTGTTTTGGTCCAACAAATCCATCAACAGTCCCTATGTGTCTGCAGAGGCGGCGTTTGGCTTTAAAAAGGGGAAGTACGTTCCAGTGTTGATTGATGCCGTCGAAATTCCCATAATATTCGGATCAGTTCAGGCGGCCAATCTGATTGATTGGCATGGAGACGAGAATGACTTTCAATACCGGCAGCTATTAGATGCTATAAAAGATATGCTTGTTTGTGGAAAGTCGACAGAACAAGCATCCCAGAGCGATGCGAATGCGGCCAAAGCCTCTGAACGGGGTGGCCAACGCACGGTCCGGACGGATCGGGCTGTGATTTATGCGCCACGCGGCGGCTACGAACTGGTGCGGATTCCAGGAGGCGAATTTCTTATGGGCTCGCCGGATTCGGAAAAGGATCGCCGTGATGATGAGGGGCCACAACACACCGTGCTTATAGCGGATTTTTACATGGGGCGCTATCCGGTGACCAATGAGCAGTATGGCCGTTTTATAGATGAATATTCTAAAACGACCAAGCCTAAGCATTGGACCAACAGCAGTTATAGCCAACCGCGAGAGCCAGCTGGGAGGGTTAGCTGGGAGGATGCCAAGCAATACGCCCGCTGGGCAGGCCTGCAGCTTCCCAGCGAAGCCCAGTGGGAGTATGCCTGCCGGGCCGGTAAAAAAACGAGGTTCCATAGCGGAGAAAAGGAATGGAGTTTGTGGCGGGCAGGCTGGTATATAATAAATTCGGGCCAAAAAATCCATCCTGTGGGTGAAAAGAAGCCCAATGCATTCGGCCTTTACGACATGCACGGTAATGTGGGTGAGTGGGTCGAAGACGACTGGCATGAAAATTACGAAGGCGCCCCAGCTGACGGCGGGGCCTGGATCAATGAGCCCAGGGGCCCGCTGCGCGTGGTCCGTGGTGGAAATTATTATAACCATGCCGGGGCCTGTCGGTCCGCCTGTCGCGGCAGAGAAAAGCCGGACAGCCGCCCCGATTATCTGGGCTTCCGGCTTGTCCTAGTCCCAGGTCAGCCAGGGTGGCGTCAAGCCGGTACATGATTACAGGTGGCATAGAACCAGTGATATTAATTGATTAGAGGGCAGCATGACGAAAAGAAAACCGAACAAAGAAGCTCTGAAACATATTAAGCTGTCAAAATACGGAGACAATGAATGGTCTTTTGAGTACCCAAGATTAGAATTTGAAACGCTAGAAACGTTGCATGAAGCCATTGACAGGCACCATTCAGGGGATTTGAAGGGCGCCAGAACACAATTAAAACAACTGATCAAACAATTTCCTGAATTTATCGATGCCTACCATCACCTGGCGCTGTTGCTTGATGATTCCGGCCAACCCTATGAGGCCTTCAAGTTGATCCAGTCCGCTGTTGATCTTGGATTAAGCAGCCTGCCGTCGAATTTTTACTTTGGCCGGGACCTTTTGCCTTGGATGCATCTTGACAACAGACCTTTTCTACGGGTGTATCATTATCTTGGGCTTCAATACCTTGAAATCGAACAAACAGAAAAAGCCCTTTTTATCTTCAACAACATCCTGGATGTGAATCCAAATGACAATCAGGGCATACGATCGTTGGGGATAAATTGCTACCTCGAATTGAAAAGACCTCTAGATGTTCTGCGAATAGTTGAAAAATATCCGGATGACGCCATGGCGGACACCTTATATGGAAAGGTACTGGCTCTGTTCCAGCTTGAACGTATCAAAGAAGCCAAAAAGGCCCTAAAAGAGGCGGTCAAGGTTTTACCCCTCGTTGCACAGGAAATCTCAAAGAAGCGCCACAGGAAACCAAGGGGCATGCAATTGGATTACATAACCCTGGGTGGAGAAGATGAAGCCTATTATTTCTGGCAACAAAACGGCAAGCATTGGCAGCAAACTCCTGGGGCTGAGCAATTCTTAAGCGAAAATTTACCAGGCCTACAATAAGCGCAAAGCACGGCTATGTCTCATAGCTGAGGGATTTCAAGATGCGTCAATTGACGGTTGTCCATGGATTCGCAAACAAAGCAGGGCATTATGGTTCCATTCTGTGCGGCATCAGTGCCGCTTTCACAGATGGCGTCACTGTTGGCATTCCCGTGTCGGAACATTCAAGTATCAATAAACGACGTTTGATAAGACTATGTTTATAATACGGAGAAGGTATAATATTTAATGATATAGGGGTGTTAAGCTTATGCGGGCGGTCTTAATAGATTGGGGTCGTAATTCTAAATGCGCCTTCTTACATAATCTCTGGCCATTATCGGACAGTGCCGTTTCTATTTTTAAAGGACATTAAGGTGGCACCATCCGATAATTGAGATTGATGTAATCAGCAGGCATTTAGCCCGCCGGCCCCTTTGCGCTTTGTGCCGGCTGATTCATTGTGCCCTCGTTTGGGTCCTTACACCCGTCCGCCCCGGCGGGGCTCCCAATAAGGATTGGATCGATTCTATAAAAACAAAACGGCGGTTAAAGAAGAAATCAATCTTCGCAAACCGCCGTCTGTCAACAATCTATGATTTTTTTATAATTCTAGGGGCGTTATATATTGAAAACATTATAGAAACTATTCCCCCAAGTAGCAAAAAAAGAAGAAATTTTCGCGTAGATAAAAAAATAACCTCCTG
>JASFER010000331.1:0-6582 GCA_050124755.1 Desulfobacteraceae bacterium
CATGGAAAACCTGCTCCAAAAAGATCCTGGAATCAATCTGGTCTACACCATCAACGAACCGGCTGCCGCGGGCGCCTATGAAGCGCTCAAAGCCGCCGGACGCGAGAAAGATGTTCTGATCGTATCCGTGGACGGCGGCTGCGCCGGCGTGAAAAACATCAATGCCGGCATCATCGGGGCGACCTCCATGCAGTTCCCGTTGCGCATGGCATCTTACGGCGTCGAGGCCATCGTAAAGTATGCACAGACCGGTGTGAAACCGGGTGCCACACCCGGACTGGAATTTTACAACACAGGGGTGCAGTTGATCACCAACCAACAGGTCCCGGAGGTAGCATCCATCTCCGCCAAAGAAGGACTTGAGGTTTGCTGGGGAAATTAGAAGCCGACCGGGGAAGTATTTGATCATGATTGAACTTGCACAAGTCAAGACGGCGGCTGAAAAGGCAATGCCCCGCTTCGAACAGCCGTCATTCATTCTAAAAAAGGTTCACCACTTTCTGCACAGTCAGCCGACGGCAGCACCGATGGGGGTCTTTTTCAGCGCCATCCTGGTCTTCAGCATTGTTGCGGGCAACCGCTTTTTTCACCCGTTCAACCTATCCCTGGTTTTACAGCAGGTCACGATTATCAGCATTCTGGGGATGGCCCAGACGCTGATCATTCTCACGGCGGGTATCGACCTGTCGGTGGGGGCCATCATGGTGCTGTCATCGGTGGTCATGGGGCGCATGGCCGTCGACTTCGGGTGGCCCGCCCCCCTGGCGATTCTGACAGGCATGGCCGTCGGAGCCGCGGCAGGCGGAATCAACGGTGTCCTGGTCACCCGGTTCAAACTGCCGCCCTTCATCGCGACCCTGGGCTCATGGAGCATCTTCTGGGCGCTGAATCTCTGGTACTCCAAAAGTCAGACCATCCGTTCCCAGGATCTGGACGCGGCCGCCCCGCTTCTCAAGTGGACGGGGTTGTCTTTCAACTTGTGGGGCGCCCGGCTCACCTACGGTTCCATTATCCTGATCCTGGTGTTCGCACTGGTCTGGTATGCCCTGAATCACACCGCCTGGGGCAAACATGTCTACGCAACCGGCGACGATCCGGAAACGGCCCAGCTGGTGGGGATCGCCACCGGCCGTATTCTTTTCTCGGTTTATGTGCTGGCCGGGGTGATTTGCGCCATCGGGGCCTGGGTCCTCATCGGACGCCTCGGCTCGGTGACGCCCATTGCCGGCCAGACCGCCAACCTGGACAGTATCACGGCGGTGGTCATCGGCGGGACCAGTCTCTTCGGCGGCCGGGGGTCGATTGTCGGCACCTTGATCGGCGCGTTGATCGTGGGGGTGTTTCGCAACGGCCTGGCTCTTGCCGGAATCGATGTTTTGTGGCAGGAATTTACCGTCGGATTGTTGATCATCATCGCCGTGGCCATCGATCAATGGATCAGAAAAGTGGGATCATGAAAGCTGAACCCAAAAAACCCATTCTCCAAGCCCGAGGATTGGTCAAGCGCTATGGGCGTGTCACCGCGCTGGATGACGCCGACTTTGACCTTTATCCGGGGGAGGTGCTGGCGGTGATTGGAGACAACGGCGCCGGCAAATCCACCCTGATCAAAGCCCTGTCCGGTGCGATTCAGGCCTCCGAAGGAGAAATCCGGTTGGAGGGCCGGCCGATCAAATTCAACAATCCCATGGAGGCCCGCAAGGCGGGAATCGAAACCGTTTACCAGAACCTGGCGGTTTGCCCATCGCTGGACATCGCCGCCAATTTGTTTCTGGGTCGGGAAATCCGCCGCCCGGGAATTCTCGGAAATATTTTTCGCATGCTCGATAAACGCGCCATGCAGCGCCGGGCCCGTGAAAATCTGATGGAGCTGGGATTGTTGACTATCCAGAACATCAACCAGGCGGTGGAGACCCTTTCCGGCGGTCAGCGACAGGGCGTCGCGGTGGCCCGCGCGGCTGCTTTCGGCAGCCGGGTCGTGATCATGGATGAGCCCACCGCCGCTTTGGGCGTCAAGGAATCGGGCAAGGTCCTCAAACTGATCTGTGACGTTCGCGATCAGGGATTGCCGGTGGTGCTCATCAGCCATAACATGCCTCACGTATTCGAGGTGGCCGACCGCATCCATATTCATCGGCTCGGAAAACGCATCGCGGTCATCAATCCCCGGACCCATACCATGTCGGACGCGGTGGCGATCATGACCGGCGCAATGGCTCTGGAGGAGCATGAAAAATGAAATGGATCGTCGCTGCGATACTCATATGCCTGAGCGCGGAAACTGTGCAGGCGGCGGAGTTGACCTCCATCGGGGTCAGCGTGGCCGACCTTGGCAATCCGTTCTTTGTTCAAATTGCGGAAAGCATAACCGATAAGGCAAGAGAACTGGCGGGCGACCAGGTAAAGGTGATCGTTCGGTCCAGCGCCTATGACCTGAATCGACAGCGGCATCAGATCCATGAATTCATCCAAATGAAAGTGGATCTGATTATTCTGACCGCCGCGGACAGCATAAAAATCGAAAAAGATGTCCGCCTGGCTCAAAATGCCGGCATTCGTGTCATCGCCGTGGACATCAACGCCGCCGGCGCAGACGTCACCATTACCACAGACAACCAGCAGGCCGGGGAGATCGCCTGCGAATATCTGGCCCGGCGGATCGACGGAAAAGGAAACGTCGTCATTATCAACGGCGCCTCCATCTCCTCAGTCGTCGACCGGGTCACCGGATGCAAAACCGTATTGGGAAAATACCCGAATATCCACCTGCTTTCGGATCAGCTCAACGGAGGGGGTACCATTGAAGGCGGTCTGGAAGTCATGACCTACCTGATCAACGCCTATGCGCGCATTCACGGGGTCTTCGCAATAAACGACCCTAGTGCTCAGGGCGCCGTCATGGCGGCGCGACAGGCGGGCCGCAAAGATTTTATGATTACTTCCGTGGACGGTGCGCCCGCGGCACGCAAGGCCCTGACGCGCGCCGACAGCCCCTGGGTGGCCTCGGCCGCCCAGTTTCCCAGGCAGATGGCCGAGCTGGCCGTGGAAACCGGCCTGTCCCTGTTGCGGGGAAAGCCGGTGGCATCCAAAATCATTTTAATCCCGGCACAGCTTATCACCGCGGCGAATATCGGTCAGTATGAAGGCTGGGGAGAGCAAACACTTCTCAAATAGCATACTTGCGGTTTGATACGCCTGGTTCCGCCTGCATCGTGGACCAAAATCCGTTTTTTGAGATAGCTTCTCATGAGTTCAGGATATGTCCGTCGCGGGTTACATGATGACATTGTGCTCAGTACAGGTTCCATTACTGTCGCAGTGTTAACCCGGTTTCACGAGGTTTGTTTTAGACATACCCCTCGGCCATGATTCCCCGAGCTTTGCTTTTCAATTATCGCACCGCGGCTTTTTTTCAAAGAAAGCATGGCGCTTGACACCAAACGGGCAAATAACTCAAAGACCGCCTGATTGTGCAATTGCCTTCCCCGTTCCACCAGTTGTTCAAATCCCTCGGAACCTCCAACTGATTCTATGACACCATTGGTTTGCCAATCCATGCGACACCTCCTTGCGGATTGTTTTGCCTGTACAGGCAACTTTTTTTAGTTTACTTAAATACTTTTAGGATATAGATTATCGTTCAGTAAACACCAAATAATCATCAATTGATGTGCAAATATGCACATCATGACTGTGGCGCAATGCATATGAATTTGAACTGGGACGACATGCGTTTTTTTCTTGCCTTGTGTCGGACAGGTTCCTTTGTGGCAACCGCCCATGAACTCAAGGTGACCCACAGCACGGTGTCCCGGCGGATATCTGCCCTGGAAACTTCATTGCAGACACAGCTTTTCCATCGCACGGAGAAAGGCTGCCAGATCACCTCCGCAGGAGAGGCGCTGCTGCCGTATGCTGAAAGGTTGGAAAGCACCGTCATTAACCTTGAAGAGAGCGTCTCGGGCAGGGACAATCAGTTGTCGGGATGCATCCGCATCGGATCACCGGACGGGATCGGAAATTGCTTTCTGGCCGCCCGTCTGAGCAGATTTCAAAAGGATCACCCTGCACTGGAAGTCGAACTGATCCCCGTTCCTATGTACTACAGCCTTTCAAAACGGGAGATCGATATCCTGATCACGGTACAGAGACCGCAGGCCGGAAAATTCATTGCCCGCAAGCTGACCAGATACAAACTGGGCTTGTTTGCATCAAGGGGTTATCTTGAAAACCACTATGAGATCATGAATAGAGAAGATCTTCGCGCGCATAGATTCGTTGGATATATTGATGATCTATTGTTTGACCAGGATCTGAGGTTTATGGAGGAGTTTTACCCGGGGGTGACGCCGGTATTCAGAACCTCAACAGTTATTGCCCAGATGAACGCCGTGGCCGCCGGTGCCGGGATAGGCGTCATTCCCTATTTTATGGCTCATGCCGAAAAAGACTTGGTGCCCGTATTGCCGGACCAAAGCATCGAAAGAGGATACTGGCTCCAATTTAACCCGGATTCAAAGCAAATCGCCCGCATGCGGACAACCATCGACTTTATCGTCCATCAGATTGAATCCGACAGAGACCTTTTTCTTACCCTCCCAAAATGGATACAGACAAAACAGCCCATAGGCCTTTAGGCCGATTTCATCCGGTCATTGCCCAGTGGTTTCATGATCGGTACAAGCAGCCTACGGACATTCAGTCCGAGGCGTGGGGCCATATTCAGGCGCAACGGCACGTGTTGGTCACGGCCCCCACCGGCAGCGGAAAAACCCTGACCGCTTTTTTGTGGGCCATCAATGCATTGGCCACCGCCAAGTTGCGGCCGGGCCAAACCCGGGTCCTGTATATCTCGCCGCTGAAGGCCCTGAACAACGATATCCGGCGCAACCTGCTGCAGCCGCTCGAGGAACTGAAGACTTGTTTCCACCGAGCCGCGCTGCAGATGCCGGAAATCCGCGTGTTGACCCGTTCCGGCGACACGCCGTTTGCCGAGCGGCGTCAAATGCTGCGGCGGCCTCCGGAAATATTGATTACCACGCCGGAGAGTCTGAATCTTTTGCTGGCCTCCCCCCAGGCGCGCACGATGCTGTGCACGGTGCGCACACTCATTTTGGATGAAATCCATGCGGTTTTCGACAACAAGCGCGGCACCTATTTGATGACGGCGGTGGAACGGTTGGTGCTGCTGGCCGGTGAGTTCCAGCGCATCGCGCTCTCCGCTACGGTTCGTCCGCTGGAGGGGGTGGCCGGCTTTGTGGGGGGGTATCGACGATTGGGGGCTCCGGCGGCACCGGAATATGTGAAACGGCCAGTGGTCATCGCCTCTTCGCGCACCGCCAAGCAGTATGACGTCCGGGTGCGCTTCCCGCTGCGGGCGGCTGCGCAGCCTGACAGCGAATCGCAGTGGGACGCGTTGGTGGAGGCCTTTAAAGCCAAGATCGGACGGAACCGGTCCACTCTGGTGTTTGTCAACAATCGCCGGCTGTGCGAAAAAATGGTCCTGAAAATCAACCGCAACGCATCCGAGCCGCTGGCCTATGCCCACCACGGCTCCCTTGCGAGGGAGATTCGCCAGAGCGTGGAATCCCATCTCAAGAGCGGCCGGTTGAAGGCCATTGTGGCCACCAACTCCCTGGAACTGGGCATCGATATCGGGCCCCTGGATGAAGTCCTGCTGGTGCAGTCACCGCCTTCCATATCCGCCGCCATTCAACGCATCGGACGCGCCGGTCATCAGGTGGGCCGGATCAGTCGCGGCAGCCTCTATCCCACCCATGCCCGCGATTTTCTGGAAGCTGCGGTACTGGCTCAGCACGTGCCCGAACAGGCCATTGAGCCCAAACAACCGGTGCATGCGCCCCTTGATGTGCTGGCCCAGGTCATAGTGGCCATGACCGGTGTGGACACCTGGGATGTTGATGAGCTCTATCACCACATAAAGACCTGCTGCGCCTACCATGATCTGCCGCGCAGGCAGTTCGACCTGGTGCTGCAGATGCTGGCCGGCAAATATGCCATGTCGCGGCTGCGCGATCTCAAACCGCGCGTGGCCGTCGACGGCATCGCCAATACGGTCAAGGCCCGCAAGGGGGCCCTGCCGGCGGTCTATCTTTCCGGGGGGGTCATCCCCGACCGCGGCTACTTCCACCTGCGCCACGCCCGCAGCGGTGCGCGCATCGGCGATCTGGATGAAGAATTTGTGTGGGAAGCCAAAGTGGGGCAGACCTTCAACCTGGGGGCCCAGAAATGGCGGATCGAAAAGATCACCGCCGGCGAAGTGCTGGTGGTCCCCGGTCACCCCCAAGCCCTGGAGACGCCCTTCTGGAAAGGCGAGGCGTTTCAACGCGACTGGCATTTTTCGGAAAAGATCCTGCTGTTTTTACAGGAGGCCGACCGGTTCATGGCGGACCGTGCCTGGCAGGAGGAGATGCGGCACCGCTGTCACCTGGAAGCGTCCGCCGCCAGCGCACTGCTCGATTTTTTGAAAAGCCAGAAAGCGGCGTTCAACGCTCCTTTGCCCCACCGCCATCACATGGTGGTGGAGTTTGTCCATTCCGCTCCCGGCGCGGCCCCCGGCAA
>JASFER010000332.1:0-6487 GCA_050124755.1 Desulfobacteraceae bacterium
CAGCGTTGAACGTCTTAAAAAACTTTATCTTCTGAGCGTGGCCGACGCCAAGGCCACGGGCCCCAAAGCCTGGAATGAATGGACGGGATCGCTTCTTCGCAGCCTGTTTCTGAAAACCCTCAATGTCTTGGAAAAGGGGGAACTGGTATCACGCAAAGCCATCCGCACCATCGAGCAGAAGAAAGAACGCATTTTAACCATGGCCGGTGACAAGACCGAAAAGCAGGCCATTGATCAACTGCTGCCCTATATGTCCCCGCGCTATTTACTGTATACGCCGTCACGGGAGATTCCCGAGCACATTCAGCTCTATCACCAGCTGCAAGGTAAAGATTTTGTCTGGCACATCGCCAAATCATCAGCGGCCGACACCCGGACGGTGACCATCTGCGCACAAGACCGCCCCGGTCTGCTTTCGAAGATTGCCGGAACTTTCACCCTGAACGGCATCAACATATTGGACATGCGCATTTTTACCTGGCGCAACAACATCGCTTTGGACATTTTTGAAGTTGAACCGCCGCCGGACAGGCTCTTCGAACAGGAGCGCTGGAATAAAGCCGCCGGCCAACTCCAGGCCGCCCTGGATAATGAACTGGATCTCAACAAAGAACTGATCCAGAAGAGGAATCGTTTTCGATCGATCCAGCCATTGACCAAAAGCCGCCCCCAAAAAGTCGTGCTGGACAATGAGAGCTCCAGTTTTTTTACTTTGATCGAAGTGACGGCCTGGGATTACCCCGGTTTGTTGTTTCAAATTACCAATGCACTGTTCCACTGCCGGCTTGATATCTGGGTGGCAAAAGTCTCCACCCGGGTGGACCAGGTGGTGGACGTTTTTTATGTCCGCAGTTTTGACGGTGAAAAGGTGGACCTGCCCGAGCAGGTTGCCATGATTAAGGAAACCGTAGAAACTGTGCTGATATAACTCCAATTAGAAGGGAAGGACCCAATGTTTCTGAAAAAATTGATTCTCGTATTGGCGCTGGTGCTGTTTCCATTGAGTAGCGCTTTTGCCGCAGATGGGCTGAATTCCGGAGATACGGCGTGGATCATCGTATCCACGGCATTGGTCATGATGATGACACCGGCCGGTTTGGCCTTGTTTTACGGTGGCATGTCAAGGTACAAGAATTTGTTAAACACTTACGCCATGACATTCGCTGCATACTGTTTGGCCAGCATCGTATGGGTGGCATGGGGTTACAGCATCGCTTTTGGTAAAGATATCGGAGGGGTTATCGGAGGCCTGGAACACTTCCTATTTTCCGGCATTGGTGTCGACAGCCTTTCAGGTTCCATACCCACATCCGTTTTCGCATTGTTTCAGATGACCTTCGCCTGTATCACCGTTGCTCTGGTGCTGGGGTCGGTTGTGGATCGCATGAAGTTTTCCTCGTGGATTGTGTTCATCGTCCTGTGGGTGACCATCGTCTACTCGCCGGTGTGCCATTGGGCCTGGGGCGGCGGCTGGATGGCTAAAATGGGTGCTTTGGATTTTGCCGGTGGAACAGTGGTCCATATCAACGCCGGTATCGCCGGCCTGGTGCTCTGCCTGGTGCTGGGCAAACGCGTCGGCTGGGGCAAAGAAGCCATGTTCCCTTCCAGCGTCACCTTGACCGCCCTGGGGGCCGCCCTGCTGTGGTTTGGCTGGTTCGGATTCAATGCGGGCAGCGAGCTGGCTGCAGACGGTTTGGCCGGATCCGCTTTTCTGGTGACCAACACCTCGGCCGCCACGGCCGCCATGGCATGGATGTTCATCGAATGGCTGAACGACAGCAAACCCACATTACTGGGTATTGCGTCCGGCGCCGTGGCCGGACTGGTGGCCATCACGCCGGCCGCCGGGTTCGTGAACCTGGGCAGCGCCTTGATCATCGGCTTGGTATCTGGCATATTGGGCTTCATTTTTGTGGCCAAGCTTAAGCACAAATTCGGTTACGACGACTCTCTGGACGCCTTTGGCGTACACGGCATCTGCGGAATCTGGGGGGCGCTGGCCACAGGCCTTTTTGCCGACCCGGCAATCAATGAAGCCGGACGGGGTCTTTTTTACGGAAACCCGAAACAGGTGTGGATTCAATTGGTTTCCATTGTCGGAACGGCAGTTTTTTCGGCCGTGGCCACATTAATTGTCATCGGCGTCACTCGCCTTTTGACGGGAGGCCTCAGAATTGATAAAGACAGCGAGATCCAAGGTCTCGACAACGCCTTTCATGGTGAACGCGGTTTTGAGATCCAATAACTGGTCGAGTTGCAATCAAAGCATAAATTTAGGAGGAAACGGCTATGAAGAAAATTGAGGCCATTATCAAACCGTTCAAACTGGACGATGTGAAAGAAGCCTTAAACGAAATCGGCATCCAGGGAATGACCATTTCGGAAGTCAAAGGCTACGGCCGTCAAAAAGGACACAAAGAGATTTACCGCGGGGCCGAATATGTGGTTGACTTCATCCCCAAAATAAAGATCGAAATTGTGGTTCAGGCCGACTGGGTGGACAAGGTCATCGAGTCCATTAAATCTTCCGCGCTCACCGGCAAAGTCGGCGATGGAAAAATCTTCGTCTCCACCATTGAAGAGGCTATTCGGGTTCGTACCGGCGAAACCGGCAAGGACGCGATCTAACAGCATGTGAAGCGATAACGTGCGCAACAGCTGGAACAGCCTTTGCGCGCTTAGATTAATTTGAGTTCCAATACAACTGCATAGGAAAGGAGTAGTTATGACACCCCAAGAAGTATTGAGTATGATCAAAGAAAACGGCGCCAAGATGGTGGATCTCCGCTTCATGGATTATCCGGGGCTTTGGCAACACTTTTCGGTACCGGTCAGCGAAGTGGACGAGTCGGTCTTTGAAGACGGCTTCGGCTTCGACGGTTCCAGTATCCGCGGCTGGCAGCCCATCCATGCCAGCGACATGCTGGTCGTTCCGGACCCCACCACCGCCAAGATGGACCCGTTTTATGCAGAGCCGACCCTGACCCTGATCTGCAACATTGTGGACCCGGTCACCCGTGAGTCCTACACCCGCGATCCGCGCTATATTGCCCAAAAAGCCGAAAACTACCTGAAAAGCTCCGGCATCGGCGACACCGCCTTCATCGGGCCGGAAGCCGAATTCTTCATCTTCGACAACATCCGTTTCGAATCCGGCCGCAACCGCTCTTTCTATGAGCTCGATTCCGTGGAAGGCGTCTGGAACACCGGCCGCGAAGAGTGCCCCAACCTGGGATACAAGCCGCGCCACAAAGAGGGCTATTTCCCCGTGCCGCCCATGGACAAATTCCAGGACCTGCGGACCGAAATGGTTCTGACACTGGAGAACCTGGGCATCGACATCGAATGTCAGCATCACGAAGTGGCCACCGCCGGCCAGGCCGAAATCGACATGCGCTTCAAACCGCTGCTGCAGATGGCCGACCAGCTGATGTGGTTCAAGTATGTCCTGAAAAACGTGGCCCACAAACACGGCCACACCGTCACCTTCATGCCCAAGCCGATCTTTGAGGACAACGGCACCGGCATGCACACCCATATCAGTATCTGGAAAGACGGCAACCCGCTGTTTGCCGGCGACAAATACGCCGGTGTATCCCAGGAAGCCCTGTACGCCATCGGCGGTATCTTGAAACACACCAAGGCCGTTTGCGCTTTCTCCAACCCCACCACCAACTCTTACAAACGTCTGGTGCCGGGTTTCGAAGCGCCGGTGAACCTGGCTTACTCCAGCCGTAACCGCAGTGCCGCCGTGCGTATTCCCATGTACTCGGCATCGCCCAAGGCCAAACGCATCGAGTTCCGCACACCGGATCCCTCCTGCAACGGTTATCTAGCCTTCTCAGCCATGCTGATGGCGGCCATCGACGGGATCGAGAACAAAATCGATCCGGGTGATCCCCTGGACAAAGACATCTACGGTCTGCCCCCAGAGGAACTGGCCCTGATCCCGTCCGCACCAGGCTCCCTGGATGAAGCCCTGGCAGCCCTGAAAGAAGATAACGCCTTCCTGCTCAAGGGCGATGTCTTCACCCAGGATGCCATCGACATGTGGCTGGAATACAAAATGGAGAATGAGGTGGACCAGATTCGGCTGCGCCCGCATCCCCACGAGTTCTTCCTGTACTTCGACATTTGATCGCGGCCGACTTCACCTGTTGAAGCATACCGCATGTTTCTGCTGCCGGGTCGGGCGCATGGCGTCCGGCCCGGTTTTCTTTATGATGCAATAAAACCCTTGACATCTTGTCCCTCAGTCGCTAACTCTACACCGAACTATTTAAGATTTATAGAAAATATAAGGTTCATGGATGTTTTATGAAGGTTATCACCCTTAGATACGGAAGCTATTATTATTGCACCGGATCACCCGAGGTGAGTGTGGCATAGCAAATGAACCATACCAGCCGCGGGTGAACCAAGCCCGCAGCTTCTGATAGAGCCGTGGGAGATGATTCTTTCACGGCTCGTTTGTTTTTCACCAGTTGATTTGACCCAAGAACCGATATAGTAGAAAAGCATGATAAAAATTGAGACAAAACCTGTTAGAACCGACGTTACGGTGAGGGTCCCGGGATCAAAAAGCTATACCCATCGCACCTTGATTGCCGCGGCCCTGTCCGATGGGGGTTGCCGTATTCAAAGACCGCTGCGCAGTCAAGATACGCTGCTGACCTTGAGCGCGCTGAAACAAATGGGCATCCATGTGGACGACCACAAAGATGATATTACCGTGCACGGCGGCAATGGTCGATTTCATTCCGTGGCCCAACCCATCGACTTTCAGAATTCCGGCACCTCCATGAGATTGTTCGGCGCCCTGGTAGTCCTCGGCCAAGGTCCCTATACGCTCACCGGTACCCGCCGTATGTGTGAAAGGCCCATGCAGGCCCTATTGGACAGCCTGACCCGGCTGGGTGTGCATGCCCGCTCCCGATCAAACAATGGTTGTCCACCGGTCATCATTGAAGGCGGCCAATGCAAGGGCGGCAAGACCACCATCGATTGCGGTATCAGCAGCCAATATCTCTCCGCTCTGCTGCTCATTGCCCCCTGCCTGGAAAGAGGATTGACCATTGATGTGACCAACGGGCCGGTATCCAAACCCTATATCGATATGACCCTCGATATCATGAATGCCTTCGGTATCGAATTCAAACGCGACGGCCACACTCATTTCGAGGTGCCCGGAGCGCAAACCTATCAAGCCGGAGACTATACGGTGGAGCCGGACGGTTCCAACGCCGGCTATTTCTGGGCGGCCGCCGCCATTACCGGCAGTCGGGTCAAGGTCCAAGACATTACCGCCGCATCACGACAAGGTGACGTGGGCCTGGCCGATATCCTGGGTCAAATGGGATGCCGCGTGGACCGCGACCCCGACGGCATTGCCGTCACCGGCGGCCGACTCAAGGCCGTCAACGTGGACATGGGCCACATGCCCGACGTGGTCCCCACCCTCGCGGTGGTGGCGTCATTTGCCGACGGAACCACGAAAATCAGGAACGTGGCCCACTTGCGGGCCAAGGAGTGTGATCGTCTGGCCGCCGTCTCCCAGGAGTTGGCCAAGATGGGAATTGAAACCCGCGTCGCCGAAAACGAGCTGGAGATCGTGGGAGGGGCCCCTTGCGGCGCCGAAATCCAAACCTATGACGACCATCGCATCGCCATGAGCTTTGCCGTCGCCGGCCTGAAAGTACCGGAGGTTAAAATCATCGACCCCGGCTGCGTGGCCAAGTCGTTCCCCAATTACTGGGAAGTATTTGATCGTTTATATGTATAAACGATAGTTTTAGGTTTTAAGTTTTAGGTTTTAGGTTGTGGATGGAAACCGATCTTATTAGTTCATTGCTGGAACGGTGATTGAGATCTAATCCAACCTTGCCTGGCTGATATGCATCAACATTTTAAAGTGTATTGAGTAAATAGAATCGGCAGAATACCTTCACCTAAAACCGTTTCTCCGGCGCCTGGACGCCGGAGAAACATAGGTTTTAAGTTTTAGGTTTTAGGTTTTAGGTTGTGGATGGTAATCGATCTTATAAGTTCATTGCTGGAACGGTGATTGAGATCTAATCCGACCTTGCCTGGCTGATATGCATCAACATTTTAAAGTGTATTGAGTATATAGAATCGGCAGAATACCTTCACCTAAAACTTAAAACCTAAAACCTAAAACCTTTTCTAAAACCATTTCTCCTGCGCCTGGACGCAGGAGAAACAAAGGATTGAACAATGTCCAGCACATTCGGCACTATTTTTCGCGTCACCACCTTCGGCGAGTCCCACTGCAAAGGCGTCGGGGCCATCGTGGACGGCTGCCCCCCCAACATCGAACTCGGTGAAGCGGATATCCAGCATCAGCTGGACCGACGCCGGCCGGGACAAAGCAAGTTGACCACCGATCGCTCGGAAGCGGACCAGGTGACGATATTGTCGGGGGTGGAGAACGGTAGAACGCTGGGCACCCCCATCGGGCTTTTGGTTC
>JASFER010000333.1:0-6356 GCA_050124755.1 Desulfobacteraceae bacterium
CCATGTTCTGGCTGCCGGGGCATGACAACCACGCGGTTTATAAGGGCTAACCATTTAGTTGAGAAACAGAATGTTGTCCGCGGTCATAGCCGGCGGCCGTTCGTCTATGCTTCGCCCAGATAGGCTTTACGAATTTCAGAATTATTCAGAAGTTTGTCCGCCCGGTCTTCCATGGTGATATTGCCGGTCTCGAGGACATAACCGCGATTGGCGGCCTGCAGGGCGATGTTGGCATTCTGTTCCACCAACAGGATGGTGGTGCCCTCCTGTTGGCTGATGTTACGCACAATATCGAAGATCTTCTGGACAATCAGCGGGGCCAGGCCCAGAGAAGGCTCGTCCAGCAACAGCATTTTGGGCCGGCTCATCAAGGCCCGGGCGATGGCCAGCATCTGCTGTTCTCCGCCTGAGAGGGTGCCGCCATGCTGTCTGCGCCGGTCTTTGAGAATGGGGAACAGGTCGAACACATGCTCACGGTCGGCCTCGATGCCGTCCTTGTCCTTGCGGTAGAATGCGCCCAAGGTCAGATTCTCGTCCACGCTCAGGCGCGGAAAGATGCGCCGGCCTTCCGGTACCTGGCACAGACCGGCCTTGGGCAGGCCCTCGGCCGCCGTTCCATGAATCGGCTGCCCATTGTACCAGATCTCTCCCCGGTCGATGGGAATCACGCAACAGGTGGTCATCAAGGTGGTGGATTTGCCGGCGCCGTTGGCGCCGATGATGGCCACGATCTCCCCCGGGAAGACTTTGAGGGATACGCCTTTGAGGGCCTTGATGTTGCCGTAGCTGGAATAGACGTTCTTCAGTTCAAGAATCGGTTGATCGGCCATCTATCCCTCCATCTCTTCGGAGCGCGTACCCATCCGTTTGGCCGGGATCAGGCCGGACGGTCTGAACAGCATCATCACCACCATGGCCGCGCCGAACGCCAGCATGCGGTACAATTCAAATTCACGGAAGACCTCCGGCAGCACGATCAACGCTGCGGTGCCCAGAACAATACCGGGGATGGACCCCATGCCGCCCAACACCACCATGCACAGCACCATGGCGGATTCAAGAAAGGTAAAGCTTTCCGGACTGACAAAGCGCATGCGCGCGCAAAAGAAGGCGCCCGCCAATCCGGCGAAAAGGGCGCCCATGGCATAGGCCAGCAGTTTGAGCATGAAGGTGTTGACCCCCATGAGTTCGGCGGCGGTTTCATCCTCGCGGATGGATTCCCAGGCCCGCCCGATCCTGGAGTAGTTCAACCGCCGGACCGCGATGATGGTGACAACGGCCAGGGCCAGGGCGATATAGTAAAGAAAGTGCAGTTTCTTGAGGTAGAATAGTTCCAGAGAGAACCCGCCTTCGAAACCGGGGATATAGACGCTGGGGGCCTTCACGCCGAGGATCCCGTTGGGCCCGTTGGTCAGCGACATCCAGTTGTTGAGAATCAGGCGCACGATTTCTCCGAACCCCAGGGTCACGATGGCCAGATAATCCCCGCGCATGCGCAGCGTTGGATAACCGATGAGGGTTCCGGCAATGCAGGCCAGCATGGCCGCAAACGGCAGGCAGATCCAGAACGACATGCCGAAGTGAATATTCAGCAAGGCGTAAGTATAGGCACCGACCCCGTAAAAGGCGATGTAGCCCAGATCGAGCATGCCGGCCAGCCCCACCACCACGTTCAGGCCCAACCCCAGGCAGATATAGATGAGCACATTGATGGCCACATCCTGCTCGTAGCGCGACGTCAGCAGGGGATAGATGCATGCCCCCACAAGCAGAATCACGATCCACACCTTGGCGGGCATCTTCTCGGTCAAGCCGGCCGCCCTGTCGCGTGCCGATGAAAGGGGCGCAGTTACCGGCTTGAGTTTGCCGCTCTTGTTCATGATGTAAATCATCAGGCAGATGAAAGATCCCACGGCAATATAGAGCCATACGGTAAAGGCTTTGCCAAAGGAGAGGGTTCCGTCGGCATGGATGCCCAGCAGCGGCCAGATGATGCCCATCAGCCATAGCAGACCGATGGCGTAACTTTTCCAGACTTTTTTAAACTCTCGTATCATCGATGTTCTCGCCCATGATTCCGGTCGGTTTATAGTACAGTACGGTGATCAGTATGATGAAGGCAAACACGTCCTTGTACTGGCCGGAGATGTACCCGGCACCGAAGATTTCCACCATTCCGATGATCAGCCCGCCCAGCATGGCGCCGGTAATGTTGCCGATGCCGCCGAGCACGGCGGCGGCAAATGCCTTGATGCCCGGCACGAATCCCATGTCGTAGCGCACCGAGCCGTAGTAAAGGCCCACCATGATGCCGGCGGCCGCAGCCAGGCCGGCGCCGATGCCGAATGTCAATGAAATGATCCGGTTGCTGCTGATGGAGACCAGCGAGCTCATGATCTTATCCTGGGCCGTGGCGCGCATGGCCATGCCGATGCGGGTTTTGTAGACCAGCAGGTTGAGCCCCACCAGGAGCAGGACGGTCATTCCCACGATCATGATCTGCAGCACACTGATATTGACGTTGCCGAATTCGAAGCCCCCGGAGAACTTCTCTCCGGGATAGGGGGCATCGAATACGCCCTGGGTCAGCATCAGGGCATTGGAAAGAAAGATGGACATGCCCAAGGCCGACAGCAGGGCCGCCAGGCGGGACTCCCGACGCAGGGGTTTATAGGCTATCTTTTCCACGGCCATGGCGAGAAAGGCACAATAGGCCATGGTGAGGGCAAAAGAGCCCATGAGGCAGAGCCAGGGGTTGGACGCCATCAGCCCGCGCCCGGCAAGGTAGTTGAGAATGATCACCCCTATGTAGCCGCCGGCCGCGAAAAATTCTCCGTGGGCGAAGTTGATCAATTGGATGACGCCGTATACCATGGTGTATCCCAGAGCGATGAGTGCATAGAGTCCGCCCAGGGTCAGACCGTTGATCAGCTGTTGAATAAAATAGTCCATATCGTCTCGAATTCACAGTGGATGGAAAACAAGCGGGGCCGGACCGTCGTGTCCGGCCCCGCCAATGCGGTCCGGATTATTTGACAAAGCCCTCGTCTGGGGTCCAGAACAATTTGTACTCGCCGCTGTCGACTTTAAAGGCCACGTATGAAGAACCGCTGTCTCCATTGGGCTTGAACTTCACATATTTGGAAGCACCTTGATAGTCCAGTTTCATCAGCTCGGCCTTGACCTTTTTGGGATCGGTGGACCCGGCTTTTTTAATGGCGGTCATCAGAGAGATTGCGGCATCATAGGCATAGGTTCCGTAGGCGCCGATTTCACCGTAAGAGGCAGTGAAGCGCTTTGCATAGTCTTTGTAGGCAGGGGTGGACTTGTCGGTGTAGCCATATGTCAGGTAGACGCCTTCGGCCGCATCCTTGGCAACCTTGATGAAGTTGGGATGGAACACGGCATCCTCAGTCAGGATCTTGGAACGAAGCCCCATGCGTTTGGCCTGGATGGCCATCAGGGAGCCGGAAGCATGGTTCTGCAGGCTCATGTAGAAGACGTCCGCGTTGTGCTTTTTGGCCATGGTCAGCACGGCGGAGAAATCCTTGTCGCCCTGGTTGACATGGTCGCGGCCCAGCACCTGCATGCCCATCTTCTTGGCATTTTTGTCCACGCCGTCGGCCAATCCCTGGGAGTAGGTGGTCTTGTCGTCCACGATGAAAAGGGTTTTGGCGCCCAGGGCTTCCATCATGAATCTGACTGCGGCCGGGGCCTGATCGTCGTCACGGCCGCACATGCGGAACATATAAGGCAATCCGCGGTCGGTGACTTTTTCATTGGTGGACGCGGGCGTGATCATGATGATGTCTTCCTCGGCCAGGGTCTCGGAAGCCGGAATGGTGGAAGAGGAGCAGTAGGCGCCGACGACACCGACCACTTCCAGGTTGATCAGCTTGTTGGCGGCGGCCACCGCCTGTTTGGGGTCACAGGCCGTGTCCTGGGGAAACAGTTCGATCTTGTCGTAGCCCGGGATGCCGCCCTGATCGTTGATCACGTCGATGGCGCACAGCGCGCCGTTTTTAATGTCGTTGCCGTCCGCCGCATAGGGGCCCGTCAGCGGGCTCATAGAGCCGATTTTCAGGGTCTTCGCCGTTGCTGTCCCCATGACGAAAGGAATGGCCATCAGCCCAACGATCAAAACGAATAGTAGTTTTTTCCTCATTTGAAGCTCCTCCTCTTCTGATTATTGCATTAATTGCTTTGGTCTGCCGGCTGACCCAGGTATGCCTCGATCACCTGGGGATTGGACTGAATCTGTTCAGGCGTCCCCTCGGCGATCTTCACACCGTGATCAACACACACAATACGGTTGCATACACCCATGACGACTTTCATGTCGTGCTCCACCAGCAGCACGTCGATCCCCAGCCCGGATATCCGCGATATATCTTTCATCAACGCCGAGCTTTCCGCGGGATTCATGCCGGCGGCCGGTTCGTCCAGGAGAATGACCTTGGGTTGCGAGGCCAGGGCTCTGGCAATCTCCAGACGGCGCTGAATGCCGTAAGGCAGATTGGAAGCCACCGTATCCGCATATTGGTCCACCCCCATAAATGTCAGGGCCTCCAAGGCCTTCTCGCGGATGCGGCGCTCTTCCCGGCGTTGGGATGCGGTGCAGAATATGGCCCCGACGACGCCTTTTTTGGATCGGCAATGCCGCGCCACCATGGCATTTTCCAGGGCCGTCATCTTCGAAAAGAGCCGAATATTCTGGAAGGTCCGGGCAATCCCCTTGGTGAGGATCTGGTAGGGGCGTTTTCCCAGCAGCGAGGCACCGTCCAGGGTAACGTCGCCGCTCGATGTCTGGTAAACACCGGTAATGACGTTAAAAACCGTGGTCTTGCCTGCGCCGTTGGGTCCTATCAAGCCGACGATTTCACCGGCTGCGATGGAAAAGCTGACTTCGGAAAGGGCTTTCAGACCGCCGAAATAGACACTGATGTCGTTCAGTATGAGTTGAGTCATGTTAACTTTCAGTCCATTGCAGATCGGTTGATGCAGTATTTTGCGCCGGAATTGAAGCCGTTCATCAAAAAGCGGTTTGTAATGGTTTAACCATTACTAATTTTGTTTATATTACATGTCAAGTTAAATATTATTACCCACTAACTGAATGCGATTCATCGGATATGGGCGTCGGCCGACTGTCCAACGGCAGACAGACCTGAGAGGATGGCCTGGTTTGATTCAATCCGGGTGTTGGGTCCGGGTTTCGAATCCTCAACATATTTTAAATTACCATCGTCGCTGAAAAAAATGATAGAGGCGGGCACCGGTCTCATAAAAAAGCCCTCTCAAATGGCGTGTCAGGATGTTTCTGGGTTTGGAAACCGGCAGCGGAATCGCATCCTGGGAAGCACCCAGAACCAGTTCGGCCAGCAGTTTTCCGAATACGGTTCCCGGACCGATGCCGCGGCCGTTGTAGCTGCTGACGGAGACCAGATGCTCATCCAGCATATGAAATCGTGGAATATGATCCACCGTCATCGCGATTCTGCCGTTCCAGGCGTACTCCAGCGAAATCGGTCCGACCTGGGGGAAGATTTTCTTGATGGTTCTCCGGACCCAGCTTTTATGGAGTGAATAGCCCATGTTCTCCACCTGCCCCACGCTGCCCACGAGCAGGCGTCCTGACTGGTCCAGACGGAATGAGGATAGAATCGGATTCGTATCCCAGGCTCCCTCTCCCCCCGGAAGGATTGTCCTGCGGACGTTTTCCGGCAAGGGCGACGTCGCAAACTGAAAAAAGTTAAAAGGGATGATTTCTTTCTTGCGATGTTTGAAAGCGGACGCCGGGTACCCTTGCGTCGCCAGGATGACGGCCTTGGCCGACACGTTGCCGGTGGGCGTGGTCAGGCGCCAATGATTGGACTCGCGCTTCAGCGCAACGGCCGGTGAATCTTCGTAGAGACGGGCACCGGCATGTTTGGCAGCTTCTGCAAGTCCATAGGCATAGGCCAGGGGCTGGATCGTTCCGGCCCGTTGATCCAGGAGGGCGCCGTGAAAGCTGTCGCTGCCGATTTTTGGCGCGGCCTCCTCGCGGCTGAAAAGCGTTACCGGCGCCCCACGGCGTTTCCATTGGGTTTCCCGCTTCCGGAGGGCACGGAATCCACCGGGGGAATGGGCGCAGTGGAGGGTGCCCTTGCGCACGGCCTCACACCGGATGCCATGCTTTTCTATGAGTCCGAAAACCAGATCCGGCGAAGCCCCCAACACCTCGATAAGGCGCTCACCATATTTTGGCCCCACAATACGAACCACGTCATCCGGCATGAGCCAGAGGCCGGCATTGACCAGTCCCACATTGCGACCGGCACCACCAAAGCCGATTTCTCTGGCCTCTAGGAGAATGG
>JASFER010000334.1:0-6310 GCA_050124755.1 Desulfobacteraceae bacterium
AGCGATGAAACAATAAAGGAGTGCATCCATGAAAACTTTCAAGTACATTCCTGGGATTAGGCGATGCCGAAGTCATCCGGAGAAATGGCTCATGGTGATCATTCCCATTATGGCGATGTTGCTTCCATCTTATAGTTCGGGCCAGGATATCCCTCTTCTGCATGTGAAGGGTATTAAGTGGACAGACCAGGAAGTTCAATTTATTCAAGCATTGCATAAAAAAGGGAGTATCTCGGTGGCTTCAGAAATTTCATATTCTGTGTATGAACCGCAGGCAGATGGAACCATAAGGGGATTTCATTATCATGTCATCGATGAATTTTCAAAATTAGTCGATATTCGAGTGAACGTACTCACGGTCCATTGGAATGATTATTTTCTCAAAAAAGGCGAAAGTGTAGATCGCGTCAAAACGGATCCCAATTATACTTATTCTCCGGAGTTGCTCGATAAAGTTGACCTCTACGTTGAGGGCATCACTGCGCTGCCATGGAGAGAACAGTTATTTGATATCATCAAGTTTGTGCCCAGCAGACAATTATTGGTCATTCGAAAAGACGAACGTATCAGCAACTATGCTGATCTGAACAATAAAACCTGTGTCATGGTCAAAAACACGTCAATGGAGTTCAATCTGGAGAAAACCAGGGAAAAGCATCATATTCAGTTTGACTATATCTATGTGGATGATTTTGATTTAATGGACCAGATGGTATCTCAAAAAAAGGCTGATTTCACTGTATTTGACGCCGTCCGGGCGTTTGTTGCGATTTACGAATACAAGAACTTAAAGATTGGTATGCCGGTGAGTGAGATCGAAATGTTGGGATGGGGAATTCATAAGAAGAATACCATCTTAAAATCGATCATTGCAAAATATTTGAACTACGCCCAGACACAGGGAATTTTCGACAAATACTGGAAGCAGGATTATGGCATCACGTTTGTCGAGTTCTTAAAAGTGCTCGATTACCGGTAAGGACACATCCTTATGCACTGAAAGAAGACGGGTGGTCAGATATGACGTTCAGATCTAAATTACAACTACTCATTGCGCCTTGTATTTTATGCCCGGCTTTACTGGTGATCGCGATGACTTTTTTCATCACCGGATCAAAGATCAAAGCGATGCAATATGAGATATTGGACAATCACCTCAATCGCATCCTGTCGCTCTGTGAAACTGAATATGACCTTATTAAAAAATTGAAAATGGAGAATGACCAGTATTACAGCGAAGCTGTCATGAAAAAAGTATTAAGTGAAATACGCCAAACTCAGAATCAGCATGAAAAAATATTGATTGTGCAAACGGCGGCCAGAAAACTGATCTATTTCACAGGACACGATCATGACGTCGGCAAAAAAGCATTATCCGATATCTCCTATATCGATGAAATGATCTCGACCAAAACAGGCCGGATAGAATTCAGAGAACGGATCGATGAACACTCACACAAAACGAATATCGCTGTGTACAGATATTATTCAAACTGGGACTGGCTCATTGCCGTGAGTCTGACAAAGGATGATGTATATAAATACGTGTATTCTGCAACCTATATGTCCCTGTTCATTACCGCAATCTTTCTGATCATCGTATTCATGATCTCATATCGGATTTCCCTCGGAATTTCTAAACCGTTGGAACAGTTGGCAGCCGGGACGATCAAAATCGCGCAGCAGGATTATGATATCAACATAGAGATAAAATCAAAGGGTGAATTTAGCGATATTGCGGAAAAATTCAATATGATGGCTCAAAAAATCAAAGAATATGCACGCTCTATCCGCAAGTTTAATCAGGAACTCGAACACCGCGTTGCCGAACGCACGCGGGAGCTGGAAACAGCTCGGAACAAGTCGCAACAATATCTTGATATCGCGGGTGTCATCCTGGTCGCTATCGATGCCGACCGGCGCGTCACGTTGATCAATCAAAAGGGTTGTGAGGTTCTGGAAGGCACTGCCGAAGAAATCATCGGAAAGGACTGGTTTGAGACATTTGTTCCGGATAATATGCGCCAGGATGTCATCCAGGCCTTTCATCGGCTCATGTCAGGGGAGATCGAACCTGTCGAACATTTTGAGAACCCCGTTTTGACCATAGGCGGCCGAGAGCGGATAATCGCCTGGCACAATGCCCTGCTCAGGGATGATGGCGGGAGTATCGTCGGGACCCTCAGCTCAGGAGAGGACATCACGGAACAGAAGCGCGCCGAAAAACAGATCACAAGCCTGAATCAGAATTTGCTGAACCGGACTGTCGCACTGGAAGCCGCGAACAAGGATCTGGAGGCCTTTGCCTACTCGGTCTCACATGACCTCCGGGCGCCGCTGCGCCACATCGACGGCTTTCTGGAACTGCTGCAAAAGAAGGCCGGAACCGCGCTGGACGGGCAGAACCGGCATTACATGGAGATCATATCCGATTCAGCGAAAAAAATGGGTCTGTTGATCGACGATCTGCTCTCTTTTTCCCGCATGGGGCGTCAGGCGATGACTTTCAAACAGGTGGACCTGCGACCCCTGGTGCACGACGTCATCCGGGAACTCGAGCCCGATGCCGCCGGTAGGACCATCGATTGGTGCATCGGCGATCTTCCCGAGGTTGAGGGCGATGCCGCCATGCTGAGAATGGTGCTGGCCAACTTAATCGCCAATGCCCTGAAATTCACCCGGCCCCGCCAACAGGCCCGGATCGAAATCGGGTCGCTGTCCGGCCGGGACTCCGATACCGTGATCTTTGTGCGCGACAACGGCGTCGGGTTCGACATGACCTATGCGGACAAACTGTTCGGCGTGTTCCAGCGCCTGCACCGCGCCGATGAGTTCGAGGGCATCGGCATCGGTCTGGCCAATGTGCGCCGCATCATCGCCCGGCACGGCGGCCGCACCTGGGCCGAAGGGCAGATTAACCAAGGCGCCGTCTTTTACTTTTCACTGCCACGATCCTTTCAAGGAGCGTAGACATGTCAGAACCCAAATATGTTCTTTGGCGGACGCCGCTTAAAATCGTCATCACCTCAACCTCAGTTATCCTGGGGCTGTCACTTTGCAGACCATAGTGGACGAGAGGAGACAAAGATGAAATTCATGTGCAAGGTTTTTATTCTATTCTTCCCCTTCGTATTCATGCATACTGTGATAATGGCAACGGAGACACCGTTGGAGCTAAGGGTGATCAGCTGGGGGCTGTTAAAGGAATGGGGAATCACGGATGGTTTTGAACAGTATGCCCAAAAAAGGGGAATGCACATCAAATTAACCTATGTCGAACCGTTTCTTGTTACCATACCGGATTGTTTCAATCTCCTTCGATCGAAAAAAGGAGATATTGCTGTACCGGTCAATGTCTATTACAAATCGAAATCTTCGCAGCTTTTCAACCTGCTTATGCCCATCGACTACGACAGAATATCCAGCTTTAAGAATGTGTGGCCGGTTTTGCAGCAGGGGGAATTTGTCGATTATCGGGAGAAGAACGGTAAAGGTTACGGCGTTCCTATCAGGGCCGATATTCAGACGCTTTATTATAACGTCGACAGAGTGAAGACACCGCCGGAATCGTGGAAAGTCCTGTTTGATGAAAAGTATAAGAAACGAATAGGACTATTCGGTACCCAGCATGAAGCCAATGTGGGGATAACGCTTCTCGCCCTGGGATATTCCACCAACACATTTTACGATGCCACTTTTGAAAAAATCGATTGGAATGAACTTCGCAAGGCCCTCGTGAAAGTCGTTTCCAATGCCCATTCCTGGTACGATATCAGTCCCAAGAATTGCAATCCGGCATTGATCAATAAGTATTACGATCTGTTTTACGCCATGGGAAACACGGTTTTTGAAATCGAACGTCAAGGATATGGTAAATGGCAGGCGGCAGAGGTTGCCGAAGGCGGTCAAATCTGGGTGGATGAGATCTGTTTTTCCAGGGAACTTCGTCGCAACCCCCAAAAGCTCAAAGCCGCCTATCTTTTTGCCGAATTTATTCTCAGTGATGCCGTCCAGACCATGATGTATACGAAAACCGGATATGCGCCGGTGACGCGAACGGTCGCAATACAGCTATCGAAAAAATTCGGGGATCAACCCTGTTTTAGAGAATCATTTTATAAAAAAGCATTCTTAATGCAACCCATGGGATCGCGCAGTTTCAACCTGTATAATCGGGAATGGCTTAAAGCGGTAAAAGCTGCCGGCCGGGAAAACGACCCCAACCTTGAAAAATGGGAATAGGCGTCAATCATTATCCAAATCAATGTGTTAAAGAAAAAGGAAACTCCATGGACATCTTCTCGTTTTTCTCAAACTTCAGACTGAAAAGCCGCCTATCCTATCGTATTTTATCGTATATCTTAATATGCAGCACGCTTTTCACATTCATCAGTACAGCCATCCAGTTATATGCCGAATACCAAAGAGATATGGATAGTGTTGCAGAAGGGTTGAATGAAATCCGGGAAAGCTATCTTAATTTTCTCTCCCTCAGCCTGTGGGATATGGATGAGAACCAATTAAACGTGCAGCTGCAGGGTGCGTTGTTGCTGCCGGATATACAGTATCTTGAAGTCAGAGAGATCCGCGCGTCAATGGAGGAGGTCTTTTCATCTGCGGGAAATCCCAAAGACGAAGGGGGCGCCCACTATCAATTCCCGCTTTTTTACAAAACCGGACAAGAAAAAATGCACATCGGGAACCTGTATGTAACGGTAGATCTCAAGGGCGTCTATCAACGCTTATACGACCGTGTCGCACTGGTTTTGACCACTCAAGCAGTTAAGACCTTTTTATGGGCTTTCTGTGTACTCACTATTTTCCAGCATGTCATCATGCGAAACCTGAATACAATAGCCGAATACCTGAAACAACTGGACGTGACGCGATTGAACGTTCCTTTGACGCTGAATCGTAAAATATCTGCTTCGCACCGGCCGGATGAACTGGAACACGTGGTGAAGGCCATTAACAGCATGAGCAAAAACCTGATGCAATCCATGGCCGAACGCCGGCAGGCCGAGGAAGAGTTGCGCCGTCTCAATACGGAGCTCGACCAGCGTGTCCTGGATCGAACGGCACAATTGGAAACCGCGAACAAGGAGCTGGAAGGCTTTACTTACTCGGTGTCCCATGACCTCAGGGCGCCGCTGCGCCATATCGACGGCTTTCTGGAACTGCTTCAAAATAAAGCAGGAAACGCATTGGACGAACAGGCCCGGCATTACATGCACACCATTTCCGACGCCGCCAGAAAAATGGGACGGTTGATAGACGATCTGCTCTCCTTTTCGCGGATGGGCCGCCATGCCTTATCGGTCCGGAAAGTGGCGTTGGGGGAGCTGGTGCGAGACATCCTAAGCGAATTTGAACCGGATACGGCCGGAAGGAATATCGATTGGCGCATCGGTGACTTTCCTTTGGTCAGCGGCGACGGGGCCATGCTGCGGATCGTCCTGGTGAACTTGATTTCAAATGCTTTAAAATTCACCCGGCCCCGGCAAGAGGCCCGGATCGAAATCGGATCGCTTCCCGGTCAAACTAAGGAAGTGGTGATTTATGTGCGCGACAACGGCGTGGGCTTCGATATGACCTATGTAGACAAACTGTTCGGCGTGTTCCAGCGCCTGCACCGAGCGGAAGAGTTCGAAGGCACCGGCATCGGCCTGGCCAATGTGCGCCGCATCATCGCCCGGCATGGCGGCCGCACCTGGGCCGAAGGAGAGCTCAACCAGGGTGCCGTTTTTTACTTTTCACTGCCACGATCCATTCAAGGGTCATCACCATGAACCACTGGCCGTTTTTTGATTTTGCGGCGACGCGAGGTTGGAGCAATGAAAGAAAAACCAGAACATGCAAAACCGGGCTCATCGATGAATGCCATACCGGAAAATGCAATTGCAGGACAGAATGGAACGAAACGCCATTGGAATCATCAATTTCTTGACGCCATCAAGGCGGCTATTGTCGTCCACGACCCGGATACCAAGATCATTGCCTGCAATAAAACGGCCGAAGAGTTGCTTGGTTTGTCCAAAGATCAGATGCTTGGAAAAGTCGCCATGGATCCTGCATGGGACTTTCTTGATGAGACCGGAAACTCCATGCCGTTGGAGCGGTATCCAGTCAATCAGGTCCTATCCAGTCGGAAGCCACTGAAGGATCTTGTAGCGGGTATCCGTCGTCCTGACAAGAGCGGTCCGGTCTGGGTGTTGGTAAACGCTGAACCTTTAACTGACCAGAATGGGAGAATATTGCAAGTCGTTATCACTTTTATGGACATCACGGAACGTAAGAAAAAGGAAGAGGA
>JASFER010000335.1:0-6295 GCA_050124755.1 Desulfobacteraceae bacterium
AATCTCAGGGAAACGGTCAGGCCTTCCAACTGATAATGGGGGCGCAGGAAGAACTTTGCGCTGTAGTATCCGGGATTGCCTTCAATGTCCTCAACCACGACTTCCGCTGCGGACAATGGATACCTGGACTTGACCTCCTCCGAAGCGGTGGGGTCCGTGGTGACATATTTGGTTATCCATTTGTTCAACCACTTTTCCATGTCGGCGCGTTCCGCAAATGAGCCGATTTTGTCACGCACGATACACTTCAAGTAATGCGCAAAGCGGCAGATGGCAAAAAGATACGGCAGCCTTGCGCCTAAATTGGCGTTGGCGGTGGCATCGGGATCGTCAAACTCCGCGGGTTTATGCAAAGATTGCGCCCCCACGAATACGGCATAGTCGGTATTCTTCCAGTGGGAAAGGGGTATCAATCCATTCTTGGCCAACTCCGCTTCCCTGCGGTCCGTGATGGCGATTTCGGTGGGGCATTTCATGTCCACGCCGCCATCGTCCGTCGGAAAGGTATGCGTGGGCAAGCCCTCTACCATTCCACCGCTCTCGGCACCCCTAATGCGTGAACACCAACCGTATAGCTTAAACGCCCGGTTGATGTTGACCCCCATTGCATAGGCCGAATTGGACCAGCAGTATTTTGAATGCACGGCGCCTTCGGTGTCCTCTTCAAAATCAAATTCCTCCACCGGCTCGGTTTTCGCGCCGTATGGAAGGCGGGACAGAAACCTGGGCATGGTCAATCCAAGGTATCTGGCGTCATCCGATTCTCTAAGGCTGCGCCAGGAAGCATATTCGGCCGTCTGCAAGATTTTGGTCAAATCCCGCGGATTGCCCAACTCCTGCCACGTATCCATATTCAGTAATCCCGGATCGGCAGCGGCAATAAAAGGGGCATGGGCCGCAGCCGCAACTTCGGCCATACCCTTCAGAATTTCGACATTTTGGGGTGTATGATCAAAGCAATAATCGCCGATCAGACAACCGTAGGGTTCGCCTCCCGGTGTACCGTACTCATCCTCGTACAGTTTCTTGAAAATCGGGCTCTGGTCCCAGGCGGTGCCTTTAAATTTCTTCAGGGTCTTGCCCAAATCTTTCTTGGAGATGTTCATCACCCTGATTTTGAGCATCTCATCCGTCTCCGTATTGTTGACCAGATGGGATAATCCGCGCCAAGTACCTTCCACTTGCTGAAAATCCTGATGATGCATGATCAAGTTGATCTGCTCGGTCAGCTTTTTATCGATTTCGGCGACGATTAATTCTATGGTCCTGACCGCATCGTCGGAGATCAGAGCGGTTTGCGCCAAGGCTTGCGATGCCAATGTCTGTACAGCAGCTTGCACCGCCTCGCGGGCCCGATCGGTCTTGGGCTTGAATTCCTTCTGAAGGAGCCCCTCAAATTCAGTCATCTCCATGGGTTGGGCTTCTGCTGCTTGTGAAGCGGTATCTTTTTCTAATTCTGCCATGATCAACCCTCCCCTTCCGTCGTATCGGATCCTTCATCCGTTTTGGGCGTCGCGGACAACGCCTGCATCAGCGTTGGATCCTGCAGGAGCTTGGCCACAAGCTCCTCGGCGCCCCCCTTGCCATCCATATACGTGATCAGGTTGGCCAATTGCGTTCGGGCCGTGAGCAATTTATTCAATGCATCCACTTTTTGAGCCACTGCGGCCGGTGAAAAATCATCCATGCTTTCAAAGTTCAATTCGACGTTCAGATTACCTTCACCGGTTAAGGTGTTGGGGACCTGAAACGCAACCCGCGGTTTCGCCGATTTCATGCGTTCATCGAAATTATCCACATCTATTTCCAGAAACTTACGCTCTGCTACAGCGGGCAGCGCCTCTTCCGGCTTTCCGGAGAGGTCGGCCATCACGCCCATCACAAATGGCAGGTTAATGGTCTGCTCGGCTCCGTAGGTCTCCAGGTCGTACTCTATTTGCACCCTCGGAGCTCTATTGCGCGCAATAAATTTCTGGCTGCTTGCTTTTCCTTTGGCCATGATTGTTCTCCCTTCTTTAGTGTACCAGAAAACTTGTAATCATATTGAATTCATTGCATAACAAGTTTCTGTTATCTAGAAAATACGAGATCATGAATCAATCCTTAGGTTGATCCTTATCACCGCTGACCATTTTCACTTGGGCCATGGCATCCGGGGAAAGATCTCGAATGATGTCTACGAAACTCTTGCCGACGAGACGCTTGGCCCGCTTGATCAGCAAAGGCACAGGGCTGGATGGTTCACTCTGTTGGTAATACGCCAAAATCATATCCAATGCCTTCAGCACCTCTTGATTGGATGTAATGCTTCCGGATAACTGTTGTCCTCGGGAACCAAGGCCTGAATCGGACTGGTTTTCAGTGTCCATGGGAGGCTCCTTTGAATTGGGTGTATCCATGTCCAACTGGTTTTGCGTTTTTGCCTCGGTCTGATTGAGAGATGACCTATCCGACGAAGGATATCCCCTGCGTTCCAAATACATGGCCGTCTTCGATCGCATTTGTTTTAACACACGATCAAGCCTGTTGAAATTGGGTGCGGCGGACACCCCCACGTAGTCCGTTAATACTTGATCCAAAACGCTGAGATGCTCAAGGCAATCACCGATGACCCGGTCGGTGGTCTTTAATGTTACAAGATCCGTTTGTTCAAAGGCGGCATCAATGAGCTGCATTGAAGGCACGTCCCCCTCCTCTGTTTCGCTGGGCGCTATTTCACCGGATGCCAACAGGATATGACGAAGGCTCATATGCGGCAGCCGCGCATCTTCCGGCTTGCACAAAGGCAGTCCCATCAATTGGGGTATGAATTTCATGGGATCGTTCATCACTGTCGCCGGCGGGGACAAGGATCCGATAATATTCATGCGTTCAAGGGGATCATTGTCATCTTCTGGATCCAGTTGTGGAAATAGATGGTCCCAGTGCTGTTCCACAAGGGCTCTGAGCAAAGCCAAGCCGTTGCTGAGGCCGGATATTCCCTCCAAACGCAGCATTGCGGCGGTCAAATAGATGATGAGTCTGAGATCCCGGCTGCGTTCAAGCAGATCTAAACTCAGTTGGCAAATTTTTTTCCAGTCAGGTTCCACGCCCTCCTGAATATAGTCCCCTACCTGAGTTTCGGCCGTTCCCTCAGCGATGCGTTCAAGCTCTAAAAAAACGGCATCATATGAGATATCCTCACCACAGGGAGCGTCGGATGAAATTTCGGCAAGTAGTGCGTCAAGGTCAAAATTGGTCACAATGTACCTCAGCTTTCTAGTCTAAAGAAATAGCGTGGTGACTTTGCCTGAGATATGCGCTGAGTATAACCCAACATTAAAAATATTCACGTAAGGTGCTATTTTCAATTACTTATATCATTCAGGCATCAACCTGTAAATATTAATCCGGTTGCTAGCCGGTGGACCATAATTTGACAAAATCGCTTGGTCTGAGCGGATGTAAAACGACCCCCAGATAGGCCTGTTGAGGCGTTCCCCCGATAAAAACCCCCCTGGGGATCTCGGAACAGCATTCCTTTAAGCGATGGTGGCATTGCAGCGCAAACTGACTGATGTCGGCGCCATGGGCGGGATTCAGGCCGATCAAACCGAATCCGTCTTGTAGCAATTGGGACTTGCACTGGATCATGTCCATATGGTTTGTATCGCCGCCAACCGCCTCGAATGAACCAACTGCCGGATCAGTATCTTTGCCCGGCGCATTTAGACGTTCGATCTCCGCCTCCATGGCAGGGGCGCTGTCGAAACAATGGGAGGCAATATATTCCATTCGATTCCATGCCTTATCCAGTCTGCAGGGCAGCTTGCTCCACTGCTTCTCCCATCCCTTCAGGTCACCTTCTCCCATGATGAGCAATGGATAGGGTCGCCCGATGCTGTCGCTGCTGTCCCGCCCCAGCCCGCAAATTAGTGTTCCTTTCTTTACGCCTTTTAACCAGAATCTCCAGGAGTGATAAACCGACTGCTGCTGCTTGTCACCTTTGAGTTGACGATATCCATTGTCCGACCACTTCGCAACGGCATCCAGCAGTGGTGAGGGACCGCCAAAGCGGATATAGTCCTTTGCCACCGGATGCTTGCCCGCAGCAATCCAATTCCATTTGCGGTTCTGAATTATTGATCCCAGCATGTCACAATCTTCCGTGGTGGCCTTCCAGGCGCATCGTAAAGCATTTGCAGCGCTGACCTGTGTCCCTGAAATTGATATTTGGCTTTGATAAATTTGATACCGATCCGTCTCAGGGCAGCCTCTTCACTTGGAAATTCTTCCCGATAAAATATACGCGAACCTTTCTTAAACTCATCCAAAAACTTTGCAAAAGCGTTGTAACCACTGTAGGTTTTGGTCAGCACCAGGTTTCCGATGAAAATTTGAAAAGTGACGTCGCCACAATCCCGGGGCGACCACGAAAAGGTCTTGGCCACAGGATAGTTCAGATTTTCCAACCGCATGCGTTCACCAGCGCACTGCATCTCCAACAGGGTTGATTGCGGTCTCATGGTGGCGTTGCGATTGGTGTCCGTGGGATAAGCGCGTATTTTGACGCTATAGCTGCTCTTTCTGGGTTTGGCGGCCTGCGCGCCTTTGGTTAAATAACTTAAAAAAACCTTGTCAAAAGGGATCTCCATGCCAAGCGCTTTTTTCGGGTAGTATCCTTTTTTATAGCTGCGGGTGATAAACGGTAAAGCCGGGCCGTTTAAAAATTTGGACGCAAATCCTCCCGAACCCATCAACAATTGCCCCATGTCCTGGTCTGCGCTGACATCCTGGACCTCCAGCAGTACATCCTTTTCCCATCGACTTTGCAGCACACAAGCCGCCTCCTGATTGATGTATTGCTGCAAAAACCGGATATTGCCGTTTAAAAGATTCCAAAATATCGCTTCAGGTTCACTGGTGGCATCTCCAATGGCGGCTCTGACTTCCGTCAGGGCGCGTTGGGCCGATAACAGGGGCGACTCTCCGGTGGCCGGATCCTGAGCATAGGTATCCGATGCCAGTTTAAATGCCACGTTGCGGGAAGCCGTACCTTTCACACTCTCATCGAGCCCGGTTTGATAAGCCAGATGCAATTGGGCGGCTCTCAATCGGGCTTCGGGGGTTATCGGTGTGCGGGCCTTGATGCCGAATGCCTTTTCGGCCTTGCGGATCCTGGAGGTGACACCACGGGTCGCTTTTCGAAGGATGCCGGCTTTTTTTGGATCAACGACGTCGGATGCCCTGGATTCCTTTCGAACCATCTGCCAATCTTTGGCCAGGGCGATCCACGAAGGTGATCCGTCTTCATTGCCAAAAGATTTAAATTCATCCACTGCCCGGTCGATGAGAGCATAGTAGGGCCCTTGGGGCGTGCTCAGCCTTTTTGCCACGGCCTGCCATTGGTCACGCCCTTTCAGCAGGCGTTTTCCACTGTCAAAATTCTGAACGAAATCCTGCCATGCGGCCACGTAGGCTTTATCGTACCATTTGTTGAATTCCACCTTGCGCCCGGCGATGATCAGCGGGTCGAACAGGGCCGCTTCGATTTCCGCAATGGCGGATTGTATCTTTTCCTGACCGGCCTTTGTAAAAGCGGCCGGTACAACGGCCATTTCGTAATTGGGTTCTCCACCCCAATAATCATGCAACCCCACCGGTTGAAGCGACGGATCCGAATTGACCCAATCCGTCAACCAGTTCAGGGTAATGCCGGGCAGGGTCAACAAATGCTTGAGCCACGTCTGCATGTGGGTCATTTCTTTGTTCAGAGCGGTGCTGTCTTTTTCCCAGGCAATGGTGTAAAGATATTGCTCAGCCAGCTTACCTTGAATCTCCGGTATGACATCCCTTCGATTCAACACCTCCGGATGATAAGCGGGTTGGGGGTAGATCGACAATTTTTCTACGTCGTTTTGGGCCAGCCGCGCCTTCAACAGATTGATGCGTCGGACCAGATGCGCCACATGCGCACCCAATTCCCGGTTGGGTGTATTGGCGCTGAATCGGCTCATGCGTTCGCCCATGGCTTTGTCAAATTCAGTCAGAAAACCGCTGTGGTAAAGAGTTACAAACTTATGCTTGAGAGCGGTTTCAACATTTAAAGACTCACGAAGACCCAGGCGCGGGATCCACCAGCGGCGGTTTTCCGACTCGACCTTGATAAGGGCCTGGCGGTATCGATCCAATGTAATCACATCGGACAGCAAGTCTCCCTGAAGCATGGCCGTTTTACCGAATTCACGGCGCACATCGGAAAGCGCATTGAGATTCTTGACAAATGCGTAGCTGAGCAGGCCGCAAGCGGCCACCA
>JASFER010000336.1:0-6250 GCA_050124755.1 Desulfobacteraceae bacterium
CAGCTGAATTCTCCCTTTTTGGGGGGATGAAAACCAGATGCATGCCTGCCGGACCGCATATCGCAGGCAACTACGGATCCCACCTGCTTCTATTTAAACTACCAACCTAAGGAGGACAGCATGCGCAACATTTTGATTCTAGGTGCCGGTGCCGGCGGAACTATCGTGGCCAACATGCTTCGCAAGGAATTGTCGGAGGCGGAATGGAGCATCACCATCATCGACAGGGATGAACGGCACTATTATCAACCCGGTTATCTCTTTATTCCCTTTGGCGTCTATAGCGAGCAGGATGTCATCAAACCCAAAAAGGAGTTCATTCCCCGGGGGGTCGACTTTATCCTGGACGAGGTCGTCAAGATCGACCCCGATCAACGCAGGGTGGAGACCCGACTGGGGCACTATGATTATGATTGGCTGGTCATTGCCACGGGATGTGACATCCAGCCCTCTGAAATCGACGGTATGCTGGACGGCTGGCAAACGGACGTCTTCGACTATTACACCCTGGAAGGGGCCATGGCCTTAAGACAAAAATTGAAATATTTCAATTCCGGGAAAGTGGTGCTGAACATCGCCGAGATTCCTTACAAATGCCCCATCGCCCCCCTGGAATTCGTATTCATGGCGGATTGGTTTTTCACGGTCAACGGGGTGCGCGACAAAGTGGACATCGAATTTGTGACACCGCTGGACAATGTGTTCACCAAACCCGTGGCAGCCAAGACCCTGGCTGAGGTGGCCGTTCAAAAGAATATCAAGGTCACACCCTATTTCGATCTGGCCCAGGTCAATGCCAAGGAGAAAACCATCGAATCGCACAAGGGGGATAAGATCGGCTACGACCTGCTGGTGGCCATACCGCCCAACATGGGGGACAAGGCGCTTATCGATTCCCAGGTCGGCGACCCCGTGGGATACGTGGCCACCAACAACGCAACCCTGCAGGCCGAAAAATTCGAACGGGTCTATGCCATCGGTGACACCACCAACGTTCCCACCTCCAAGGCCGGATCCGTTGCCCACTACATGGCCTATACCCTGGTGGAGAACCTGCTGCGCGAGATTGACGGGTATGAGCCCAAGGGCACATTCGATGGTCACGCCACTTGTTTTCTGGCATCGGGATTCGAAAAGGCCATTCTGCTCGACTTCAACTACAAAGTCGAGCCGCTGCCGGGCAAATTCCCCTTCCCGGGCATGGGGCCCTTCAGCCTTCTCCAGGAGAGCCTCAACAACCATTGGGGCAAAATGATGTTTCGCTGGGTCTATTGGAACCTGATGATGAAGGGGTTGGACCTGCCCCTGGAACCGCAGATGAACCTGGCCGGCAAGATCCGGCCGGCTGCCTGAGGGAGGTGCGGACATGAACCAAGAAACCGAACTGATTCAACGCATGGATCGCCTTGAAACCCAAATCACGCCCCTGGCGGAGTCGGCCAAAGCTCTGGGAGAGCTGCGGGATGAATTGGCGCCGCGGGTCAATGAAGGCGTGCAAGCCCTGATCGTGGCATTGGCCGATGTGGAGGCCGATTTTCAACTGGAGGATCTGATATATCTGGCCAAAAACGCCATGCGCAATGTTAAAAATCTGAACTTTACCTTGGATCAACTTAAAAATGTAATTGATTTTCTGGTCATCGCCGAACCGGTTTTGAAAACGACGGTTCCGCAAATTATTTATTATTTCGACGACCTGGAGCGCAACGGCGTATTCCGGATTCTATCCATGGGCCTGGAGGTATTGAAAAAAATCGGTTCGGCCCACTCCCCCGAACAGTTGGAGCAGATCGGGGACGGGTTGGTCCGGTTAGTGGGCGTGCTGCACAAGCTCACGGCGCCGGACGCCCTGGATTTATTGGACAAAGCCGCCGACCTGCCCGCAACTGCCGATATGGCTGGCGCCAAACCGGTCGGCCTCTTTGGACTCATGGGGGTCTTGTTCGATCCCAAGCTGAAAGCCGGTATGGGCGTCGCTTTGGAGCTGACCCGGGGATTGGCCGCTTTGCGCGAGCCCTGATACCGTCAGCCGAAACCATAGAGAGCACAGAGACAGCAGAATGTTTGTATGATGATCTCTCTGTGTTCTCTGTGGGCGACTAGATAATATGATTGACACACAAATATCGATTTGACAAACTCGGGGGGCGCGACACACACAAATCACTAATCTTTTAAGTTTGGGCTAAATCATCCGATATTAAGGCTACAGGAGAGTTTATTCAATGGACGGGGACATATGAGATTGTTCTTGACACGGGCCGGATTCGGCAATTTTATTGAACTATGATAGCGGATGGATAAACCCATGTTCAAAGAAGAACGGCAAAATTATAAATTCACATGGCAGGATCTCGGCGACATCAATACCGGCCGACCTAACTTGGGACCGCTAGTACCGGTTTTGGCCTACCGGTTGTTGCAATACACATTACGCGATGTCCTGATTGCCGAGTGGGGTGTGGAAGTCGCCAACACAATTCTAACCAAAGCAGGCCGGCAGGCCGGCATCCATTTCTGTAAAAACATGTTGGATCCCAATGCGGATTTCAATGAATTTATCGCCCAACTGCAGCGCATTTTAAAAGAGCAGGCCATCGGTATTCTCAGGATTGAAAGCGTCGATCTGGAGAATATGCATTTCATCTTGACCGTAGCCGAAGATTTGGACTGCTCGGGACTGCCGTGTACCGATGAAGTCGTTTGTCAGTATGATGAGGGATTCATAGCCGGCATCCTGGAGGCTTATACTGGAAAAACCTTCAACGCCAAAGAAATTGATTGCTGGGCAAGCGGTGATAGAGTATGTCGTTTCGATGTTCGAGCGGTTCAGACCAACCCATGATCGCTAATGCAATAGACAAACTAACCATTCTCCTTCAGGGCAGAATCCCTACCCGATTTGACAGCACCACCATAGATGGTGCGAACGACCGCAAATTTGCCGAATCGATGAATCAACTGATTACCTTTATGGAAGAGATTCACCAATTCATCAACCCCTTGGCACGCGGTGAATTGAGCGAAATAAATTTGTCGGCCAAGAATTTTCTGGCATCACCATTCAAGGAGCTGCATTCACGCCTCTACCACCTCACCTGGCAGGCCAAACAAGTCGCCGATGGGGATTATGGGCAGCGAGTTGATTTCATGGGAGAGTTCTCTGAAGCTTTCAACGCCATGATTGTTGCGCTGGAGCGTAATGAGAGACTGCTCAGAGAAAAAATCAAAGAGCTTGAACAAGCCTTCAGTCACATTAAAAAGCTTGAAGGCGTACTGCCGATCTGCGCTCAATGCAAACGGATCAGGCTCAAAGGCCGCAAATCTGATAACCCACGGAGCTGGGTCAAGATCGAGAATTATCTAACCGACCGAACTGATGCGAAATTCAGTCACACCATCTGCCCGGATTGTATGCGGGAGCTCTACCCCGAATATGTCCCACCTGAATAGAGGAGAATCGGCCTGCATCTCTTAAATTACAGCGTAACTTCATGAAATAAAATTATAAAAATTGGAAAATCCGGATCCATGATTGACAGGATTTCACTTGCTTTGCGATAATGTTGTCAATGAACGAAAATTGGCAGGTTCAAGGGGGGCTGCCAAGAGAAGAAGGGCTGCAGACGGCATTGAGCGATGAACCGGAAGGGGATTGGGGAAAGCCGGCATTTTCCTGCGTTTCCGATGGATTGTACAAACCTCTCAGTCCGTACTTTTGTAAATCCAACTGGAATGGGATTGCTATACGTATAGGCATGACTTTGGGTTGATACACGTTTAGACCGTTATCCAGGATGGTACACTCTCCACCCCTCGCAAGGATGGTTTTTCTTCACGAAGCTTCAGCGATCCTCTCGACTTCTTCCAACGTTGCCTTGCCAAAAGGAAACCATCTATTGGATTTTCGGATGAACAGAAGGAAACCAGCCTTTTGATCCTTGCAGGCGAGATATTCAGACTGAGCCTTGCCGTGGGCATCCCATACCTTTGCGGTATTGTCGAAAACGTTGGGATTTGAGTAAACGACCGCCCCCAAAAAAATATCAAGCTAATGCTATGTCGTCAAACCGGTCCGCGCCGCTGAATCAGTGGATGCAATGAAGCAAACCGGTGTGTTTTGCGGCTGATCAACCATCCGCCTCCCGAACGTATACAGCAAGGATGAGGCTGCACACCTTTGCCAGCAAAAGGAGTGATGCAAGATGGATGCTCTGATTCATATCCTGCATTTGGAAGACAACCCCATGGACATGGAGTTGGTTCAAGCCAAGCTCGAGGAGCAAGATCTGGCCTACCGGATCACCAGGGTCCAGACAGAGGCAAAATTTGACGCCGTTCTTCACGAAGGCGGGCTGGATATCATCCTGGCCGATTACCAGCTGCCTATGTACGACGGTCTATCCGCCCTGCGGCTGGCAAAGCAGCGGCGGCCGGAAGTTCCGTTTATCTTCGTCTCCGGCGCCATGGGCGAGGAGACGGCTATCGAGGCGCTGACCCGTGGCGCCACCGATTATGTGCTCAAACAGAACTTGTCGCGTCTCGGTCCGGCCGTCCGACGGGCGCTGCAGGAGAGCCGGGACCGCCGTGATCGCAAGCGGGCCGAAGAGGCCTTGGCGCAGAGCGAGGTAAAGATGCGCTGCATCCTGGACTCGGTGGATGAAGGGTTTTCCGTTATCGACCGGGACTACCACATTCTGTCTGCGAACAAGGCCTTTTGCAACTTTGTAGGCAAGCGGGAGGATCAAATCATCGGCAGGCTGTGCCATGAAATGGTACACCATAGCACCCAACCCTGCTTTGGGTCGAGCCAAGAGTGCCCGGTCAAACGAACCTTTGAAACGGGAACGGGCCATACCGCCTTTCATACCCACAAGGATGGCTTCGGCACCCGATATCACGTAGAACTCAAGACCTACCCCATGGTCGATACCTCCGGAACCATTACTTCCGTCATCGAGACCATTATCGATGTGACTGAGAAGCGCAAACTTCAAGAGCAGTTGGTCCAGTCACAGAAAATGGAGTCCATCGCTCGTCTGGCCGGCGGTGTCGCCCATGATTTCAATAACATGTTGAGCGTCATCATCGGTCACACCGAACTGGCCATGGGACAAATGAACCCTTCCCAGCCGATTTATGAAAACCTGCGCGAGATCCGCAGGGCCGGCGAGCGCTCAGCCGCTTTGGTCAGGCAATTGCTGGCTTTTGCCCGCAAACAGACCGTTGCTCCAAAGGTACTCGACCTGAACGAAACCGTGGCCGGCATGCTCAACATGATGCGCCCCTTGATCGGAGAGGATATCGATCTGATTTGGCGACCGGCAGAGGCGGTTTGGCCGGTCAAGATAGACCCATCCCAGATCGATCAGATCCTGGCCAACTTGTGCGTCAACGCCCGTGACGCCATCGACGGTGTCGGCAGGATCATCATCGAAACGGGTATGGTCACCATCGATCCGGATCTTTGCGCCCGTCACTCGGAGTTTGTCCCGGGCGAGTATGTGTCGCTGACCGTCAGCGACGACGGCTGCGGCATGGATCAGCAGACGATGAGCAGCATATTTGAGCCGTTTTTTACCACCAAAGAGGTCGGCAGAGGAACCGGTCTCGGGTTGGCCACGGTCTACGGTATCGTCAAGCAGAATAACGGCTTGATCGATGTCAACAGCAATCCCGGACATGGTACCACCTTCGAGCTCTACCTGCCCCGGCACGCGGCCGCGACCGTGGAGGCACGGAGACACGTCCGAACAGTACCTCCGCCGGGCGGCCACGAAACCGTCCTGCTGGTGGAAGATGAAGCTTCGATTCTGGCCATGGCCGAATTGATGCTGGGAAAATTGGGATACCGGGTATTGTCCGCGGCGACGCCGAGCAAGGCCATTCGTCTGGCCCGTGAGCACCATAAGGAAATCAGTCTGCTCATCGTCGATGTAATCATGCCCGAAATGAACGGCCGCGATCTGGCAAAGCAATTGGTAGCGCTCAGTCCGGAAATGGCGTGTTTGTTCATGTCAGGGCATTCAGGCGACATCATCGCACAGCACGGCATGCTGTACGAGGAGGTCCATTTCATTCAGAAACCGTTTTCCATACAGGATCTGGCGGCCAAAGTGCGGCAGGTCCTGGAGGATGTATGAGCGATGAAACAATAAAGGAGTGCATCCATGAAAACTTTCAAGTACATTCCTGGGATTAGGCGATGCCGAAGTCATCCGGAGAAATGGCTCATGGTGATCATTCCCAT
>JASFER010000337.1:0-6242 GCA_050124755.1 Desulfobacteraceae bacterium
CATGCCGAATAAATAACCGATTTCACGCGCACCAACCCCGATGTCTCCTGCAGGCACATCTGTGTTGGGGCCGATATGACGGAAGAGTTCGGCCATAAAGCTTTGACAGAACCGCATCACTTCATGGTCGGATTTGCCCTTGGGGTCGAAATCCGACCCGCCTTTGCCGCCGCCCATGGGCAGTGAGGTCAGCGCGTTTTTGAATACCTGCTCAAAGGCCAGGAATTTAAGAATGCTCAGGGTAACCGAAGGATGAAAGCGCAGTCCGCCTTTATAGGGACCGATAGCGCTGTTCATTTCGATGCGAAAGCCGCGGTTGACCTGAACCTCGCCCGCGTCATCCACCCAGGGCACCCGAAACGTGATGACGCGCTCCGGTTCCACAATCCGCTCCAGGATCTTTTCCCTGCGGTACTGTGGATTCTGATCCAGCACCGGTTGAACGGTTTCCAGCACTTCGGTCACCGCCTGGTGGAATTCCTTCTCCTGGGGGTCCCGGTCCTTGACGCGTTGAATGATGTCCGCCATGCATGCACCTCAATAATAGTTAATAAAATGTCTATAAGAATAGTACTACCGATCCGAAGAAACCGGAACGCCGTTTTCGTCCCACCCCCGTTGGGCGTAGTAATCCTTGAGCAGATACGCCATCTCGTCTGAGGTCAGTGCATGGCCGGAGGGCAGTTTTTCCTTGTGAAGGCGGGCGGGTAGATGATCGTCCTCTGGTTTGAGGCCTTCGCGCAGATTGAAATGGCGGGTCATGGTTGCAATGGCGGCCGCCTTCCGGCGCAGTTCCGTCTTGGTAACGGTCATCCCGGTCACCATGTGAATCAGCTTTTCCAGCTCTTCCCAGGGATAAAGGTCCCTGTAAAAACGGCACAAAATCAGGGTGTCGAAAATGTTGAGCCGGTCTTCAAAATCGGTGAGCAGTTCGGCCTTGTTTTCGATCTGATCCGGCGGAATCAGGCCGGCCAGTTCGGGTTTATAGAATGTAGTCCGCAGATGACAGGCGCCTCTAGGGGCGGTGGCAAAGGTCAGCCCCATGCCCTTGAGCACCCGGGGATCGTATCCGGCCGGCTCCAGGCCTTTGACATGTACGGCCAGGGATTCCAGGCCCCATTTGCGGGCGGCCGGCACAATGCCGTCGGCCAGGATATCGCCGCTGCCTTCCCTTCGGGCGATGCGCTCGATCAGGGCGCCGATCTTTTCCGCCGCACCATATTCGATATCATCGTCGATTTTGCCGTGCAGTTTGGCTTCTATGGCCAGGGCGCACAAATTGCCTGCGGTGATCGTATCCATACCCAGGCGGTCGCAAAGATCGTTCAGATAGGCGATTTCCCCCATATCCGTCACCATGCACAATCCACCGAAGGCATAGATGGTTTCATACTCCGGCCCCTCGATCTGCAGTCCCTTATGACGCCCCTTGCTGATTTTGGCCATCCGTCCGCAGGCCATGAAGCACTTGGCACAGGCCTTGGGTTTGACCTGGTGCTCTTCATGAAAGGTCTCGCCGCTGATTTGTTGCCAGTGGTCGCAGGTGCCCTGGCGCCAGTATTTGGCCGGAAAGGCCCCCACCGTGTTCATCAGCGCCACCATCATGGTGGTGCCCAGGCCGCGATAGGCCTTGACCCCCGGATGGTGCATGTAGGTCTTGGAGAATTGCCTGGCGTAGGCGACAACCCCATCGGGGTCGAACATCTCCCGCCGGCGATCGCCCGTAAATACCACTGCTTTGAGATTTTTGGCCCCCATGACCGTACCCGCCCCGGTTCTGCCGGCGCAGCGCCATTTGTCATTGGCGATCAGGGCGAAACGAACCCCTTGCTCCGCGGCCGGACCGATCACCACGGCGCCGCGTTTGGTGTCTCCGGCAAGGTCCACAGCGCATCGCTGCAGGGCTGCGGTTTCCGTCTGAAAGGTGTCCAGGCCCCACAGGTCGGCAGCATCGAAAAAGAGGGCTCCCTCCGGATGGACGGACACGGCTGTGGGGTACTGGGCCCTGCCGACGAAAACAACGGCATCGAACCCGGCGGCATCCATGGCCTCAGGTACCCGCCCGCCGGAGTAGGACTCCGAATAGTAGCCGGTCAGCGGCGATTTGGTGAAGACCCCGTAGCGGCTGCCGCCCCAGATGCGCTGTTGGCAAAAGGGACCGGTGGCAAAGATAAGATGGTTTTGGGGTTCCAGGGGATCCACGCCAACCGGATTACGTTCCATCAACAGCCGGGTGGCCAGGCCTTTACCGCCCAATCCGGCGGTCAGCATATCTTCCGGCGGAGATTCGATTTGACAGGTGCGGGTGGAAAGATCGATGGTAATGATGCGGCCGTAAAATCCGAACATAATGTAAATCCTTGTCTATATCCCCAAATAGGCTTCCTTAACATGGGGATCGTTCATCAGCTCTTTGGCCCGGCCCTCCATGACCACGCGGCCGTGCTCCAGTACGTAGCCGCGGTCGCTCAGGCTCAGGGAATGTTTGACATCCTGCTCCACCAGCAGCACAGTGGTGCCCTGATCGGCGATTTTGCGGACCGTTTCGAAAATATTGCGGATGAGAATGGGGGCCAGCCCCAGCGAGGGTTCATCCAGCATGAGCAGATGGGGCAAGGCCATCAGCCCCCGGCCGATGGCCACCATCTGTTGCTCGCCGCCTGAAAGGGTCATGGCCAGCTGGTTTTCCCGCTCTTGCAAACGGGGCAGCAAATCATAGACATGCTGCATCGTCTGCTCGGTCGCCCGGCCGGCCCGCCGGTTGTACCCGCCAACCTCCAGGTTGTCCTTGACGGTCATCAGGGAGAACAGGCGCCGGCCTTCGGGAACCTGGACGACGCCGCAATCCACGATCTCTTCCGGCGGTTTGGTATGGATGGGGGCTCCCTGGAATTGTATTTGTCCCTTGCTGGGCTGCATCAAACCGGAAATCGTTCTCAGCAGGGTCGACTTGCCGGCGCCGTTGCCGCCGATAATGCTGACCACTTCGCCCTTTTCCACATTCAAAGAGAGGTCGAAGATGACCTGGACATCGCCGTAGTAAACATCGATATTTTCAATTTCAAGAAACGGCATAATCTTCTCCCAAATAGGCCTTGATCACGTTTTCGTCGGAAGCGATCTGGTCGGGCGTGCCTTCGGCGATTTTTTTGCCGAATTGAATCACCACGATCCGGTCGGACAATGCCATAATGGCCCGCATGATATGTTCGATGACGAAGATGGTGATGCCGCTGTCGCGCAGATGTTTGATGATCGCCACCATTTCGTCCACCTCCGAAGGTCTTAGCCCGGCCATGACCTCGTCCAGCAACAGCAATTGGGGATCGGTGGCCAGGGCCCGGGCGATTTCCAACCGTTTGCGATCGGCAATGGTCAGGTTGCCGGCCCGCACATCCTTCTTGTCGGCAAAGTTCAGCTCCTCCAGAACCTGTAGGGCTTTTTCTTCAGCCACACGGCGATTGTTGGTGGCAATGAATCCGCCCACGGTGACGTTGTAAAGAACGCTTTTAGAGGCAAAGGGTTTGACGATCTGAAAGGTGCGTGCCAGTCCTCTTTTACACAGATCCCAGGGTTTCTTGCTGTTGATCTTATCTCCGGCAAAAATAACGGTTCCGGAGGTGGGGGCGAAAACGCCGGCGATGCAGTTGAAGGCCGTGGATTTGCCGGCGCCGTTGGGCCCGATGAGACCCAGAATCTGGCCCTTTTCGATGGACAGGCTCAAATTGTCCACCGCTCGCAGGCCGCCGAAGTACTTGGTCATATCGATCACGTTAAGAATCTGCATGCGCTTTACCTCCCTTCAACCGCTGCCGGTCGTCCGTGGCGGCCGGATGATTGTTCGACCAACGGTCGATCACTCGCTGGTAGGCCCGGGTCAACGGCTCCTGCAGGCCCCGGGGTTGGTAGAGCATGACCAGGATGAGAACGGTGCCGAAGATGATCAAGTGCATCCCCGGCAGGGTATCGCCGAAATAGATACGGGAAAAGTCGCTCACCGGCCGAAGCAAAAGGGCGCCCAGCACAGGCCCGGCAATGGATCCGCGGCCGCCGATGAGGGCGATAAAGGCGATTTCAAAGGAAAGATCCAGTGAAATGATGCTTTTGGGGTGAATGTAAAGGGTAAACTGGGCGTAAAACGTACCCGCCAGCGCCGTCAAAAAAGAGCTCATGGCCATGGCCAGCAGTTTGGCCCGGGCCACATTGACCCCCAGGGCCATAGCTGCTTCGGGCTCTTCGCCGCCGGCATTGAGATAATACCCCAGCTTGGACCGTGATATCATCCAGGTGAAGGCCAACACACCGATCAGCATGACCAGGATGATATAATAATAGGGTTCCTTGCCGGCGAACATGAAGTTTGCGAACCCGGTGTTCATGGGCGGAATCTGAAGCCCCCGGGGGCCGTTGATGTTGAAGGGCCCCAAAAAGTCGATATTTTCCACCATCACCCGGAAACCTTCGGCAAAGGCGATGGTGGCCAGGGCAAAATAGGCGCCGCGCATCTTAAAGGTCGGCAGGCCGATGAGCACCCCCACGATGGTGGCCAGCACGCCGCCCACCAGCATGCCCAGCCATGGGCTGACACCGTACTGCAGTGATAAAATGGTGGAGGTATAGGCTCCGATCCCCACAAAAGCCGCATGCCCCAGGGGAAGGACGCCTGCAAAACCCCCCACCAGGTTCCAACTGGTGGTCAGGTAGGCATAGAAGTATAGCAGCACCAGAATGTGCAGGTAAGTGGCGCTGCGGATGATCAACGGAATCCCGAAGGCCACCAGCAGGATACCGACCATTGCCGCCGTATTGATTTGGCTTCGATTCATGAGCTAAACAGTCCTTTACCAGTCATATTTCATGCCGAACAAGCCGGAGGGTTTGACAAACAGGACGATCAGAAACAGTCCATAGACGATGGCCTCGGTCCAGGTGGCGGTCATGAACTGCGGTCCCACCGATTCGATCAGCCCGATGATAATGCCGCCGATCAAGGCGCCGGGAATACTGCCCAGCCCCCCCAATACGACGATAATGAACCCTTTGATGTCGAAGAGCACACCCACCGTGGGGAAGACATTGTAGAAGGGAATCAGGGTGACTGCGGCGATCCCGGCCGTGGCGGTGCCGATCCCGAAGGCGACATTGTAGACTTTGTACTGGTTGATGCCCATCAGGCTGGCCGCTTCCCGGTCCAGGCTGGTGGCGCGTATGGCCCGGCCGCTCCGGGTCTTTTGAAAAAACCAGTAGATCGCTACGGCCGTCACCACCGCTGTAATAAACCCCAGCAGTTTGGGAAGGGAGATGAACATGTCACCCAGTTCGAGCATTTTCCCGCGCAACGGGTTGTCCGGCAGGTTGCGGTACTGGGGACCGAAGATCAATAAGGTCAGGTTGTCCAGGATATACCAGATACCGGTGGTGACGATGATCACCGTGATGGGCTCGCGCACGTTTTTTTCGGCTTTGAAAATCGGTTTGATGACAATATCCTGGAGATAATAACCGAAGAAGAACATCACCGGTACGACGATCACCAGCGACAGGTACGGGTTGACGCCGGTGAGGCTTACGGCCCAATAAGTGACATACATACCCACCATGAGGAGCGAGCCGTGGGCGAAATTAATCACTTTGAGGACGCCGAAAATGATCGTCAAACCCAGCGCCGTCAAGCCATAGATGGATCCCATCAGGATGCCGTTGATGGAGTCCTCGATGATGTAGAGCATGGTTTTCTCCTTGAAGAAAAAAGGGCGGGGTGACCCTTTGAATGTCGAATATCGAACAAGGAACCGCAGAATGTCGAAGTAAGGTATTCTGTCATTCATAAAAATTGGCAGAGCGCAGCGATTCTACACTTCGACATTCGTTATTCCTTGTTCGATATTCTGCGGTTCATATACCCTGGTTGCGACCGTGCTATTTGCCGGGCATGGGGAACACCGGCGTATAGCCGGCCCGCCGGGCCGTTTTAGGCCACACGGTAATGCGTTCCAGGCCCTTTCCCATATCGTTGACCTGGACCATGACCAGGGATGCATTCCGGTTTTGGCCGGAGGCGTCGAACTTGACGGAGTCGTACCCCACGATCATGCCGGGGCCGCCGGCAAGATTGGTGGCGGCCAGGGCTTCCCGGATTTTGGCCGGGTCCAGGGATCCTGCCCGCTCCAGCGCATCCTTGAGCACATACATGGCCACATAAGCATCCACAGCTTCGCCGGTCAGGTTCTGACCGTATTTTT
>JASFER010000338.1:0-6231 GCA_050124755.1 Desulfobacteraceae bacterium
AAACATCTATCACAAGGTCGGCGTCAACAACAGGACCTCACTGGTCAACAAGATGTTGACCCCCTAATCCCACCCAATCATCTGCAACAATCCGTATGACCACGTATTTAGGAACCGGTCTTATTTTTTGTGCAATTACCGAAAATTGTCATCGATCATACAAAAAAATGGCAGCAGAACTTTCCTGCCGCTTATCCTCAAAAGTCACACCTTCAGTGTTTACATGGCTTGCCCGGCCCGACATGATTGTTTCGTAATGGTATGCTTTTTGCTTCTCGAAAGTGGGCTTTCACATTTGAACATGGTATGTGTGACAAATGTTTATATGGCTGCCTGATACGCGTGAATACAGAGGCAAGAAGGATTGTGAAGTGGATCTAATTTAGAGATAGAGAACCAATGTTTGCTGACTAGGAGATGAATCATGAAAGTGACGTGTAAAGAATGCGGGAAAAAGTACCAGGTTGATGCTTCGAAAATCAATGCCAAGGGGGCTACGTCTACGTGTAGAGCCTGCGGCAACATAATGATGATCAGCCCACCCGATGCCACAAAGAAAAAAGCAGCACCCCCGAAGACATCCAAGCGCCGGGTTTTTGGTTTGAAGGGGAAGATATTTACGCTGTTCTTTGGGGCTCCGATTGCGCTGATTATCACTGCCGGATATTTATTTTTAGGTCAGCTCAACAGCATGTCTGCCATAATCAGAGATGAAAGCTCTAAAATGGTTACCCAAATGGCGGAAGAGATCATTTTTAATAAAGGCATAGCGGTCGCACGGGAAGTTAAGCTATATCTGGATACCCATCCCAATTTGAAAAAGGAAGATTTCAATAAAACACCCGAATTCAAAAAAATTGCCATGCAGAAAGTTGGGAAAACAGGATATACCCTGCTCGTTGAAAGGAGAAGCAGGACTCAACGCAAAGAGATCATGTGGGTCCACCCGGTTGCTAAACTTGTGGGCATTGATATGGAACCTGCGCTCAAGAAAAAACTGGGGGATAAATGGGCTCGTTGGGATAAAATCAGGTCCAAGAACGTAATAACCAAGGGATATTATCTCTGGTTTGACAACCGTGAGAAATATTGTGCCAACATACCGATGAAAGGAACACCGTTCAATATCGTCAGCTCAACCTATATTGATGAATTCACCCAACCCGTGAAAGACCTGCAGGCAAAAATGGGTAGTATCACAAATGATACCCTGAAAATCGTTATCACCATTATTGGTATCACCGCTTTACTGGTTGCCGTCATCGCAATTTTTTACGGCCATAAACTTACATCAAAAATCGGCAGACTGACCAATGTGGCCGACCGTATCAGTCTAGGGGATACGGATGTTCACATTGACGATGGCGGCAATGACGAGTTGGGAGATCTGGCGCAGTCCATCTCTCGTATGCAGTACAGCATCCACCTGGCTATGGAAAAGTTGCGCCGCAGCCGAAGTCGTCAGGCGACGTAGTTTTTTTTGAGCCCCTCTAGACGGCAATCCTATCCGCCACCCTCCCGATTGATCTCGATGGGTGGCGGTTTTTTATCCCCGGATTACCTTTACGCTATCGTTGCAAAAGTCGGAGGGCTTCGACCGGACTACGAAAGAAAAGAATTGGCCTGTGGAGCTGTCTATTCAATGAATTGGGCCATGCTGCTTTTAAAGCTTTCCGAACGCTCTTTGTCTCGAATTTCCAGTGCGAGTTGGTTGACCAGTTGTTCCAGCTTGTGGTTCGGTAATGAAGAAAGGCTGTGCCCCATATCGGATATGGTATCTTCAACAAGAATGTCGGCCACCGGACCGATGGTCTGGGAAAGATTCTGGGTTAGAATATCAAGGGTCTCTTTATCGACAAACCCTTCCATGACCTTGGCCTCTAACGCGCCAATTTTCATGAGATTTTGAACGCTCGCGGCCAGCTCTTCAAGGTCATAGGCCTCTTCCCGGGCCACCGTTTTAAGGTCTCGTGATCCATCCATGGCCCAGAAAATGTTCAACATTTTAATATCGAGGGATAGATTGGAAATATCAACGTTTTCCGATTGTTTAAAGGTCATTTCCGAAAGCTCTTGCAGCGATTTATCCATTTTAACCTCCCTAATAGCTGGTCTCAGCCTCAATTCTCAATTTTAATGCCGAGCAATTATTGCATGCCGTTTGATGTTGTATCAGAGGACTTTCTATTTTCCACCGTTGCTACAGGACGATTTTTCCGTAATGGGACAGATGCCGGTATCTCCGGATTTCTCCTCTCAGCCATAACAGATGTTGTCAAAATTGCCTGTGGTCGTGACGGCCAACCGCAGGCAGCCTTTAACGCTCAGTCGGATATTTTGAATCGTAAATTACTATTATATCATCCAATCTGATAATATGACAAGAAGAAACGAATATGTCACAGATAATGGGGGAATTTTAAAAGCGGCAATGCTGCATCAATTTGGATATGGGTCTGGTATCTTTTGACAGGCCATCGGAAATTTGATATTGGATACAGGTTAATTCTATCGAACGTGGTTTTAAGGTTCTTGAGCTGGCATGACAATGGACACCCTGCCGTATCCCATATTGACCAATGTGCTGGATGTGATCAGCGCATCCAGCCGATACTCGGATTACGGCCTTGTCAAACAAAAAGCCCTCGATATGCTGTTTCGCGCCATTTCCGCCGAGGGCGCCATTCTGATCCTGCCGGACAGAACGACATTGTCCACACAGGTGTTGATCAAAAACCTGGATAAAAAATTCCATCGCTATTATCTGTCCTATTTTCACCAATTTGATCCCCTGCAGCTCTTGCACGGGATGCACCGGCGGGCAAACCTGAATCTCTTGCCGGAAGGGGTGAACCGGCGGGCAGAATTGCCCTGCCGTGAAGGGGCCTGTATTTTCAGCTACGATTCGAACCAATCCACCGAGTACTACACCGACTTTCTCGAGCCCCAGAAGATTCATCATAAACTCATCACCAACCTGGTGGCCGGAGAGGAAGTCCATGGCCGGGTGGTTTGGATGCGTTCCCGGAAATTCGCCGGATTTACAGGCCGGGAGCTCCGGTTGGCCGAGGCTATTTCCCCATACCTGGCACACGCTTTGGCCTACAACGAACTTCAGGAACGGTTAAAACTGAAGGGAGAGATCCTCAACCACATTGAGAAACATTCATCCGTTGGAATGATGCTGCTGGATGAAAAGCTTCAGGTTATCCATATCAACCAGAAAGCGGAGGAATTGTTCAGCACTTTGGACGGTCCCGGCGCCGGCGGTCCCGGCAGGGAGCGGATGCTTTCCCAATTGATCGAAAACTGCCGGCAAATAAAAGCCGGCATGAAGGGTTCTCCCAGCGGCTATAGGGCCATCCCGAGAAAGCGCACCATCAGCGGCTTCAACCACACCGGTTTCGCGGTCACGTTCAAAGCGCTGGACCATGAGTCGGGAGCGGAAAACGAATTGCTGTTCATGATTTGCATTGAGGAACTGCTGTCGCCTTTGCACCTGCCCTCTCGGAATCTCATGGATTCATATCAGCTGAGCAAAAGGGAAATCGAGGTGGCCGGCCTCCTCTTTTCCGGACTGAAGAATGCACAAATCGCCGACAAACTCTTTATCAGCGAGATTACCGTTAAAAAACACCTTCAAAACATCTATCACAAGGTCGGCGTCAACAACAGGACCTCACTGGTCAACAAGATGTTGACCGGCTAATTCCATCCATAATTCCTTTAAAAACAGCCATTCCAAGATTCGACATTCTTTGACCGAAAAAAACTATACTTTCGTATAATAGACAGCCTGGACTTTCCTTGCTAAACCGTATTCACAATATCAATCGGCTTTCTTAATTGGACGGATTCTTAACCAGATATGAGGAGGATGTTGTGAAAACCAATGCTGCGATCATTTTTGAAAAATCCGGAACATTCTCCCTGGAGCAGGTTGAACTCAGCGAACCGAACGATACAGAGGTGTTGGTTCGCATGGCCAGTTCCGGTGTTTGCCACACGGACCTGGCCGCACGTGATCAGCATTTTCCGGTCCCGCTGCCAAGTGTCTTCGGGCATGAGGGCGCCGGGGTCGTTGAAAAAACGGGTGCCCGGGTAACCAAGGTGAAGCCCGGCGATCATGTGACCATGAGTTGGATTTGCTGCGGGGCCTGCCCTGCCTGCCAAGCAGGCAACGATCCTTATTGCCACAATTTCCTGCCGTTGAACTTCAGCGGCGCCCGTCCCGACGGGACGACCACTCTGAAGAAGGGGGACCAGGTGATTCATGGGAACTTTTTCTATCAGTCCGCTTTTGCCGAATACGCCTTGGCCGATGAGCGAAATGTGGTCAAGGTGCCCAAGGACGTACCCCTTGAAATGCTGGGGCCCCTGGGATGCGGCGTTATGACCGGCGCCGGAGCGGTGATGAACACCTTTCACCCCAAGCCGGGATCTTCCATCGCGATTTTCGGCATGGGCACGGTGGGCGTCAGCGCCCTTCTCGCGGCTGTCGTTTGCGGCTGCACCACCATTATCGCCGTGGATATCAACGCGGAGCGGCTTGAAGCGGTCAAGGAACTGGGCGCCACCCATACCGTCAATTCCAGCGAGACCGATCCGGTGGCCGCAATTCTGGATATCACCGGCGGCGGGCCCAATTTCAGTCTGGAATGCGTGGGAAACCCGGCGGTCTTTCGCCAGGCCGTTGATGTTTTGCCCATCCTCGGGGTGTGCGGGCTGCTGGGGGTGGTCTCGCCCGGCACCGAAGTCAATCTGAATATGGATCTGATCATGAACGGCCGGATCGTCCGGGGGATCATCGAAGGGGACGCCGTTCCCGATCTATTCATCCCCAAGCTGATTGAACTCTACCAACAGGGGAAGTTTCCCTACGACAAATTAATCACTTTCTATCCCTTTCAAGACATTAATCTGGCAGTGGCGGATATGGAACAGGGACGTGTCATCAAACCCGTTCTCACATTCTAATTGAATCACATCATCTGAAAAGGAGGGAGCAATTATGAAAAGAATACGGATGCCGAGCAGGGCGCTGCTGGTGTTGTTGCTAACCATGACCCTGCTGCCATGGCAGGCGCAGGCCTTCGAATTCGACACCGGCGATTCGGATTTGCAGATTCGCTGGGACAACACGTTCAAGTACAGTGCGGCGTACCGGATCAAGGACCAATCGGATACGTTGATCGACGATGTCAACTACGACGACGGCGACCGCAACTTCGACCCAGGTCTGGTCTCCAACCGGCTCGACTGGCTCAGCGAACTTGAATTCAACCTTCCCAACGGCGGCATCCGGGTCAGCGGCGCCGCCTGGTACGACATGATCTACAGCGGGGATAACGACAACGACTCGCCGTTTACCAACAACTCGACCAGCGTCAGCAACGACGAGTTCACCGATGACACCGAAAAGCTTCACGGCCAGGATGCAGAGCTGTTGGACGCCTTCGGTTACCTGCTGTTCGACCTGGGCAATGTGGGGGTGACGCTGCGGGCCGGACGCTTCACGCAGATCTACGGGGAGACCCTGTTTTTCGGTTCCAACGGCATCGCCGAGGCCCAGGGACCCACCGACCTGGTCAAACTGCTGACGGTGCCCAGTTCCCAGTTCAAAGAGATACTGCGGCCGGTGGAGCAGATCTCCTGCGATATGCAGATCACGTCCAAGCTCTCCTTCGGTGCCTATTATCAGCTCGCCTGGCACGAGACCCAGCTTCCGGCGGTGGGCAGCTACCTGAGCAACGCCGATTTTATCGGTGAAGGGTCCGAATCCTGGATCCTGGGGCCGGGCTACGCCATGGCCCATCGAGACGATCTGGAGCCCGACGACCAGGGCCAGGGCGGCTTGCAGGTGCGCTATACGCTGGATTCGGTGGGCATCGATCTGGGCCTGTATGCGGCCCGTTACCACGCCAAGGCCCCCACGGCCGCCTACATCGACCCGGTTCCCTCTTTTGTACCGGGGGGTACTCAGAGCTACCGCTGGGTCTATGCCCAGGACATCGAGACCTACGGGGTGAGCGCCACCGGGTCGCTGGGCCAGCTCAACTGGGCCACCGAGTTCTCCTACCGGACCAACGCCCCCCTGAACACAGATCCGCAGTTTAATCCGGGCCTGACCGGCGGCAACGACGAGGACGACCGTCTTTACGCGGTAGGTGATACGTTCCACGGCAACCTTTCCGGTATCTATGTGCTGCAGACGAACCCTTTCTGGGACGG
>JASFER010000339.1:0-6191 GCA_050124755.1 Desulfobacteraceae bacterium
GGAAAGGTTTGCGTCGGACCGATCTGGTTGCCGGAGGAGCAGCCGCCGATCAGACGCAAACCTTTCCTCCCAGCCTTGAAAGCTACCGTGACGATCATTTGGGCGGCATTGGTGATATTCTGATGCATCGTATCCGACAGGTTCCCTTTAATCTGGCTGCGACCATCATTTTCTTTATGGCCATTATCCACACTTTCATGACGGGTAAGTTCATGGCCGTCTCCCACCGGTGGGAACGCGAGCATACAGCCAAGATTGAGAAGGGGCGGGCTCACCGCGGTTCGGTCAGTCATGGTGCCGAACTTTTTCACTTTTTAGGCGAAGTGGAGGCGGTGTTCGGCATCTGGGCCGGGGCTCTGGTATTGGCCATTGTTTACTTTTATGATTGGAATACCGCCGTCAGCTATATCAGCCATGGCGTCAATTTTACCGAGCCCCTTTTTGTTGTGGTGATTATGGTTCTCTCGGCCACGAGGCCCATTCTCAAGGCGGCCGACCGGATCATCCAAAAAATAGCCGCAATATTTGGCGGAACCCTTACCGCCCAGTGGCTGACCACCCTGACCATCGGTCCCTTGCTGGGGTCTTTGATCACCGAACCGGCCGCCATGACCATCTCCGCCCTGGTGCTGGCAAAGAATTTCTATGCTTTGGAGCCCGGTCCGAAATTCAAGTATGCTACCTTGGGGCTGCTGTTCGTCAATATTTCCGTGGGGGGTACCTTGACCCATTTTGCCGCACCCCCGGTCCTCATGGTGGCCGGACCCTGGGAGTGGGATACCATTTTCATGCTGACCCATTTTGGATGGATAGCCGTCGCGGGGATTCTTCTGTCTAATGGTCTCCACTTCATCATCTTCCGGAAAGAGATCCAACGGATCGAGGAGAAGTATGCCCTGGTCAGACTAAAAGAAGAAATTCAGAAGAACTATATGCGTCGCCGCGATATGGACGCCATGTTCGATGAAATTGCCAGGGAAACAACCCAAAAAACGGGTGCCCGCAAGGCTATCGAAGCCGCCATTCAAGAAATTGAGAAGGAAGTACGCCTGCGTCTGGAGGAGCATTACTTTCCCAAGCTTATCCGGAAAGGTGTCCAAACGGATCTTATCAAGCAGGCTTTCAAGGAGCGGTTTGAGGAGATCAAATTGCGTGAAATGCGGCGGGCCTTTCCGGCGTTGCTGCCTTCGCACCAACAGGGCCCTTTTGTCGATCCTGACTGGGATAACCGGGATGACCCGGTGCCGGCCTGGGTCACCATCGTCCATGTGCTGTTCATGGGGTGGACCATCTTCAATGCCCATCATCCCCAATTGTTTATACCCGGTATCCTCTTTTTCATCGGTTTTGCCCAGGTCACACGCCCGTTCCAGAACCGCATCGACTTGAAAGCACCCATTTTGGTGGGTTTTTTTCTGGGCGGACTGGTTATTCACGGAGGTGTGCAAGGGTGGTGGATTGCGCCCATTCTCGGCAACCTGACTGAGATTCCACTGATGTTGGGCGCTGCCGTGCTGACCGCCTTCAATGACAATGCCGCCATTACCTTCCTGAGCACCCTGGTGCCCAACCTGACCGCATCGCTGAAATATGCCGTGGTTGCGGGAGCCGTGGCCGGAGGCGGACTGACCATCATTGCCAATGCCCCCAACCCGGCCGGCGTTTCCATTCTCAAAAAGCATTTCAATGATGAAGTGGAGCCCATGGGCATGCTGTTGGCCGCTGTGGCCCCCACGGCCATCATGCTGCTGTTGTTTGTCCTGCTGGGCTGATCCGCCCGGATCCATCGATCGCTCAAAACTCATGAATTGAATCTGTCGGTGTCTATTTGGTGTCCCAACCCGATCACCGGTCAGTGAAAACCGGTGTCCCGGTTCGTATCTTCTCGGGTGTACTGTGACAGGTCCAACCTACCATCAATTTTCACGTCTCCTTATATTTTATTGAAATCATAATTAATTTTTTCTCTGTGGTATCCACCTCAAAAATTGCTGCGCATATCGCCGCTGGTTTGACACTTCTCTTCATCGGCCCAATCTTCATTCAAATTCAAATTTCAGGGCCAATGAGAGGTGCAAGATGAAGTGGAAAATTAAAATCGGCCGCTACGCAGGCATTGACGTGTATATCCACATGACTTTTTTTCTGCTCCTGCTGTGGGTTGCCGTATCCCACTGGCTGCAGGGTGTCGGGTCAGCCGGCGTTTTCATCGGGATCGTTTTTATCCTGGCGATTTTCGTCTGTGTGACGTTGCATGAATACGGCCATGCTTTGGCTGCCCGCCACTACGGCATAGAAACCAGGGATATCACACTGCTGCCCATTGGTGGCGTGGCCCGCCTGGAGCGGATGCCCCGGAAACCGATTCAAGAGATCTACGTTGCTTTGGCCGGCCTGGCCGTGAATCTGGTGATTGCCGGTGTGCTTTTCGCTTGGTTGCATGTGACCGCCGGCTTTGCGCCGCTTTCCGAGTTGTCCGTGGTTTCCGGGCCGTTGTTGGAGCGGCTCATGATGGTCAACCTGTTCCTGTTGGCATTCAATTTGATTCCCGCCTTCCCCATGGACGGCGGCCGGGTGCTGAGGGCGGCCCTGGCCATGCGCAGCAACTATGTGGAGGCCACTCGCAAGGCTGCCCAGGTGGGGCAAATTTTTGCTTTTCTCTTCGGCGTGGCCGGCCTGTTCATGGGCAACCCCATGTTGATGGTTGTTGCCCTGTTTGTATGGATCGGAGCAGCCCAGGAGGCCGGCATGGCCCACGTGAACAGGGCCATGAGCGGTATTCCGGTGAGGGAAGCCATGGTGACCGACTTCAAAGTCCTGAACCATGATGATCGGTTGGAGCATGCCGTCGCTCTGACCATCGCCGGTTCCCAAAATGATTTTCCGGTGATGCACAATGGCGACGTCGTGGGGGTGCTCAGCCAGAGCGCGTTGCTTTCCGCCCTTCGCAGCCACGGTGAGCAGAGCCGGGTGAGTCAATTCATGCAGCAATCTTTTACCACCGTTGATGCCGGTGCCATGCTGGATCGTGCTTTCCGGAAGCTCTCCGACTGCCGGTGCCATACCATGCCGGTGTTGAGCGACAACCGGTTGGTGGGATTGTTGACCATGGATAATGTGGGAGAGTTTGTGCGCATTCAATCGGCCCTGCAAAGCAAACGCCGACATTCAGACCTTCCCAATGCATGGATGCCTTTTATTTAAATAAAAATGGAATCGACATTTTAAGCGTGGCATCACCCTGTGGTAAGAAATGGATGGAGAAAATGTCCAAGCCAATCTTGGCGGCAATCCGGGGGAATCCTTCCAATCCACCGGCCGGCCCTTGTCAAACGCTTCAAAACATGACATGGAGAGCATTTTTGAATGTTTTGAAAGGAATGCAGCGGCACTAAAAGATCATGGGCCCGTTGAACACAGGTGATGACGGATATTAAAGGGCGCGAAATACCCTATAATTACACTTCGGCTGACGACCGGCGCATTTTTACGCTGCTGTTGGGGGCCGAGGTGGCGGCCGCCCTGGAACGGCTGGTTTTCAAGCGCCGTACAGGACGTTCCTGGCGCTTGTTGGTGCGCTTTATCGGCGATCTGTTCATCCACCATCGCAATCCCTTTCTGTATCAGGAATTGATCGACAACCGGCAACGCCGTCAGCGCTTTCTGGGGACCGCCCGCAGGGATCTGGCCTCCATTGCGGATCGGGGGAATGATGAAACCGACCTGGTTCTGGTGATCGACAAATGCCGTCAACGGCTCGAGGCATTGAGCACCGAAGTGGCCAAGGTCGCTCAGACCAGGGGCCGCATTGGAAAACATATTGGCGCTGTCGTCGGCGAAGCCAATCTCTTTTTCGATCCGTTCACTCTCATGGCCCATGCCACCGATGCCACCGATTGGCGACTGCATCTGCCCGTGGCGGTTGTCTGCCCTGAAAATGAAACCCAGGTGCGTTTGCTGCTTGAAGCCATAGGGGATCTGGGCTTGAAAGCCGTTCCCCGCGGCGGCGGCACCGGCCTGACGGGTGGGGCCGTCCCCGTTGCCCCCGATTGTGTGGTGGTCAATACCGAAAAGATGAACCGCATGGGCGAAGTTAAAAATGAAACCTTCGAGACAGCGGGGGGAGATCGAATTGAATTAGCCACCCTGGAGCTGGAAGCCGGCGTGATCACCGAGACGGCCATGCAAAAGGCGGCTCAATCCAATCTGGTGTTCGCCACCGACCCCACCTCGGCCTGGGCATGCACCATCGGCGGCAATGTGGCGGAGAACGCCGGCGGCAAAAGGGCCGTGCTCTGGGGCACCGCCATCGACAACCTGCTCCGTTTTCGCATCGCCGTGCCCGGCGGAAGTTTGCTGGAGGTGCGGCGGATGCATCCCACCGGTCGGCGCATCGGCGCTGATGAGTCCATCTCCTTTTCAGTGACGGACACCGTCGATCAAAAAAGGATCAAGCAGATTCATATTCAGGGCTGTCAGCTCAGAAAACCCGGTCTGGGAAAGGATATTACCAACAAGGCCCTGGAAGGTTTGCCGGGCGTTCAAAAAGAGGGGACGGACGGCATCATCACTTCCGCCGTATTTCTGCTTCACAAGGCCTACCCGCATCAGGGTACGGTCTGCCTGGAGTTCTTTGGCGAAGACATGGACGAGGCCGGACGGGTGATCGCCCAAATTTCCCAGGCCTTTGTCGACCGTGGCCGTGAAGCCCTGATGGCCCTTGAACATTTTGATGAAGAGTATGTCCAGGCCATCGATTACAAGGCCAAAGCACCCCGCAGTCAAAGCCCCAAGGCCGTTTTGCTCATCGATATCGTGGGGCACACCCCGGAGCAGGTTGACGCCGGCCTGTCACGATTGAGAGCCCTGCTGACGGCCTTCCCCAACACCTATATGGCGGTGGCCCAAGACGAGCAGGCGTCCCGGCGCTTTTGGCGCGACCGCAAACGCTTGGGGGCCATTGCCGCGCGCACCAATGCGTTCAAATTAAATGAAGACATTGTGCTGCCCATAAAGGCGTTGGCCGAATTTGCGGCTTTTGTGGACGATCTCAACATTGAAGAGGAGCGCAGCAGCCAGGTGGAAGTCATCTGGCATCTGAATACCTATCTGGAGAAGGCCGAACCTCTCGAAGATCCCGCATGGCTGTCGGCCAAACTGCCCAGAGCGCGCCAATTGCTCAAAGATGCATTGGAACAGATCAAACTGGCCGGCCGTACCCATTTGCGCGCGGAGACCCACCTGAAAAGCGTCTTGGGCGCCATGGCCGAGCTGCTGCGCGGTTTCAGCAAGGTTAAAGCCGAGATGGATCGGGATGTGGCCGAGATCCGCAGCCGTCGTATCGTGGTCGCCACCCATATGCATGCCGGTGACGGCAATGTACATGTGAACATACCGGTTTTCTCCAATGATCGGGAGATGATGCGGCGCGCCGCCGAAGTGGCCGACACCATCATGGAGAAAGCCGTGGCCCTGGAAGGCGCGGTCAGTGGCGAGCACGGCATCGGATTTACCAAAATCAAACATCTGGATGCGGCACGCCTGGAAGCGTTCAAGGATTACAAGAGAAAAGCCGACCCCGGGGATTTGATCAATCCCGGAAAGCTCACCGATCCGGGTGTGGCCGACCGGGTTTATACGCCCTCATTCAACCTCATTGAGCTGGAAGCGCGGATATTGCAGTATGGCCGCCTGGAGCAGTTGGCGGACAAAATATCCCGCTGTGTCCGCTGCGGCCGCTGTAAAACCGATTGCAGCGTTTTTTATCCCGCCGGGAACCTGTTCTACCATCCGCGCAATAAAAACCTGGCCCTCATGGGGATTATCGAAGCCCTGCTTTACGACACCCAGCGGTCCCATGCGTTGGGGGGGCGGCCTTTGCGGTGGTTGGGAGAGATCGCCGACCACTGCACTTTGTGCCATAAATGCCTCCCCCCCTGTCCGGTGAATATCGATACGGGCGAGGTCTCCATCCTGGAACGCCAAGTCCTGGCCGAGCGCCGGGCCAAGCATACCGCCCTGCCCACGCGTATCGTGTTGGGGTATCTGGCATCGCGCTCTGCGCTCAAGAACGCCGTTGTGCGCCGCGGACTGCTTCAGTGGGGCGGCGCCATGCAGCGGGCGGGTGCGAAGATGACCGGTGCGGTGTTCAAGGGCCGTGGCAAGCGCGCCGCGGTTTTGGCCCCGCTTTA
>JASFER010000340.1:0-6186 GCA_050124755.1 Desulfobacteraceae bacterium
CTGATTTTCACCAAAACCTGCCCATTGTCATGAAGGGTGCTCACCCGGATCAAACCATCTTTTTCGATGGACTGGGCCGCATTGATCAGCAAATTCATGAACACCTGGTTGATCTGTTGGGAGTAGCACAACACCGGGGGTAATTTATGGTAATCCCGGATCAGCTCGGATTTGTATTTTATTTCATTCCAAACGATATTGATGGTGGATTCAAGGCCTTGATTGATGTCGGTTTCTACCCGTTGTTTTTGCCCGGGGTGGGCAAAATCTTTAAGGTCCGCAACGATTTTTCGGATACGCTCGGTTCCCTCCTTGGATTCCCCAATCAATTCAGGAAAATCTTCACGCATAAACGCAAGGTCAATCTCTTCGGCCAAAGCCCTGGTTTTATCAACAGCTGCGCCAACCGGCCCCGGTAATTCCGGTATGCTCCGTGTAATCAGCGATAGCACGGTTTCATAGCTTTCCAGAAGCTGAGTCATCTCTCGCTGGTATTGTGTCATGGTGGTTAAATTACTGCTGACAAAAGCCGTAGGATTATTGATTTCATGGGCTACACCGGCGGCCAATTGGCCGATTGATGCCATCTTTTCAGATTGGATGATTTGCGCCTGGGATTTTTGAACTTGAAGGATGGTGTTTTCCAATTCCTTCTTGGATGCGCGCAGTTTCTTTTCAATGCTGCCGCGCTTGGCGATTTCTTTTTGTAATTTTTTATTGTTTTCATTGAGCCATCGTGTCCGGTCGGCAACGATATTGCCAAGTGATGAAATAATCTTGGCTTTCTCACGTTCCGACTCTTTTTGAATGGTGATATCGGTGGCCGTAAAGGTCACGCCGTTGCGCAGATCAAGTCCGTCCATCGGCGTAGAGCTCAACAGGACGTCGATAATGCGGCCATCTTTGGTTTGCCATTGGGTTTCTATCGTGCCAACGCGCCTTTTTTCCATCATGCTGTATTTTTCTTTTCCCACACGCTCAAATTCCGATTGGGTCGCATACAACATGCGGGCGCTTTTGCCGATCAGTTCATCTTCTCCATAGCCGGACATTTTGCACATTTGCGCGTTGACGGCTTGAAAAATACGATCTGCCACAACACCAATTGCACAAGGCGCCGCGCGATGAATACTGGCTAACATCTCTTTTGAACCTAACATTTTTTTCCGGGTCCCGTCATTGGCTCACTTTTTTTGATATACGCTGGGCGCAATATATGTCAGCCCATGGGATAAGCCGTTCAGACTCTCCGCCCCCCCGATAATGAAGTGCCCCCCTTGGCGCAATGCACGGCACAGATGATGGACAACGTTCTCTTTTGTAGGAGAATCAAAATAGATCATGACGTTTCGGCAGAAAATGGCATCAAACACCCTGCCCGGGAGCGGATCAGATAAAAGGTTGAAACGTTCAAATTGCACCATTTTTTTAATTTCAGGTTTGACACGCATATAAGCCGCCCACTGGTTCTTACCTCTTTGGAAGCACTGTTTTAAAGTGGGCAACGGGATGTGCCTGCTGCTTTCAATGGGATAGACGCCCCTGCGCCCTTTTACCAGGCACGATTCGGAAATGTCGGTCGCCAAAATGGATGTACGATATCCGCGATCATAGCAGTAAGCAGCCAGGGAATAGGGCTCCTCGCCACTGGATGCAGCCGCGCACCAGATATCCCGGCAGCCGGCGTCTATGTGTGTAAATGATGCGGATTCTCTGAAAAAGAAGGTGTGGTTGGTTGAAACGATATCAACGAAATTATCCATTTCTTGAGCATCGCTTTGAATAAGGTCTATATATTCATCCGCGCACATGTCCAATTTTCTCAGGCGCCGGCTTAATCGTGCGTGGAGCAGCTCTCTTTTATCATCGTTGAGCTTTATGCCGCACTGACGGTAGACGATATCGCAGTACTGCCTGAATAGCCTGGTTGTCAGCTTTTGTGGACTGTTGTACATGGCTGCTCCATTATTCTAATTATGGCAAATCATCCCCATCGCTGTGCGGGTGATATCCCCCAACGGAACAGTCTTATCGACACCACCGGCCCTTATGGCTTCTTTGGGCATACCGAAGACCACACAGGTTTTTTCGTCTTGAGCAATGGTGCGGGCACCTGAATTTTTCATCTCCAGCAGCCCGACGGCCCCGTCAGCCCCCATTCCTGTCATGATGATGCCCACGGCATTCGCTCCGGCTGTTTTGGCCACCGATCGAAACAATACATCCACCGCCGGACGTTGATGGTGAACCATGGGGCCGTTCTTGACCTCAACATAGTATCGACTGCCGCTGCGCTTGAGCAACATGTGGTAATTCCCCGGTGCCAGAAGGGCCGTTCCATTGGCCACCGTATCTCCATTGGCGGCCTCCTTCACCCGTATTTGGCAAAGGGCGTCCAGTCGCTGTGCAAAAGAAGTCGTAAACTTGGCCGGCATGTGCTGGACGATAACCACACCGGGAGCGTTTGGGGGCAGGGATGTCAGAACCGTTTTTATGGCTTCGGTACCTCCGGTGGAAGCACCGATGGCCAGCACCTTGTTGGTGGTCTGACGCAGCGCGACGGTGCTGTTGACCGGCGCAGAGGTGGTTTTGGCCGGTGGGGCCTGATGCTTTAAGTCGACGTGGGCCACCGCTCGTATTTTATCCGCCAGTTGCACACGCATATCTCCTACTGAGTAGGCGGCGGAGGGTTTGGAGATGACCTCCACGGCACCGGAAGCCAGTGCCTCCATGGCCATGGTTCCCCCTTTTTGGGTAAGGGAGCTGACCACGATTACCGGCAGCGGATAGTGTTTCATCAGTTTCTTAAGGAAGGTCAATCCATCCATGCGCGGCATCTCAATATCGAGCGTCACCACATCAGGCCTCAGCTGAACGATTTTATCTCTGGCCACATATGGGTCCGGCGCCGTTCCGATAACTTCGATGCCGCGTTCATGGCGCAGTTCCTCGGTGAGGACTTTTCTTACGACGGCCGAGTCGTCCACAATCAAGACGCGTATATTCTTGTTTATCATTTTGGCTCACGACCTATGGTGTTTGTGCGTGTGCGCTATATTGTGCAATGGATAGCTGGAGCGTCATAGAACTATCCAGGGTCTCAATGGCAATTTCGATGGATTCATCTGATATACTGCTGATGTTTCCATAGGCGCCTGAGATGACTTCCGGAATCCGCAGATTGAATGCACACTCGGGATCATAGGTACTCAGCGCATTGCCGGCCAACATGTTAATCATCTCTTTTACAGTTCCGATCACCTGCTCCGTGGATAAAGATTCCGGTAATACCCCCAGAAAGTCGGCAGTGATGGATGTTGCCAAATCATGTGGTATGGTCAATAGAAAAGTACCTGAAGGCGAACCTTCAAACGCCACACTCACAGTGATTGCCTTTTGATTGTTCCAGTCGGCAGAAGCCCTTTTTTCTTCTCTGTCCATTATGTCGATGGGTAAAAAAAACATCTGCTCCAAGACTTCAGAAATCGAGACCCTCATCGATGCCGTCATTGCTGGCTTGTCCATTTTCCGGCCCCCCTAATAGTTGATTTAATTGAGATCGGATTTGTTCGGGCGTAAACGGTTTTTTGATATAGGCGCTGGCACCCATCTCCATAAATTCCTGGATGCGTTCCTTGCTTCCCTCGGTAGTGACCATGACCACGGGGATATTCTTCATCATCTCATCTTGCTGCATCGCTCGAAGCATTTCGATACCGTTCATGTCGGGCATATTATAATCTGAAAGCACAAGATCCAGCCAATTGGCATCCAGGACATTCAATGCCTCTTTTCCGGTACCGGCTTCATAGAATTCACCGATATTAAAGCCTGAAGCTTTTATGACCTTTTTAATGACGGCCCGCATGGGCCCGGAATCATCTACAATGAGAATATTGTACGGCATCGGCCAAACTCCTAGTTACGGCTCAAAACCTTTAACCCCCTCCCCCAACCCCCTCCCGCCAGGGGAGGGGAGTTTTCGTTCAAGCCAATCAAATGGCAGGAGGAAAACTCAACGAATCAATAGGATGCGGTCAAGCTCTCAATCTCCTCGATTTTTTCTGAAAATCCGGCGATGATTTCCTGGAGATCCCCATCGGTCAATCCTGCTTTTTGGATCAACTGTTGATCAAATCGATAGGCCAGGCCGTCTGTGCCGATCCCGATTCCCATCATCATACAGATGGTATCACTAAGGTGGACCACAACAGCCTCCTGCTTTGCCTTTGAGGCCTTGCCCGGCCGGTGGTGATGACGAATGATGTCCACCATTTCAGGACTGAATCGCCATATTTTCGCGGTCATGGCTCCCAATTCAGCGTGGTCGATGCCGATGACGCGTTTTTCCGCTTCTATGAAGCTTAATCTGCCGTATTCCACCAGTGTGTGGATTTCTTGGGCACAAGCCCCCACATACTGCTCCAGAACGACTTTGCCGATGTCTTTGAGCAAAGCGCTGGTAAACACGAGATGGGTGTTGGCAAGTTTAAGCTTCTGCGACAGCTCCCGTGATATCAAGGCTGATGATACCGAATGGCGCCACAGTTCTCCGGCTTCAAGAGCGTATCCTTTCTGGGCGCGCTTCAAATTGCCTGCGCTGTTGGACATCAACACCAAATCCACCACTTCATCCATACCCAGATAAACAACGGCTTGCCGGACCGACTCAAAAGGTTTGGGGCGGGCGTAGTAGGCGGAATTGGCCGCTTTAAGCAAATTGGCCGTGGTCACGGCATCGTGGCTGATCACGTTGGCCAGATCCTCCATGGTGCTGTCGGGGTCCTTCCGGATCGCCAGGATCCGATTCACCACCCGGGGAATCGGCTTTAATTTGGCGATCTCTTTAATGATGGCACTGATGTTTGTCATATGCTCTTTTCGCCTTGCCCTGATACCTTGAGACCGGTCTGGCCGTCCCTCACAGCCAGGCGCAACGTGCGGTTGGCGCTTCCGCCGACATCGGAAAAGTCGATGATAACATTGTTGCGGTGAAAGATTTTACGCACCGCCATCTGGTTTCGGTTGCCGATATTAAAGAAACCCTGCTGATCGAGCACCTGGGAACCTCCCGCGACAATGACCCGCATGCGCCCTTTTTGTGCGCCGAGTTCATATGCGGATTTGAAGAGCCTGGGAATACCCGTATCCGCAAACATAAAGGGCTTATGCTGAGCCTTATTCGGATCGAGCCTGGACTCCGGCAGCATGAAGTGAAGCAGGCCGCCGACTTGGACGACGGGATCGTATACGGCAATCCCGATGCACGATCCCAACGAGTAGGTAACCAGCACACTTTCCGGGTCATCACTGATCCTCATGTCAGCCACGCCTACGATGATGTTCATAAGTATGTCCGTTGTATCAGGTCATGGCCAGTTTCCAGATGCCGGCCATATCGAGAATCAGGCCGACACGCCCATCTCCCAAAATTGCGCCGCCGGCGATGCCCTGTACGGCTTTCATCATTTCACCCATACTTTTAATGACGACTTCCTCTTTTCCGAGGAGTTCGTCCAGCAGCATGCACATCTGCTTGCCGTCATACTCCACGGTTACCACCAGACCCTCCCAGGGGTGTTTCACTTCGGTGCGGCAGCCAAAAATTTTCTCCAGACGAACCATCGGGATCAGACGGCCTCGCGATAGAATCATTTCACCCTTGCCTTCCACTGTTGAATACTGTTCGGGAGTCGGCCTGAATGATTCGATGATGGACAGGGCCGGGATAACATAGCGTTCATCCCCTACACCCACCAACATGCCTTCAATAATGGCCAATGTGAGTGGCAGACTGATCACAAATGTGGATCCCGCTCCCGATTGAGTGTGGATATCCACACGGCCGCGAAGTTTTTCAATGGCATTCTTAACCACATCCATGCCCACGCCCCGTCCTGAAATATCGGAGACTTCTTTGGCCGTGGAAAATCCGGGTTGGAAGATGAGGTTGTTGATCTCATCGTCGCTGAGCTTGCTTTCATCACTGATCAGGCCATTGGCCTTGGCCTTTTTAATGATACGGTTTTGGTCCAACCCACGGCCGTCGTCGCTGATTTCAACAATGATATTTCCGCCGCGGTGAAACGCTTTGAGACAGATCTCACCTTCTGGAGATTTACCCGCAGCTTGGCGCTCTTCGGGTGTCTCCAGGCCGTGATCCACCGAATTGCGGATCATGTGGAC
>JASFER010000341.1:0-6176 GCA_050124755.1 Desulfobacteraceae bacterium
GGGAATCTCCAGACTGATGTTGTTCAGGATCGTTCGGCCGCCAACCTCTACTTGCAGCTCTTCGATGGATAGCATTCTGGTATCCTATCTTTCGCCGGGGATGTTTATGCATAGCATTATCATCTGTAAACCTAGTCATTATTCTCAGTTTTGGCAACGTTTCATAATTAGCTTATACTTTTCTTTTGATCATCTTTTTCCGGCTGCATCAATGATCCATTCAGATAGGCCAACCCCAGCTGCCGAGTAATTACCGGCGCTTCGCTCAGATCCGGCATTTCAAATCCAAAGACCAGTTTCAAGAAATCCATGGTAATACGAAATGTGGCACCCCACAGAATCTCTTCGCCCTTTCGCCCGTGGTGAAGGAAGCAGGGAAAATCCTCCTTGCGTTGATCGTCACCCTCTTCGGTTTTGAAACTGATTCGGTAGCGGGCATAATATCGATGATCGAAAAGACGTCGCAAAGGGATATAGACGATGCGCTCCACTTCCCAGTTGGGCGACAGTGACATGTTCGGCGGCGCCCACCCCACAAGAGGATGGATTTGACGGTTGAACATGATCAAATTTTGAACCGGAAGGGGGCCCATAAAGGATACTTTCAGGGGGTTGAGGCGCATCTCCTCCCACCCCTCCCTCAGGGCCGTTGTCAACAAAAGGGCCAGTCCTCGCGCCTTTTGGCGATCCTCGGCTTTCCACTTCTGCCATGCCGGCCATTTGCGTAGAGGCGAGAAGGGCCAGTAAAGCGCATTTGAAAGGATCTTGTCCAGCGGTTGCACTCCGCCGCCGGGGCAGCATAGATCTCCCGGCTGGAGGACTTTTTGGGATCGTTTATTGAGCAGCAGGCAGGGCTCAAAAGCTTCCTTGCCGCCGGTCTGAAACGGTGTCAGCAGAAACAGGACCGCAGATCCTTTGATTTTATGGTGAAGGACGAGATCGCCCCAATCATGGGCCAGCCCATTGCCATCTAAACAATGCCGTATCGTTTGGACGAGCGTTTGGGGTTGCTTTGGGAGGCGGTATCGGACAGGATGTTCCACGTCTATGTCCCCATGGTTTTGAGTTAAACAGCTGAGTTGACTTTAAGGCTTCAGGAATTAGGTTTCAAGTTATTTGAATCTTCATGAGGTCTGTTTTTGATAGGCAATTCGGGCAAACAATTCATCGGACTCTCCTCGTTTGAGATGTTGGCCATGTTTCGGCGTGGTCTTTTTTATGCCTATCTGACCATCTACCTGCGGCACTATTTGGGCCTTTCAGTTACGTCCACCACCCTGTTCGCCACTTTGCCCATGGTGGTCAACATCTTATCCCAAAACCTGATCTGGGGCCGCATCTCCGATCATTTTCAAATCCGTCGCTCTTTGATCATCGCCGGTGAAGCGTTGGCATCGTTGGGCACCGTGGGGGTATGGTATCTCCATCGATTGCCCGGAGATCCTTTTACCGCCGGATATTTTATCATTTTCGGCCTCACTGCTGTTGAACTCTTCTGGTCCATGTCCAATATCGCCTGGAGCGCATTGATTTCAGATTTGTACCGAGCGTCGGAGCGCGGCGCCATCCAGGGACGACTGACCAGCATGGGTGGACTGGGGCGCATTGCCGGTATCTGGATGGGCGGCCTGCTTTACGATGGTCTAGGTCTGCAATATGCCGGTTGGGGTTTCTATCAAGGCCCCCTCTTTTTTCTGGCAGCCGGTGTCATGCTCTTTTCCGTGTTGCCGCTCTTTCTGCTGCCCGAAGGCGGTGAGTTGACCTCCAGTCACGGTTCGAAGCGGTCCTCGGATGCCTCCGACCGGGCTTCGGTCCAGGCGCTTCACATCTACCTGATTTTTCTCGCGGGTATGACCTTTATCAACTTCGGTCGCAACTCCATTGCCATCGTCTTTCCCCAATACCTTGCCTCGACGGCTGGACTTTCGCTGAACAGCCGCATCGTGGGGTACATTCTCAACACCCAATCTGTTGCCGTGGTGATCCTGGGGTGCCTGGTCGGCTGGCTCTGTAGAAACATGGGCCGTGAGCGTACGCTGCTGGCCGGAACGGTTGCAGCCATCACGGGTCTGACGGTTTTGTGGTTGGACACCGCCTTACCGGCCATTTATCTGGCCAGTTTTTTGCGAGGGGTGGCCGATGCCGTCATTATGGCATCGGCCTATGAAACAGCATCGATCTATATTCCGGCTGCTCTGCGAGCGCGTCGATTTGCATGGTTCAACGCCACCTTTTTTCTCAGTTGGGGCTTGCCCGGCACGTTGATCATCGGACCGCTGGTGGATTTTCTGATAGCCTCGGGCATGACGGAGCCCGGCGCTTATCGGCTCTCGTTTGGTGCGGCCGCAGGGATAACCGCGGTGGGATTGATGATCCAGGCCACCCTGTTTTTCAAAAAGAAAAAAGCCGTGGGACTTTCCGTTTGACCGCCCGCATCCTTTAGGATTTGAATACTTTCATTCCCTGGGGTCCGTCTTGGACCACATACCCCAAGTTCTGAATCTGGTCGCGCAGTTGATCGGACAGCGCCCATTGTTTGCCTTTGCGTGCTTTTTGGCGGGCATCCACCAATGCCTGAATTTCATCGGGCAGGACCTGCTCCGACCCCACCTGGTCCAGATCGAAACCCAGCACCTGATCGAAGTCCAACATGGTGGCCAGCTTAATGCCGGGCTCCAGGTCGGATTTGAGCAACTCTTGGACCACGGCTAGAGCCTGGGGCATGTTCAGGTCGTTGTTGAGGGTCTCGATGAATTTGTCTTTATATCCTTGGTCAATTTCGGATGCGGGACCGGCATCGGTCAGGGTGCGCACCTGATTGCGCAAATGCTGCAGGCCGTTTCGGGCCGCTTCGATCCCCTCGCGGCTGTATTCCATGGGTTTGCGGTAGTGGGTTTGAAATGCGGCAAAACGGAACACCAGCGGATCCAGCCTTTTTTGAATAAGGCTTGAATCCAGGGTCAGAAAATTACCCTCGCTTTTGGCCATTTTCTTGCCGCCGCTGATAATAAGGAAAGCACCGTGCATCCAAAAATTGAAAAAGGGTTTACCGGTAGCCGCCTCGGACTGGGCGATTTCATTGGTATGATGCACGTCGATGTGATCGGTGCCGCCGCAATGGATGTCCAGCATCTGCTCGAGGTATTTCATGCTCATGGCCGAACACTCAATGTGCCACCCGGGAAAGCCGACACCCCACGGCGATTTCCACTCCATTTGGCGCTGGACGTCCGGCGGCGAAAACTTCCAAAGAGCGAAGTCGGTGGCGTTGCGTTTTTCCGGGTTTTTCTCCACACGGGCGCCCTCTTCCAATGCGTTCAGGTTCTGGTGGGACAATTTGTTGTAGTTCTCGAATTTGGCCGTGTCGAAATAGATGCCGTCACTGGTACGATAGGTGTACCCCTTGTCCTCGAGTTTGCGGATCAACCCGATCTGCTCACCGATGGTGTCGGTGGCTCTACACCAGACGGTGGGATCAAGAATATTGAGGTGCTTGAGGTCCCGCTGAAAGGCTTTGGTGTAATAATCGGCGATTTCCCATGCGGTTTTTCCTTCGCGTCGGGCCCCTTTTTCCAGTTTGTCTTCACCCATATCGCGGTCACCGGTAAGATGGCCCACGTCGGTGATGTTCATCACATGTTTGACCTTGTAGCCGTTATAGATCAGGACACGTTTGAGGATATCTTCGAAAATATAGGTGCGCAGATTTCCGATGTGGGCGTAATTATAAACAGTCGGTCCGCAGGTGTACAATCCGACATGCGGCGGCTCGATGGGCGTGAAAATTTCCTTTTTGCGGGTCAGTGTATTAAATAATTTGAGTTCCATATCTTTATCATTCCGGCGCTTTGTTTGTGTTGATAATTGCCTGGCTATATGCACCAATCGCCAGGTCAATGTCAATTATAGCGAATGCCGTAGCGCAGGAGCACGCTACCGGCTTCAAGCTGTTGCATGCCGATCAGTTCCAGATCCAAATCCAAGGGTTCTGAAAAAAGTGTGATGCCCTGGCCGAATAGTTTGGGTGAAATGGTCAACAGCAATTCATCCACCAGTTGGGGCTTGATAAAGAGGTTGTTGATGGTTGCGCCACCAGCGAGGATGGCTTCTTCATAACCTTTTCGGGATAATTCGCGTAAAAGCTGTTGCGGTGAATCGGAATAAAACATTACGCCATCTTGAGCGCCATAGCGCTCCGGGTGCCGGGTCACCACAACGTTCAACCGGCCCGGCAAAGGCCTGCCGATGGTGTCATAGGTCTTGGATCCAAAAATGACCACGCCTGATGCTTGGGTCAATCGCTTAAACAATTGTTTATCAGCTTTGCATGTCCAATCCGGGAAATGTGCATGGTCGCGTGCAATCATGCCGTCCACGGTGACGGCCATCATCAAGGTGAGCTTCATTCCTTACCTCAGTGGTTATCAACTTTCGTGTATCCTAATGAGGTGATGCAGGGTTGTCAATGTGACAATAGGGACCATGGAATAATTACCGCATCGATACGATTTAAAACTCAACTTTTGGGCCACTGCTTCCGATAATAGGACTGGTCACCGTAATACGATGCACTCCCAACAGGGATACATGCTCAAATCCGTGTCAAAAAAAGGACAAACAAGGACAAACAATGAACGTCGCGTGTAAAAATTGTAAAAGCAGCTATAATTTGCCTGACAATCGTCTGCCCGCAGGTAAGGTGGTTTCATTCCCCTGCCCATCGTGCAAATGCAAGGTGACCATTGATTTGCGCGAACCCGAGGAGATTGATCCTCCTGAAACGTCGGATACGGACGGTTCGGATCGTGTTGTATTCAAACCATTGGATGAGAGCTGTGAAAGCACCCTGGATGTTGAAGATCTCAAAACAAAAATTTTAAAACGCATCAAAGACCTGCCTCCCATGCCCAAAGTGCTGTTTAAAGCACGACGCGTGATGGACGATCCCAAGTCCGGTTTCAAAGAAATTGCCAAAATCATCGAAACGGACCAGGCCATTGCCGCGAAGGTCCTCAAGGTAGCCAACTCCGCTTATTACGGTTTGAGCGGCATGGTCAACTCCATCCACCAGGCCACCGTGGTACTTGGATATGAAACATTGGAGCAAGTCATCACCATGGTCTCTTCATCGAGCTTGCTCGGCAAGCAGCTCAAAGGGTACTCCCTGAACGCAGGGGTGCTATGGCGGCACAGCTTGGCAGTGGCCATGGCTTCAAGATTGATTGCTAAAAGACGGGCACCCAGCCTGGAAGGGGACGCCTTTTCAGTCGGATTAATTCATGACGCCGGAAAATTGGCACTTGATCATTACATCGTTCAAAAAAAGAAAGATATCAGGCGATTCCTAGAAGAGCAGGAGATGAACTTTCTCAAGGCCGAGCGTCATGTTTTAGGATTTGACCACACAGAAATCGCCTTTGACCTCTGCAAGAAATGGAAGCTGCCCACCCCCCATGCCGAGGCCATGAGATTCCACCATGCACCAGACGAATCCGGTGACAATCAGCTTGCCCATATCGTGCATGTAGCCAATTATACAGCCAAACAAGCCGAATTCGGCACCGGAAAGGCTTTTGACAATGAACCGTTGAATCCGAAAAGCTTGGAAATACTTCAGCTTAAACCAGAGCACCTTGAAGAGATCTCTGGGGAGATGGTGGATTCGGTTGAAAAAATAACCGACAGCCTGAATTCCTGATCCCGGTTAGGGCGATATTGACCTATTGCATCTTCACATTTTTTTTGAGATGATTCAGCCCATGCATCGTTTTAGAAAAGGGAATCGAAAGGAGCGTACGGATGTCTAGTTCCCAGGAGTTTCTGACCACCCAGGAATTTGCCCAACAAACCGGAGTGTCAACCAGCACCGTTTCAAAATGGCTGCGCACAGAAAAGATTAAAGGCTTTAAAAAAAGCGGAAAATGGATGATTCCGGACGATGAGATATCAAAAGTAACCACGCCCCCCAAAGACCAAGCTCGAAAAACACCCAAACCGGTCGCCGAAACATCAAAGCCAAAAGCCGGCACTAAAGCATATACAGTCAAAGAATTCAGTGAGATGACTTACCTAACAGAGTTCGGGGTTCAAAAATGGTTGAAGGAGGGCCGCCTGATTGCCGCAAAAGGTGAATCCGGGCAGCCCATGGTGGATTCATCCAATCTCGAACTCCCCGA
>JASFER010000342.1:0-6127 GCA_050124755.1 Desulfobacteraceae bacterium
CCGGCGCTGGTATCACGACCAGTACAAACGCTCTGTGTCACTTTGCTTTGGTCTTGTTATTGCACTGATTTGCTCGCTGATATTAAACGGCATTCTCTTTTTTTCCACACCGCCCCCCCAATACTTTGCATTAACCGAAGATTTACGGGTCATTGAACTGACCCCCACCGACAGGGCCATCATGAGCCAGGAAAAACTGCTCAACTGGGTGTCGGCCACCGTCACAAAAACGTTCACCTTTGATTTTTTAAACTACCGTGATGTGCTCATGGGAGTGCGGCCCAACTATACCAAGGGTTGTTTTGAAAGCTTAACCAAATCCATGAAAAGCAGCGGCAACCTGGAGATGGTCATAACCAAGCGCCTGGTGACCAGGGCGACACTGAGCGGAACGCCGGTGATCCTTAAAGAAGGCATCATCAAAGGCCATCGCATGTGGAAAATCGAAATACCGCTGATCATCTCCTACGAAGACAGCCAAGGCATACAAGGCAACCAAAACCTGATCGGATCGGCCATCGTGAGCAGGGAAGATGAACGCGAGGTCCCACGCGGCGTGCTGATTCATCAGCTGGTCCTGAAAAACAGGTGATAGAGGCCATGGGCAATAAATTTACCGATAAAATGTTTTACCAGATGGACAACCTCATGCGGGGGATGTCCGACTGGATCGCCGCCAGTATAGATCACAACTGCATGCTCGAAACCTGCGATTCGGACCACGCCCTGAGCGCCTCTTCCGGCGCATTGGTGACCCTGTTCGAATATTCAGGAGCGCTGTCTCAGATCGGTAAAGAAGATTTTAACGACATTATCACCGGCCTCGATACCGCCTTGAAAAGCAAATTCAACACATCCGGCAGGGCGCTGCAGATTGTATATCACTACGATCCCAAAGACATCAAAACGGCGGTCGAAAAGATCACCCGGCCATGCCTGACTACAGCCAGAAACCTCAAGCTTGATCTGGAGGATTTCATCAAAGAGTGGAACCAGACCGTGAGCAAGTATTGCTCGGTGGAGCGTTGTTACATTGCGGCCTGGACCCGGCCCGACGTGCTGCCGCCCAACGAACGCAAGCGGGCATTTAAGAAGATGGGCAAAGCGTGCGTAAACTCGCCCGCAGCGCCTAAAAAACAGCTTGTCGGTCACGTGATGAGCGATATCCGCCACAAACACGACGGCTTTGTCGAGGCTCTCCAGGAAAGCTTTAAGAACCAGGGCCTGTTTTTAGAAAAACTCAGCGCCCATCGAGCCCTGTGGCACATACGCCGGATCACCTGCCCGGAATTTACCGGCGCAGAATGGAAAGCCCTTCTTCCCGGAGATCCCCTGCCGAGAACATATCCCGATCCCGGAGAGAAAGACTACTACGGCCTGCTCTATCCATCCATCGCCGAGCAGCTCTTTCCAAGGGAAGGCGAGCAGATCGACAGCACCACCATCAGAATCGGCGACACCATCCACAAGCCGCTGGTCATAACCGCCTATCCCCAAAATCCCAAGCCATTTCAAAGCCTGTTCAGGTTTTTATCCGGCAAGGGCGTTCCCTGGCGCATGAGCATGCTGATCGAGCCCGATGGCTTGGCGGGGATGAATTTCAAGAACATCATCGCCAGTATCCTGGCGTTTACATCCAGCGACAACAAAAGGTTCAAAAACGCCGTGGATGCGCTCAAGGAAGCCTCCCTGAACGGCGAGACCATCGTAAAGCTAAAGATCGTCTTTGACACCTGGACCAGCGTCCACACGCCTGATGCGCTTGAAGTTTTGAGCGGACAGGCCTCGGTGTTGTCGGAAGCGGTACAGGCCTGGGGGACCTGCGACACCACCGAAAGCATCGGCGATCCCCTGCTGGGTGTGTGCGCCACCATACCGGCGATGATGGACCGCTCACCGGCCCCGGCAGCCGCACCGCCGCTAAAGGACGTGATCAAGATGGTGCCCATGCGGCCGCTGAGCGTATGGCAAACGGGAAGCCTGCTGCTGCGCACACCCGACGGCAAATTGATGCCCTATGCCCCGCTGTCGAGCCTGCAGGCCTCCTGGATTGAGCTTGGTGGCGCACCCATGGGCGGCGGCAAGTCGGTCTTTTTGAGCACCATTAACCTGGCCTTTGTTCTGCAGCCGGGATTGGTTGAGCTCCCGCTTTTGTCCATGCTGGAGATCGGCCCGACATCGAAAGGAATGATTTATGTGATAAGAGATGCCCTGCCGCCCCACCTGAGGCATCTTGCCGCCTACCACCGGTTGAAGATGACACCCCAATACGCCATCAATCCCTTTGACACGCCGCTGGGTTGTCGAAAGCCCCTGCCGAGCCATATCAGCTTTTTGGTCAATCTATTGTCTCTTTTCGCCACCCCCCTGGATAAAACCGCCCCTGGAGACGGAGTGGCCGGCCTTGCCCGAATGGCCGTCGATCGCAGTTACAACCTGCTGGCCGATGATGACGGCGCCACCCCGAAGCCCTATACGCCGGGATTCGATAAAGTGGTGGACGAACTGGTCACCGGTATCGATGTAACCATCGACAAAGACACCAGCTGGTGGGAAGTGGTCGACGCCCTGTTCGATGCGGGCTATACGCATGAGGCCACCCGTGCCCAGCGATACGCCGTGCCGCTTTTGAGCGACATCATCGGGGCATGCCAGCAAAGCGAAGATATCAAAAAGATGTACACAGAGGAGCTGGTCAACCATTTTACCCGGTGTCTGTCAGAGTCCATCCAGGCCTATCCCATACTCAAAGAGCCCACACGCTTCGACATCGGCGACGCCCGTATCGTCAGTCTCGATCTGGACGAGGTCGCCCCGCGGGGCGGCGCCGTTGCCAACCGCCAAACGGCGGTAATGTACATGCTGGCCCGATATGTTCTGGCCGCCAAATTCTACCTGCGTCCGGAAGATGCCGCCTCAATGCCGCAGCGTTACAGGCAATACCAATACAAGCGGATCAAGGAGATTTTTGACGCTCCCAAAAGACTCGCCTGCGACGAAGTGCACCGCGTTTCAAAACTTAAGGCTGTCGTCAATCAGTTTATGGATGATCTTGAAACGCAAGCAAGGGAGACGCGTAAATGGAAAATATCCTATGGCCTGTATTCGCAGCATTTTAACGATTACCCGGAGATCATCATTGAGCTGGCCACAACCATCATCGTATTGGGCAAAGGCACTAAAAAAAGCGCTAATTGGTTGTGCGACACCTTCGGTTTTAACAGTGTTCTGAGACACTCCTTGAACAATCTGAGCAAGCCCGGTCCAAAAGGTGCCAACTTTGTCGCCCTGATGAGCACCTCAAAGGGAGACGTATACCAGACCCTGACCAACACCATATCCCCAATGGCGATATGGGCCTTTTCATCGACCAAGGAAGACATGACGGTGCGTGATGCGCTTTTTGAAAAGCTTGGTGTGAAAAAGACCCTGAAACTGCTGGCCAAACATTGGCCGGGCGGGATCCAGACCGAGGCGGAAAGGCGAAGAAGGCTGTTTGAAGAAAGCGGCCTGGACCAGGAAGCCAAGAATGTCGAAGCAACGTTGATAGATGAGCTACTCGAACAGGTAAAAATCGAAAATATTTAACGTTAACGAGAGAGGCCATAAATGCGAAAGATCTTTGCAACGATCATATCAATTGCCATCATTTTAACCGCTTTTGCCGACAACGTTTCCGCCGGATGCTGTGCAGTGCCTCACATTGAAAAATCACACCAAGTTACAGATCGCCTCATAAATGCCGAAGCCGTCAAAACCCGCAACAACACCTTGCTGCAGGCCACCAGAATCCGCGATAAAATCGAAGAGGTCGGCCAGGCCCTGCAGCAGGAAACACGGGCGCAAACCTCATCCACAACCCAGATGTTCGAGGCCCAGAATCAGCTTTTAAAGGATCTGTTTGAAGCCGCAGGCTTGGCCCGGGAAAAATCCATCATCGACCGTCAGTATGGGGACAAATCCATGCCGCCGGCCGGCTGTGAAAGCGTTGATCTGGGGGCCAGCATGCGCAGCGGCGGCCAGGTCAGGCAAAAGATAAAGGCCGGCACCGTCGAAAAGGCCGTGGCCCACGCCAATAGATTCAGCAGAGCGGTGGATGCCAAAAAAGAACTGCAAACAATGGTCGACGAAGCCCCCGCGGCCGATCAGCTGGCCAACGCCATGTTCGGTAGTGTGGTTGAAAAAGAAGACCAGAAAGCCGTGCTGGAATCGGTGATCTACCTAAGTGATCCGTCACCGCCCAGACCTTTGAGCGACCACGAAAAGACAAAACCGCAAGCCACCCAATACGAATCCGAAAGAGAGCTGCGCAACCGGCACATGGCCATCGTGCAACAGGTGCTGGCCGACCATGTTTCCCGGCGCATACCCTCCATGCCCCTGGGGGCCTGGGCGTCCGAGCAATGGCAAAGCATGGGCGGCACGGGCGAACCCGCCGGCGTGGTGGACGGCTATATGTCCGCCACCAGCGTGGTGGATATGCTTGTGGACAGCCGCATCGGCAATCCCAACTGGAGTTCCACCACCGTACCGAGCCTCAATGATACCGGCCTCAAACGCGAACAACTCTACATGGACGCGGCCCGGCTCTACATCGAACGTGAACAGATGCGCATGATGGAGCAGCTGCTCGTCCTAAATGCCTTGAACATGGCAGGACGCCTTAATAGCGAAACGGACGCAAAACTGCGCCAGATGCAAATCAACATGGAGCAATAATATGGCTCTGCCCAGCACTACTAAAGTACCGGATACGGATCTAAGCGGCCGCATGCTCGACACCATTTTTGGTTCTGGTTGGGAAAATGTGATCACCGGAACACACAACAGTGTGTCTTCAAATATGGTTTTTCCCATACTGGAGGCTTTTAATACGGTCGCCCTGGCCGGCGTTTCGCTGCTCTTTGTATGGATTATATCCATCGGTGTCGTGGGCACCGCCCATGAGGGCAAGGCCCTGGGCAAACGATATTCTACTCTTTGGACGCCCATAAGGGGAGCATTGACGGTCAGCATGCTGGCCCCGATCGTCAAGGGCGTATCACTGTTTCAAGTGGCCCTGCTGGCGTGCATCGGCTTTAGCATCAACGGAGCCAACACGGTCTATGAAACCGGCGTCAATGTATTCGTAGAGCAAGGCGGCATGCTGGTGGCAGGCCCGCCGCCTCAATTACAGGAGAACGCCTCAGAATTGGCCGCTTCGATATTAAGAAGCCAGGTCGTCCAGGCGTACTTTGAGTATTGGGAAGATAAGTCTCTTCCAGATAGAAAAGTTTACGAATCTATTGAAAATGAGCAAAGTAACGAGAAGGTTCTACAATTTAATGCACCCGAACAAACAGGCATTGAAAACGAGGTAATGGGTAAAATCATTCTGGAGTGTCCTCCAGGCGGAATTTGTCAGCAACGGCAGGATGCCCTTGTTCGACTGATCAATGACATTATACCCATAGCGGACGCCATCGTGGATCCCGATCAAAGTCCCAATGTCGACGAATTGGTCAATGCTGCTGATGATTACGGTACTGCCGTGATGGAGGCCATAACGAGCCGGTCCGAGGCCATGGGCGATTTGACCGACGAGTTGGAACAGTTTAAATCCCAGGCCACCAGCTCCGGTTGGGCTACGGCGGGGGCCTACTATTTTTCCATCGCTAAAATCAACGACCGCCGACGTAACGCCCTTCAAGCGGACGCAAAAAGCATTAATCCCAACATAGCGGTTGTCTCGTCCCATGCAACCGAGGATTTTGAACGCATCGCCGCCGTATGCGACACATATATTCGCAACAGTCTGCTCAGAAACACGCCAAGCAAAATCAGTGAGACCGCCCAAGTGGCCGAAGATTCGCAAATCATGGGATTGTTAAGGAAAATGTTTTCTTGGCTGTTCGCCGAAAAGATTTTTTCCGGCCTCGCCAAGCGCGTGACTGAAAACGATCCAGTATCAACGGTGATCGACTACGGCCATACCCTGATCACGGGCACATCGGTAGGGTTCCAGACCTATCTGGCTGCCGCAGGAGCTGTCGGCACGGCAAAAGGGTGGAGTGACAGCCTTGTCGGTCAAGTGCTGGGAGTGGCAACGGGTGGCACTAAATCAGCCTTTGTCGGGGCCACTGAAAAC
>JASFER010000343.1:0-6064 GCA_050124755.1 Desulfobacteraceae bacterium
CACAACCTGCCCCAAAGCCTGTTCAGGTGAAAGGTAGCCCAGTTTGCCCTTGATAACGCCGGCTTGGGTAAGACTAGGTTCGGTATTGGCCTTGGAAATACCGAAATCACTAATTTTGACCTCACCTTGAGTCGAAACCAGAATGTTTTGCGGACTAATATCCCGGTGAACGATGCCTAGTGGTAGGCCGCTTTCGTCATCTTTGCGTTTGTGTGAGTAATCCAAACCCAGGCTGATCTTGATGCCTAAAAAAATGGTCATGTCTACATCCAGGCCTGATTTGAGATGTGCTATCATCTGACCCAGGTTGAGTCCATCGATATACTCCATGGCAATGAAGTAGGCGTTCTGGATCTTGCCGAAATCGAATATCTGAACAATGTTGGGATGCTGCAGCAGTGCCGCCAACCGGGCTTCCCGAATGAACATATTGATGAAATCCTGATTTTCCGCCAGATGGGGCAACACGCGTTTAACGGCCATGGCACGACGAAAACCATCCCGGCGCAAATAGTCTGCCTTATAAAGCTCAGCCATACCACCTTGAGCAATCTTCTCGCGCAGCCGATAGGGACCGATCCTGGATCCGTCCATAACTTCAGCATCATCAACCCATTCGGATTTTGGCGCCAAGGGACGTTTTCGTCCGCCAACGGCCAGTGCCACACCTGCCAACAGCGTGGAGACGATCAATAAAATGATTTTATACATCGAATCGCCGGAAGTGATGGATTGGACTTTAGACGCCGGAATTCCGGTGGCCACGCTACCGATTTGCACACCGGAGAATGTGATTGCCCGTGTAAAGATAGCGGCGTCTGTTCCGTCAGGCAGCTGACCGACGGATATGTCAACACCGTCCATGCTTTTAAAGTGGGTTTCGGCCAACAGCGGTACAAAGGTCCGGTTGAGCTGTTCAGGATCAGAATGGGCCATGACTTTGTTTTCGTGATTTAAAATCGCCGTAAACAAGGCGGCATGCTCATCCGTAAATTCAGTTACCTTGCGGCTTAATCCTAAAACCTCAGCCTCCAGCAATATGGCGCCGGACTCTTCAGCCAGCTGGTTGACAGCCGTGGACATCGATTGGAAATAACGATCCAGCTTGTCATTTGTTCTTAAATTCAGAACAAAAAAGCCGCAAACAACCACGAGACACCAAAGGGTGACGGTAATGGCGATCAGTTTCTTATTGCGGCGTAGATATTCGCTGCGATCAATCTTCCGATTGATGGACGAGAATGTACTGGTGGTCAATTGTTTAAGCCACATCATAGTCGTTGAAGCCTTCTGATTTGCGGTCATCTTCTCTAAACTCCGTGCCATTAGCCGGCATATTTACTACTTACCGCTCGGCCATGAACGATGGCTTTAGCATATGAGTCCTAACATCAATAGCAATTTTTAGTATTAGATCAGGCGGTTTGTCAACATGGTTCGACATTTAAGCGATACGAACACGTTGCCGCAAAAGAGATACGGTCCTTTTATGGACGGATTATCAGCGCATACCCTAAATAATCAAACGCTAATCGTTGCACATCATCAATTATTATGCTATTCGGATATGAACAAACTTTTGATTTAAAAGCAATAATTTTAATACAACAATTGCCGGAGAAATTTGTTTATCGATGCGATTGTTAGCACCGGCACTTCTCATCAGCGTAGAAGGCATTCAATGGAACGACATATTATATGGTAAAATATTGCTTTGCTCTATCCCTGATCTGGACAGCCCTTGTTGCTCTATTCATTTCAGGATGCGCCACCGTTCCAGTAGAGATTCAAGACGGGCTTTATTATCGATCTAAGGATTATGTCGTATACCAATTCCGGCATGGAGATACAGCGGAATCCATAGCTGAAAATTTTCTAGGTGACCCTTTCAAAGCATGGGTCATTGAAGAGGCTAACCAAAAACTGGTACCCGACGAATGGGTTGTCGTGCCGTTGATTCAACGGAACAGAGGAGGTGTTTACCGTCACGGCGTTCAACAAGTACCCATTCTATGTTACCATCGTTTCGGCAACGGATGTTCGTCGCCATTGTGTATACCCGCGGACATCTTTGAGCGTCAGATGAAATACTTAAGGGACAATGGCTACCATGTCGTCAGTCCAAAACAGCTCCTGGCGTTCCTGAACTTTAAGGAGCCGTTACCGAAAAAATCGGTGATGATCACCATTGATGACGGGTATCGCTCCGTCTATGAAATTGCCTATCCGATTTTAAAAAAATACGGTTATCCGGCAACTTTATTTATATACACCAATTACGTAGGGGTATCTAAAAAAGCCATTACATGGGAGCAACTGCGAGAGCTTAAAGACGATGGATTCACCATTGGTTCGCACACCATACTGCACAGTGACCTTTCGAAACAAGGCGATGACGAAAGTAAAGACGCCTACTTGATGCGCTTGCGCAGGGAGACCGATAGATCAAAACAAATTATTGACCGGAAATTAAATCAAGACACCTATATTTTTGCCTACCCATTCGGCCGGGCCAATCACTCAGCCGTTCTGATGACCCGGAAAGCCGGTTATCAGCTGGCAGTAACGGTGCGCAGGGGCGGCAATGCATTTTATGAAAATCCGTTTATGCTTCATCGAGATATGATCCTGAAAAGAGATATGAAGACATTTAAGAGAAGACTGAAAACCTTTCAACGCTTATCATTCAGGTGATTTTATGACACGAAAAACAATCTTCATCCCGACACTCGTTGCTTTTGTGCTTTCCAGTTTGCTTCTGATGGGTTGCCCAAAGTTTACAGGCAAGGCGAAACCCAACCCCAAATTAGCGGCAGAGTATATTGAAAAAGGAAAAGTCTTGGAAGAAAAAGGCGCTCTTGCCGAAGCCAATGAACAGTACAAGTTGGCCTTGACCGTGGACCCCAAAAATGCTGAAGCCACCAAAAACGTGGAACGTTTGTCCGAGAAGCTTTCCAAACTTGCCGACGCACGATACAGATTAGGTATGAAATACTACCGGCAGGGAAAATACGGTCTGGCCCGCAAAGAGTTTCTCACGGCATTGAAATACCAGCCGGACCACCCCAAAGCGTCCAAAATGCTGGTTTCCAGGAAGCCTAAAAAGGCTCCAGGTTATGTGGTGCATGAAATCCAAAAGGGTGAAAGTCTCTCCATGATTGCAAAGAAGTACTACGGAGACTACAAAAAATTTAACATTATCGCCCGTTTTAATAACATGGAGGATGCAACCCGTCTCACGCCCGGCCAAACCATCATGATTCCGGATATCCAAGGAACCATGGCCCCCGGTACACCATCCGCGACTGACAGAAAAACCACCGGATTCGTCTGGCACACCATTGAACCAGGTCAAAGCATTTCAAAATTGGCACAGATTTACTACGGAGACTATAAACAATTTCATGTCATTGCCCAATATAACGAAATGGAAGATGCCACGCGCATCAAAGTCGGCGACCGGGTAAAGGTGCCAAAGGTTGCCGGACTGCCTTTCCATGCTCCGTCAAAAATGGCGGTTAAATCCCCGGCCACCCCTCATCGGCCTGAAGTCCAACCGCCACCACCCACCGAAACAGCCGTGACGCAGCCTGAGGAATCCATCGCCGAGGCGCCGACGCCCACCGATTCCAATGGCGATGAACAAGCGCGTGCATACCGTGATGCCGGCATTGAACTCTACAATGAAGCCAAATATGAGGATGCCATTTTTGAACTGAACAAAGCCATAGAAGCAGCCCCCAAAGACAGCCGGACCCAAACCTATCTGGCCAGGGCCTATTTCGAATCCGGAAAAGCGCTTTTGGATCAGGAAGATTTCGACGCTGCTCGCGAAGCCTTTGAAAGCTCTCGCCATTACGATCCGCAATGTGCTGAATGCGACGCATATATTCAAAAAGCCAAAACCGGGCCGGCATTAATCTATCGCGCCAAAGGCATCGATTATCTGAATCGCAACGATTTTTCGGCGGCCATTACGGAATTCGAAAAGTATCTGCAAGCCAATCCCGGAGATGCCGAAGGACGAACGCTGCTTTCCAGAGCCTATTTTCAAAATGCGCTTATCGACTACAACAAAGGCGATTTCATGTCGGCCAAGAAGGGATTTGAATCGGCCTTGGACTATGATAATAAATGTGAAAAGTGCTCGGCCTACGTGACGCAGAGCCTGAACAGCTATAAAGATTCCCATTATAACAAGGGTGTTGTTTATTACGGCAATCAGCAACTTGCCCAAGCCGTGGCTGAATGGGAGATGGTATACAATCTGGACCCCGCTTACAAGGACGTGGAGCAGAATCTGAAAAAAGCCCGCCTACTGCTCAAAAAATTGGAAAGAATCAAAAAGAGCCGGCAACCGTAGCAGGATGGATTAAAGGGCTTATATTTAGTGAAACACAGGGCTTAAGCATAATGAGCGACATTCCACATATTATCGTACAATTGGTCCACATCGAAGGTCCGCTTAAGGGGGAAATCCAGGATTTTTCAATTCCTGACATCTTCATCGGCCGCCATCCCGATTGCCAGGTCCAATTTCCCAAGGATGTGGTGACCTTGTCTCGCAAGCACGCTCATATTGTTAGGGAAGGCAATCGCTTTAAGCTGATCGATAAAAGCACCAACGGCACCTTCGTCAATGGTCAGCGCGTTACTGAAGCCTTTCTCAAGGACGGTGATGTGATCACATTTTCCGAAGGGGGGCCAAAGGTCAGTTTCCTCACCCAGGTCAGCGATCAACCGGCGCCGTCGCCCCAGACGCCGCAGCAAGCAAAACCGCCTGAAGCGTCCTTTTCACCGCAAGCTGCAGCACCGCCTTACTCGCCTCCGGCCAGTCCGTCTGCACCACAACCCGTTCCGCCCGTCCAGCATCCCCCACCGCCGCAGCCTGCTCCGGTTGCGACGCCACCATCACCGCCGCTGAAGGCACGGAGCATCAAAGTCCCCTTCGCGATTCAGTACGGACCGGCGCTCAAATCGTTCCAGTCCCTCCCCATTACCTTGGGAAAAGGGGCCAATTGTGATTTTGTGATCAACCATCCGGCCTTGCTCGATCAACAGGCCCAAATCTTTTTCGGCCAGGATCAATACTGTATTAAAGATTTAACCGGCACCAATGCAATACAAATCAACGGAATACCCATTGCCGGCCAAACGGCGTTGCAGCCCGACATGCAGGTTTCCCTGAGCCCCCGGGGGCCGAAATTCAGGTTTTTGGGCGGCGGTCGCCTGGTCGAAGTCGAAGATCCATTGCCTGAAGCTCCGGCTCACAGGCCCTCATCGGCCTCCGAAATTGCGGAAGAAGAACAAAAATCCCATAAGACCGGCAACAAAAAGGCAAAGCTGTTTAAACGGCTCTTTTCATCCTGATCCGCCTCATATACAAGACCTGGCGGTTTCCTACCCCCATACCATACCACCCGTGGTAGTTGAGTGGGTTTAATTGATAACGCCGGCATTCGCCAGCGGATTGTCAAATTCGAAGCCGAAAAGACGTGGGTTTTCGCCAATGACTGCAGCGGAAAAGATCGAAAAAACATAATCATAAGTCTCATCGGGAATTCTATGGCGGTATTTGGATATCAATTCCCAGAAATTGCGATCCTGAGGGTTGGCCGGCATGGTTTTAATCAAATCGATCACCCGATGCTCTCCCCAGTTGTAGGATGCCATGACCAGCAATCCCGATGCCTGTGCATCGGTGGTATAGATATCCCGCAAATATCGAGCGGCTGCCACGGTCGATTTTTGGATGTTATGCCGTTCATCCAGTATATCCACCACTGCCTCATCCGTTAAAGGACCGGTTCGCAGGCCATACTTTTCGGCCGTGGCCGGGATGAACTGCCACATCCCCTTGGCAATGCCGAACCTTGTGGGGGGGCCCACGGCACGGTGGTTCAGGTTGCTCTCCTGCACCGCCAAGTAGAAAAACTGGGCCGGCAACTCCTGTTTCGACAAAGCCTTTACAATTCTGGGAATATACCCCTGTTGTTCGGCCTTTTGAATCACCTTGGCCAACCGATCGGAGGATTGCCAGTTTTCTATAAAATCAGATACTTCT
>JASFER010000344.1:0-6057 GCA_050124755.1 Desulfobacteraceae bacterium
TCGCGGCTGTGCTATTTTTGGAAAGCGGCCGGCATCAGACAGATCTATATTTGTCCCGACCTCAACTATGGGGCGGCCGTACACGCCGATAAATGGATTCCGGTGCTGCCCAATACGGATGCCGCACTGCAATTGGCCATTATCCATGTGTGGCTCAAGGAGGGCACCTACGCTAAAAAATACGTCGAAACGCACACCGTGGGCATGGACAAAGTGGAAGCCTACGTGATGGGGGAAGCGGACGGCGTCCCCAAGACGCCACAGTGGGCTTCAAAAAAATGCGGGGTGCCCGAATGGACCATCAAAGCCCTGGCCCGGGAATTCGCCGCCAAGGTCACCTCCATCGCCCATTACTTCGGCGGATCCATGTTCCGGGGACCGTATTCCCACGAACCGGCCCGTCTGGAGTGTATTCTCCTCGGCATGCAGGGCCTGGGGGGACCCGGCGTGCACCAGGCCCAAATCACCTATGGCGGGATGCCCAGAGCCAAGGGATTGGGCAGCACCCGGTTTTTCAATCCGGCCCTGAGCGAACGCCTGACCAAACCGGTCCAGACCACCATCCGTGCATGGGGCCGGCAGCTGATTCCCAAGACATTGATCCACAAGGCCATTCTCGACCCGCCTTTAAAGTTCTGGGGCAACGGCGGCATCGAAGAGATGGTGGAAGATCAGTTCGTGGAATATCAATATCCGCTGCCCGACGAACAAGGCGGCACCGAAATCCACATGATGTGGACCGATACGCCCTGCCGCATCACCTGCTGGAATTGCGGCAACGAAACCATCATCGCCGAGCGGGATCCCCAAATTGAATTTATCCTGGCCCAACATCCCTGGCTGGAAAACGACTGCCTCTACGCCGACATTATTTTGCCGTCCAACACCACACTGGAAGTGGACGATATCGTCACCAACACCCGCCAGGGCACCCAGCACCACAGCGTGAGCATTCAGGCCAAGGCCATCGAACCGGTGGGCGAATCCAAAAGCGATTACGAAGCCGTTCTGGAAATTGCCAAGAAGCTGGGTAAGGAACAGGAATTCAGCGAGGGGAAAACCATCCGGGAATTGCAAAAACAGGTCTTTGACAATATGGCCTTGGAGAATTTCATCTCCTGGGATGAGTTCGAAGAAAAGCAATACGTGGTCCTGCCGACCGCCGAAGACTGGCAGAATGATGTGGTCGGCTTACGGCCTTTTTACGAAGATCCGGAAAAGCATCCGTTGCCCACACCCAGCGGCAGGCTCGAGTTCTACTCGGAACGCATTGCCAAATACTATCCCGACGACAAAGAGCGTCCGCCCATCCCCAAGTGGATTGAAAAGAGCGCCATGCACGACGAGCGCATTTCCAGCTGGCGGGCCAACGCCTACCCGCTGTTGCTGATGTCCAACCACGGCCGCTGGCGGGTTCACTCCCAGGCGGACGATATCTCCTGGAGCAGGGAGGTCATTACGTGCAAGGTCAATGGCTGGGATGGTTATCTCTACGAACCGTGCTGGATCAATCCCCGGGATGCGTCCGCCCGAGGCATTCAAGACGGCGACATCGTCAAGGTGCACAACGAACGCGGCGCCGTGCTATGCGGTGCGCGGGTATGGGAACGGGTCATGCCCGGGGTTGCCTATGTGGACCATGGCGCCCGTCACGACCCCATTATCCCCGGCAAATTGGACCGCGGCGGGGCGATCAACACCATTTCCGGGGATTGGACTACTTCGAAGCGCTGTGTCGGCCAGGCCACATCGGGATATCTGGTGGAAGTATCAAGGGTCAGTGTTCAGGAAATGGACCAGTGGCGCCGGGATTACCCCGAAGCCTTTAATCGCGATTACGATCCGGCGTCCGGACTGCGGTTTGACGCCTGGATTGTGAAAACAACTCGATAAAAAGGAGGGAAGAATGAAGAAGTGTACGCTGTTTTTAACCATCCTGGTTGGTCTGGTGCTCGCTTTGGCAACCACCGGTTCGGCCAAAACCATCAAGCTGCGATATGCGCAGCAAAATCCCGACACCGGCTGGAGTACGGTTCATTGTGTCGAACCCTGGCTCAAAAATCTGGAAGCGGCCACCAACGGCAAGGTTCAAATCCAGGCTTTTCACGGTCAGACCCTGGCCAAAGGCAAAGACATGTGGAATGCGGTCAAAACCGGCATCACCGATATCGGGTGGTGTTTTCACGGCTACTGGCCGGGCATGACGCCCCTGACCGATGTGATCAGTCTGCCGGCTTTGCCCTTTACCAGTGCCGAAGAGGGCAGCGCCGCCCTGTGGAAAATTTATGAGAAGTTTCCTCAAATCCGGAAAGAGTTTAAAGATGTCAAGGTGTTGTTGTTCTACACCAGCGAGCCTTACTCGCTGATTACCCGCGACAAACCTGTAAAGCGTCTGGAAGATATCAAAGGTATGAAGATCAGAATGACCGGCGGTCCCCCCACCGATATGATGAAAGCGCTGGGCGGCGTGCCCATGCTGATCCCCATGCCGGACAACTATATCTCTCTTCAAAAAGGCGTCATCGATGGCATGGGGGCTCCCTGGGAGGCCATCAATGTGTGGCGCTTCTACGAAGTGGTCCAATACTACACCCAAGTACCCTTTCCGTCCGTCTACTTCTCCATTGCCATGAACAAGAACACATGGAACCGTCTGCCCAAGGATGTCCAGGATGCCATCATGGGCGTAAGCGGTCTGGAAGGTTCCAAATTCTGGGGCCACAACTTTTTCGACGCCATGAAAGCCCAAACCCTGGAGAAGCTTAAATCCAAGGGGCAGGGAGACAACATCTTCAAGTTGAGCCCGCAAGAGCGTCAACGTTGGGTCGATGTCGGCGGCAAGCCTGTCTGGGCCAAATGGGTCAAGGATATGAATGCCAAAGGCCACAAGGACGCCCAGGCGATTCTGGATGCCACGTTATCCATTTTGTCCGAATAAGCCAAGTTAAGGTCCGCTGCCAGGCCCCTGCCCGGGGCCTGGCCGATTGAGGGGAGAACCATGGAATTTCAACTGATTTCCGGTGGCATGGGTAAAATCATTCGGCCGGTCAAAAAAATCTTTCTGGCACTGTCCGCCGTATGCCTGGCCCTGATGATGTTTCTGACCGCCCTGGATGTGGGCCTGCGTTATATTTTCAACAGCCCCATACCCGGGGCTCTGGAACTGGTGGAGTATATGATGGCTTTGATCGTGCCTTTTGCATTGACCATCACCGCCTTTGAAAAGGCCCACATCGGCGTCGAGCTTGTCATGGATCGTTTTCCGAAACGGTTGCGTGCCTGTGTGGCCTGCGTGACAAACCTAATGGTCTTCACGCTGTATGGGCTGATCACCTGGCAAAGCTTTTTATATATCTTCGAACAGCGCGATTCAGGGATGACTTCGGCAGTACTGCTGATTCCGCAATATCCTTTTGTGGTTTCTTTGACGGCGGCTTTTGCGCTGCTGAGCCTGATCACCTTGATGCACTTTCTCGAAAATTTAACCGAGGTATTTTCACAATGGATCCATTCTTAATCGGCGTTATTGGCATTGTCATACTCATTGTTCTGCTTTTTTCCAAGATGCCCATCGGCGCGGGTATGGCCATTGTGGGATTTTTTGGTTTCGCTGCCGTGGTTGGATTTGAACCGGCGCTGGGTGTTCTCAGAACGGTACCCTACACAACCTTTTCCGAACACAGTTTGAGCGTTATCCCGCTGTTTCTCCTGATGGGCGCCTTTGCTTTCAATTCCGGGATGAGCGAGGACCTTTTTAATGCGGTCTATAAATGGATGGGACATTTCCGGGGTGGCGTAGCCATGGCCACCATCGTGGCATGCGCCTGTTTTGCGGCCATCAGCGGGTCCAGCCTGGCCACTGCGGCAACCCTTGGCGCCATTGCCCTGCCGGAAATGAAAAAGTACAAATATGATGACGGCCTGGCCACCGGGGCCGTGGCCGCCGGCGGCAGCGTGGGCATCCTGATTCCGCCCAGCGTCATTTTGATCCTGTACGGCATCATTACCGAGCAATCCATTGGAAAGCTCTTCCTGGCCGGCATCATTCCAGGGATCATGGAAGCGGTTTTTTATATTTTCACCATCGGTTACCTGACCTTTTTCAAACCCCACCACGGGCCCCGCGGGCCCAAAACCACCTTTAGAGAAAAGATCGGATCCCTCAAGAGCGCTTGGGAAGTAGTGCTGCTTTTTGGAGTTGTCATCGGCGGCATTTACAAAGGGATTTTCACTCCCACAGAGGCGGCGGGCATCGGCGCGTTCGGCACCTTTTTCTTTGCATTGCTCCGCAGACGGCTGAGCTGGAATAACTTTACGCACAGCCTGGCGGAAACGGTCCAAACCACCGGTATGCTGTTTTTAATCATCCTGGGCGCCATGATTTTCGGGTATTTTTTATCGGTGACCCGTCTGCCCATGGAATTCGCCTCCATTGTATCGGACCTGCCGGTCAACCGTTATGTGGTGCTCGCCTGTATCCTGATCATCACCATGTTGCTGGGCTGCATCATGGATTCCATGGCCATCGTATTGCTGACCATTCCGGTATTCTATCCGCTGATCCAGCACCTGAATTTTGAACCCATCTGGTTCGGGATTCTGGTGGTCAGGGTGACGGAAATGGGGCTGATCACACCGCCGGTAGGGCTCAATGTGTTTATCATCAAAGGCATTTCCGGCGTGCCCATCGGGACGATCTTCAAAGGCGTGATCCCTCACCTCATCGCCGATGTGCTGCAGGTGATCGTGCTGGTCATGTTTCCGCAAATTACCATGCTTCTGCCCAATTTGATGGATTAGACCCGGCCGCTGAAACGGAATGTCGAATATCGGACAAGGAACCGCAGAATGTCGAAGCAAGGTATTCTGTCTTGGAGGAGAAGGCAGATGAAGTTCGAAGCGGTTTCAAAACCTCCCCTCGATATATTCATATTTTACAGCAATATCGTAAATTCTGTTGATCCTTCTTTCTGGAATTCATACAGAGGTTGGAATTGGAATTGCCAAAAAAGGAGCTCCAATTGCAGCAATATCAAAAGCTGGTATCTGGAAAATGCCCATTTCAGAGCTAAAGAATGAAATCAAGATCGCAAGGTCTCGTATAAAGGCGGGAGAAGGTCTTTTGCTCAGCGATCTTCCGTTATAATCGCTGAGCCAAACATGCAGTCCAGGGGACAGCAAGGGCCGGGCCACTGCGAAAAGCATTGGGTTTTAATTTATTTCCAAAAATCAATTGAGCGGAGTGGCTCATCCGCGCGGACGTTCGGCTTGTAAACGATTATATTGCTCCTTTTCTAGTGGAGGAATAAAGGTGTTTGATAAGCAGCTTGCTGCCTTCTAGCAGCACCAGAACTAAAGTGGCATTCTTAGGGATGTAAATGAGGGCTTAAGACGAAGAAGCATGCATTTTTACAATAACATGCATAATATCAAATAATTAGTTCGGTCCGATACCAGAGGCCCATGAGAAACGGCTCAAGCATTTGGGGGGGCAGAAGGATGATTTTTGGCGTTACAAAACTGTAAGAAACCATCCACCCGCTGGTTATAATAGGGAAGTTGGTTTTCGAGAACTAAACCGTTTGATACCAAGTAATTACGGAAATTTTCAAGGCTCATTGCATAATTCCCTAAGAAACTTATATGGATTCCATATAAGTATGATAATTAAACAAAATGTGGAACGAAGTTAAAACTGTTCAGACCTCGGCAGGTGTTAAAGGTTGGCGGGTATCATATCAAAACTATTTGATTATAAATAGAAAATATGATTTATAGTAGGGGCGTACCTGCCGATTTCGGTTCAGATACAAAAAAGCACGAAATTTGACCATGTTTTTTTGAAAAATAAGCATAGAAATTCAATTTTAAATAAAAATTCAGAATGTTAGAAGTAAAAAATAGCTTTTATAGCGTTCCGGCACAATATGAAATTGCCGCGGACACATAATATATAATGTTATATTTTGGCAAATATTGTTCTCTCGTCCATGTCTATTATTTGGGCTTCTCATCCTGATTAATAATTTCTTCTACTATTCTGACAGCATCCTCAAC